>JBEKLQ010000010.1:0-64066 GCA_050010115.1 Acidimicrobiales bacterium | reverse complement strand
GATTTTCACTACATCTCGCCGGAGCTTCAGCTTCAGGTCGTCCGAGGGCTAAAGGATCTGGTCTTTAACGGGCTGCCTGTTGTTTTCGCATCGGTTCCTCACCGCGCCTACGACGCAGTGCGTGTCGAGAAAGAAATGACTGGGCGCGTCGAGCAGCTGAGCATCAACTTCTGGGCAGACAATGAACTCGAAAGAATCGCCGCCCGCGGGTTCGAGGTCTTGAACGCAGTTGATCCCGGAGGCGCGCTAGCTCGGCGCCTTGCGAGGGAGAGCTTCTCGTCGCCTCATCTAATGCAAGACTTCTGTCTGCAGCTGGGAAAGGACAACGGCATCCGGGAGACAGCTCCGGCCGCGGTCGAATTGCGAGCCCCCGAGTGGGATCCATTCTTTCGAGCCCGCGGTTCGGCGGCGTCGAAGGCTGCCTTTGACCTCCTGGCTCGGGGCCCGAGACAACGCGCCGACCGTAAATCTCGGGAACTGGCAACTGGACAGACGACTGACATCTACGGCGTCGTGCTCGCGGCTATCGCCGAAACGGGACCACTGACAGAACTCACGTACGAACAACTCCGAGCAGCGATCCGTAGCGTGATCGAAGAGCCTCCGCAACGGCACGAAGTCACGCGCGTACTCGAAGAAATGGCACGGATCTCCCGGGACAACATCGAGGGGGAGCCTGTTCTCGACTACGACACAGAACTCTCAACGCTCTACATTGCAGATCCGTTTTTCGCGTATTTCCTGCGCTGGGGGCGCGGCTCAGGGTAGGAGGCCGGCGCAGTTCAACGCGCTCGCGCATCGACGCCCTCTATCGGCATCTCCGGATCGATAGCCTCAGTGGTCCGAATTCCTTCGAGCGCTCGGCAGATGTCTCGACCGGACCAGGCGATTACCGCGGCGGAGTCCGATCTCGCAAAGCCGCCAAAGTCGTGCACACATCGCGCGACGCGCAATGCAGCGCGCGCGATGAACGCGCGATCACTCTCAACCAGGCACTGTGTCGGAGTCCTTGAAATGGGCTGTGAACAGGACTTATAGCGAGAGCGGGCGACGAGAATCGAACTCGCGTTCTCAGCTTGGGAAGCTGATGTTCTGCCGCTGAACTACGCCCGCGTAGACGGCTCAGAATAGTCGACATCCGAGACGGTCGGCCCAGGTTCGCGTGCTGCGGATCGGGCCGACCGTATGGAGCAGACCCCTACCACGGCCCTGGGCGAATCAGTCCGACGCCCCGGACCGGACAGTGCCACGTCCTGGCGCCGTGGCAACTCCGCTGAATCGCCAGGATTAGGGGACGATGCCCAGATCTTGCTCGTCCCTGGTTTCTGCCGACTGCCGGTTGACGAGTTCCAGCATCTCCTCCCTCGGCAGCCGGGACGCTTGGGCCCAGTAGTAGATGACGAGACTGAACGCGGCCACGACGACCATGTCCCACCAGAAGTGGATGTGCCCAGTGTTGAGAGGAGCGGCCGTCGAGGTCTCCCCGCTGTACTGGCCCTGCCAGGAGATGATGCCCATACCGATCAGATACACCGGGAGCCACGATGCGGCCTTCCAGTGGAGGGGAGGCCGCTCCTGGTCGAGGGCCATAGAGATCCCAATCAGCACGTATCCGATCACGATCGCGACGCCGAGCTTCCAGATGACCGTCAAGCCAGACCAGTAGATGATCATGTTGGCGACGACGAAAGCGATCGGTCCGAGCACCTCGGCGCCCGGCATGCGGTACGGCCGGTGGTGGTCTGGCACCTGCTTGCGGAATGCACCCATGGACAGCGGCGCGCCGGCGTACATCAGCACGGAGGCGGATGTAACGAGCCCCACCAACGCGTGCCAGCTGGGGAATGGCAGCAGGAAGACCAACCCAACGAGGAAAGCGAAGATCAAGCTCACCCACGGCACGCCCTGGCTGCTGACCTTCGTGAAGATCTGCGGGTAGTACCGGTTCCGTGCAAGGCCGTAGCCGACTCTGGAAGTCGAAGTCTCGTACATCTGGCCGGTTCCGTACGGCGAGATGACAGCGTCGATCCGCAGGATGGTCGCCAGCCAGCCAAGCCCGACTACTCCTGCGAGACCAGCGAACGGACCCGCCAGGATGGGCTTGTTGCTGATGGCGGCCCACCCGTGCGAGAGCACGGTGCTTGGCACCGCTCCGATGAACACGACCTGCAGCAGGATGTAGATCACGGTTCCGAGCAGGATGGAGAAGATGATTGCCCGCGGCAGGTTGCGCTGCGGGTCTTTCACTTCACCGGCCAACTGATCAGCCTGCTCGAATCCAAGGTAGGCGAAGACGATGCCGGCAGACGGAATCGCGCTGAACACAGCCTTGATCCCGTACGGCATGAACCCGCCCGCTGCGCCGTGGGGTGTGAAGCTGAAGTTGCCACCGTGGAACTTGAACAGCAGAACGATAATTGCCAGTATCGGGATCGCGACCTTCCAGTACGTGATCACGTTGTTCACACGGGAGAACAACCGCATCCCCAAGAAGTTCACCGCTGTGAAGATCGCCATGAGCACGACCGTCATTGCGAAACCGAGACCGGTGACGTTGCCAGTGGTCGGGTTGTAGACGCCGTGCCAGTAGTAGGAGGCGTATTGGAACACGGCGAAGCACTCGATCGGCGCCACCGTGACAGCCTGTAGCCAAGAGAAGAATCCGAAGGACGTTCCGGCGACGCTGCCAAAGGCGAAGTGCGGGAATCGAGCAGTGCCGCCACTGACCGGATACATCCCCCCGAGCTCGGCATGGACTAGCGCCAGGATGATTACCGCTACCCCACCGATGACCCAGCCCACGACAGCGGCGGGCCCCGCTAGCTGCGCGGCGTAGAGCGCTCCGAACAACCAACCGGAACCGATGATCGACGTCTCGGATGCCCAAGTTGCGCCAATCAACCCCATCTCCCGCCTGAGACCAACATCTGCAGGAAGGATCTCGGCGGGCACTTCAGCACTTGGTGTTGCCATGCTGTGGCCTCCCCAAAAGTCGGCGGTCGGTTGTCCCGTCGGATATCGTGCCACGCTTCGTTGCAAATTGCTGTGACTGTGGCGAGAGCACCCGGCTCGTCGGGCTGCCGGAGTTCTCCCGCCGGAGACATTCGTCGATGACCGCCCCCCGAGGCCGAGGTCTGGCCAGAGGAGGAGGCGCGAGCCGAGTAACGCTCGGCGTCTCGTGAGCGCCGGATACTACCCAGCGGCGGCGCGTTGCTCCTGGTCCTCGAACTGCGTGTGGTACAGCTCGGCGTACAGGCCCCCTCGCTCGAGCAGTTCCTCGTGCGTGCCGCGCTCGACGATCCGTCCTTCGTCCACCAGGACGATCAGGTCGGCGTCCCGCACGGTCGACAGTCGGTGTGCGATCACGATCGAGGTCCTCCCTGAGAGCGCAGTCGCCAGGGCTTGCTGGACGGCGAGTTCCGACTCGGAATCGAGATGCGCCGTCGCCTCGTCCAGCACGACCACGTCGGGCGCCTTGAGGAGGAGGCGAGCGATAGCGATCCGCTGCTTCTCGCCCCCGGAGAACCGGTAACCGCGGTCACCCACGACCGTGTCCAGACCGTCCGGCAGAGAGTCGATCAACGGCAGGATCTGGGCGGAGGCGAGCACTTGCCGCAGCTCCTCCTCGGTGGCGTCTGCCTTGGCATAGAGCAGGTTCGAGCGGATCGTCTCATGGAACAGGTGTGCGTCCTGCGTCACGACACCGATGGCCGCTCGAAGGGACTTCATTGTGGCGTCGCGGACATCGATGCCGTGGACCTTGACGGCCCCGGCAGTGACGTCGTACAACCGGGGTACCAGGTGGCTGATCGTCGTCTTGCCTGCTCCTGACGGACCGACGAGAGCCACCATCTGACCAGGTTCGACGCGGAAGGAGACGTCGTAGAGGACCTGTTGGGAAGGAGCCTGGTCGAGAACCGCCACGCTCTCGAGGGAGGCGAGCGAGACCTCCTCGGCCGTCGGATAGCTGAAGTCGGCGTGGTCGAACTCGATCGTGGCCGGGCCGCGGGGCACGGGGACGGCATCTGGGCGCTCGTCGATCATCGGCGGGAGATCGAGCACCTCGAAGACACGGTCGAAGGACACGAGGGCGGTCATGACGTCCACCTGGACGTTCGAGAGCGCCGTCAATGGACCGTAGAGCCGGTTGAGGTAGAGGGTCAGGGCGACGACAGTACCGACGAGCAGCAGGCCCTTGGCAGCCTCTACGCCGCCCCAACCGTAGACGAGAGCCGTCGCCAGTGACGCCGTGAGCAGCAGCGATGTCATGAAGATGCCGCCGTACATCGCCTGGGTGACGCCGATGTCACGCACCCGGCCTGCGCGGCGGTCAAAGACGTTCGTCTCGGAGCTCGGGTCACCGAAGAGCTTGACGAGGAGGGCGCCGGAGACGTTGAACCGCTCCGACATCGTCGTGTTCATCTCGGCGTTCAACGAGTAGCTCTCCCGAGTAAGTGCCTGAAGGCGCCGGCCCACCCAGCGGGACGGGAAGACGAACACCGGCAGCATCGCCAGAGCCAGCAACGTGATCTGCCAGGACAAGACGAACATGGCCGCCAGCGTCACGACGACCGTGATGAGGTTGCCGACAACGGACGAGAACGTGTCGGTGAAAGCTTGCTGTGCACCGAGCACGTCGTTGTTGAGGCGGGAGACGAGGGCGCCGGTCTGAGTTCGGGTGAAGAAGGCGACGGGCATGCGACCGACGTGAGTGAAGACCTTCGTGCGCATGTCGTAGATGAGGCCCTCGCCGATGCGTGCGGAAATCCACCGCTGCCACAGCGTCAAGCCGGCACTCACGACGGCGAGCCCGGCGACAATGAGAGCAAGCACGATCACTTCGCCGGGGTGATGCTCACGAATTCCGTTGTCGATGATCGCCCGGAGGATGAGTGGGTTGGCAGCTCCGACCAGAGCGCTCATGACGATCAGCACCAAGAAGACGCCGAGCTGGAGACGGTAGGGCTTGGCGAAGCCGGCGATGCGCTTCACGATGCCCTTGGGCAGCCGGCTGTTCTTCACGCTCTCGTCGCGACGGAACGAGCGCATCAGGCCCCAGCTCGCGGGGCCGCCTCCACCGCCGGCGTTCATCCCTCTCATCACGCTTGGGGACAACAACGACGAGGCCCCAGGCCTTCCCTGGTTCGCTCAGCCGACGGAGGCTCGTCCCGCCCGGAATACCGCGCCTAGTGGCCGTTGTTTGCATGAGCAACAAAGGAGTCACCGTGGCTGAGCTCGACGGACAGCAAACCCTGCCGCTACTTCCCCTCACCTCCGGCGTCGTGCTGCCCGGGATGGTGTTCAGCCTGGCGCTCGAGACCGACGAGGCGCGGGCTGCCGTGGACGCGGCCGGCGCCGCCGGTGGACGGCTCGTCATCGTCCCGCGGGTCGAGGGGCGTTATGCCACGATCGGCGTGATCTCGGCGATCCTCGAGACGGGCGAGCTTCCGGGCGGGCCACTGGCTGCAGTCGTACAGGGCCAGCAGCGCGCGGCCATCGGTGCGGTCGTCCCCGGAACGGGTGAGGCGCTGTGGATGCAGGTCGACCCGATCAGTGAGCCGCCCGCATCGACGACGGCACAGGAGCTGGCGCGCGAGTACCGCGCAGTCCTGGAGAACATCCTGCTGTCCCGCGGCGCCCGCCGGATGGCCGAGCGGCTCCGTGAGGTCACGGACCCGTCGCAAATCGCCGACTTGGCCGGTTACTCGCCCGACCTGTCACTTGACGAGAAGATGAAGGTGCTCGAGACGACTGACTTGGAAGAGCGGTTGCGTCTCGTCCTCGCGTCCGCCAGGGACACCCTCGCCGATCTGACGCTTCGCGACCAGATCAAGACAAGCGTCGAGCAGGGAATGGAGAAGACCCAGCGGGAGTTCCTGCTCCGGCGGCAGTTGGATGCCATCCGCAAGGAGCTCGGTGAGCTCTCCGACGACGGAGAGGTCACCGGCCCGGACGGCTATCGCACGCGCCTGGAGACGGCCGAACTGCCCGAGGCGGTGCGAGCGGCGGTCCTCAAGGAGATCGGTCGCCTGGAGCGCACGAGCGAGCAAAGCCCCGAGCACGGGTGGATCCAGACGTGGCTCGACACCGTCTTCGAGCTCCCCTGGGGCAAGGAATCGGCAGACCGCCTGGACATCGGCGAGGCCGGCCGGATCCTCGAAGAGGACCACGACGGCCTGCGCGACGTGAAGGACCGCATCCTGGAGCACCTGTCCGTCCGCAAGCTGCAGATCGAGCGCGGTCTCACGCCTGTGAAAGGAACTAGGGGCGCCGGCGCGATCCTGGCGCTGGTGGGGCCTCCTGGCGTGGGCAAGACGTCACTCGGCGAGTCGGTGGCGCGCGCCCTCGGCCGGTCGTTCGTACGCGTAGCTCTCGGTGGGGTGCGCGACGAGGCGGAGATCCGCGGGCACCGGAGAACCTACGTCGGCGCTCAGCCCGGTCGCCTCGTGAGAGCGCTCCGAGAGGCGGGGACGATGAACCCGGTCATCTTGCTCGACGAGATCGACAAGCTCGGCTCGGACTACCGAGGCGACCCCTCGTCAGCCTTGCTCGAGGTGCTCGACCCGGCGCAGAACCACACGTTCCGTGACCACTACCTCGAGGTCGAGCTCGACCTGTCGAAGGTGCTGTTCATCGCGACCGCCAACGTCGTCGATACGATCCCCTCGCCACTGCTCGACCGGATGGAGGTCATCCGGCTGGACGGCTACACCGAAGACGAGAAGGTTGCCATCGCTCGCCACCACCTCCTGGTTCGCCAGATCGAGCGGTCGGCGCTCCGCGATGGCGAGGTCGACGTCACTGACGACGCCGTCCGGACGATCATCGCCGACTACACCCGCGAGGCCGGAGTCCGGTCGCTCGAGCGTGAGCTCGGCAGGCTGCTGCGCAAGGTGGCCACGAAACTCGCCTCCGGTGCGATCCAAGCCTCCGTCCTCGTCGACGCCGGCGACGTGCGTGGATGGCTGGGACGGGCACGCTTCTTCTTCGAGGCCGCCGACCGGACGGCGGTGCCCGGGGTCGCGACCGGCCTCGCCGTCACCGGCTCCGGTGGCGACGTCCTCTACGTCGAGGCCACGTCGATGGACGGACCGGAGGGCCTGGTGCTCACCGGCCAGCTCGGTGACGTGATGAAGGAGTCGGCCGAGATCGCCTTGTCCTACGTACGCTCGCACGCGAAGGAACTCGGCATCGATGCCCACGCACTGGACAGTCGGCGTTTCCACGTGCACGTACCGGCGGGTGCGGTTCCGAAGGACGGCCCCTCCGCCGGCGTGACGATGGTGACAGCGCTGGTGTCGTTGCTGACCGAGCGCCCGGTCCGCTCGCCGGTCGGTATGACCGGCGAGGTGACCCTCCAGGGCCTCGTCCTCCCGATCGGTGGCGTCAAGCAGAAGGTGCTCGCCGCCCACCGTGCCGGCTTGCGGGAGGTCGTGCTCCCCGTGCGCAACGGGCCGGATCTGGAGGACGTACCCGAAGCCGTGCGTGAGGAGATGACATTCCACCTCGCGACGAACGTCGGTGAGGTGCTAGCGGCAGCGCTCGAGCCGGTGATCTCGGGCTCGGCCAGCGAGCAGGGCAGCGGGCCGTCGGCCGACGACGCAACGGCTGCGGCCGGGTCGGCTGCGGCCTGAGCCGACAACTCGCCACCGCCTCCGCACACCCCCTCCAGAGGAGGGGGTGTGCGGCCGCCGGTGCCGTTGTCACGTGTGCTCGGCACAGTGCAAAGTTGCGGTGACAGCGGCGCTCCGGCCGGGCGTCGGTGACTGGCAAGCGCAAGCGCTGGCTGACAGCCGCCTGTAGCCACCCGCTCAATACCGGTAGGCGTCGCTCTTGTAGGGACCTGAGACCGGCACGCCGATGTAGGCGGCCTGCTCCTCCGAGAGCGTCGTCAGCTTGACACCCAACGCCCCGAGATGCAGGCGGGCGACCTTCTCGTCGAGGTGCTTCGGCAGCACGTGCACACCGGTCGGGTAGTCGGCCGTCTTCGTGAACAGCTCGATCTGGGCGATCGTCTGGTTCGTGAAGGAATTCGACATCACAAAACTCGGGTGACCCGTAGCGCAGCCGAGGTTGAGCAACCGGCCTTCGGCCAGCACGATCACGGCATGGCCGTCGGGGAACACCCACTTGTCCACCTGGGGCTTGATGTTGACGCGCTCGATGCCGGGTACCTTCGCCAGTCCGGCCATGTCGACCTCGTTGTCGAAGTGGCCGATGTTGCCGACGATCGCCTGGTGCTTCATCGCCGCCATGTGCTCGGCCGTGAGCACCGACCGGTTACCGGTGGCCGTCACGAAGATGTCAGCCACCCCGACGAAATCCTCCAGTGTGGCGACCTGGTAGCCGTCCATCACCGCTTGCAGCGCGCAGATCGGGTCGATCTCGGTGACGACCACCCGGGCCCCCTGGCCGCGCAAGGACTCGGCGCAACCTTTCCCGACGTCGCCGTAGCCGCAGACCACAGCGACCTTCCCACCGATGAGGACGTCGGTGGCGCGGTTGATCCCATCGATGAGGGAGTGGCGGCAGCCGTACTTGTTGTCGAACTTCGACTTCGTGACCGAGTCGTTGACGTTGATCGCCGGGAACAGCAGCTCTCCCCGCTCATGCATCTGGTAGAGGCGGTGGACGCCGGTGGTGGTCTCCTCGGTGACCCCTCGGATCCCGTTCGCGATCGACGTCCAGAGCGTCGCATCCTCGCTCAGCGTCCGCCCGAGCAATGCCAGCACGACGGCGAGCTCCTCGCTGTCAGCGGTGGACGGGTCCGGCACCGAGCCGGCTTTCTCGAACTCCACACCCTTGTGCACCAGCAACGTCGCGTCACCACCGTCGTCGAGGATCATGTTCGGGCCGCCGCCGTCAGGCCAGCGCAGCGCCTGCTCGGTGCACCACCAGTACTCCTCGAGGCTCTCGCCCTTCCAGGCGAACACCGGCACACCCGCCGGCGACTCAACAGTCCCGCCACGACCGACGGCGGCCGCGGCGGCGGCGTGGTCCTGGGTGGAGAAGATGTTGCAGGACGCCCAGCGAACCTCGGCCCCGAGGTCGACCAGGGTCTCGATCAGCACGGCGGTCTGCACCGTCATGTGGAGCGACCCGCTCACACGCGCCCCGCGGAGCGGCTGAGCCTCGGCGAACTCCTCCCGAACCGCCATGAGACCGGGCATCTCGTGCTCGGCCAGCTCGATCTCCTTCCGGCCGAAGCCGGCGAGCGTCAGGTCAGCCACTTTGTAGTCGAAGCTCATCCCATCTCCTTTACTCATTCGGTCTCGGCGGAGCAGCCGCTGCGGCCAGCAACCGCAGGTGCTTCTCCTGCTCGAAGGCAAGCCACTCAGCCGGGGCCACCTCGTCCGGGCGCACGGCCTGAGCGGAGAACCAGGCGTCCAGAGCGGCACGCAACGAACGGTCCTCACGGAGTCGCAACGCAAAACCCACCTCGGACAACTCCACGCCGAACTCCTCCAGGAGCTCGCGCAGCGTGCGCAAGCGCTGTAGCTCCGCCGGCCCGAACAGGCGGTAGCCGCCTGCCGACCGCACCGGGACGACCAAGCCGGACTCCTCGATGTAGCGGAGCATGCGAGCGGACCAGCCGGTGATGGCGGACGCCTCGTGGATCGTGAGCGTGCCTCCGCCGGCGAGGTCGCGGGTAGGGGCCGCAGCGGGCATGAACCAACCTTACCACGAGCGTGAGAATGTTGTCGGAGGCACCTTCGGTTCGGCGCCAGTAGGGTGCTCCCGCATGATCCTGTCGGACCGGACCATCCGTGAGGAGCTCGACGCAGGGCGGATCGGGATCTCCCCGCTCGGCGAAGGCTGCATCCAGCCGTCATCGGTCGACCTGCACGTCGACCGATATTTCCGCGTGTTCCGCAACCACACCCAGCGGGTCATCGACGTGCGGGAGAACCAGGAAGAGCTCACCGAGCTGGTAGAGGCCGTCGGGGACGACCCGCTCATCCTGCACCCGGGCGAATTCGTTCTCGGCTCCACGGTCGAACGCGTCCGCCTCCCCGCCGACCTCGTCGGCAGGTTGGAGGGCAAGTCGAGCCTGGGGCGTCTGGGGTTGTTGATCCACTCGACGGCGGGTTTCGTCGATGCTGGGTGGGACGGGTACCTGACGCTCGAGCTCTCCAACGTCGCCAACCTTCCCATCACTGTGTACCCCGGCATGAAGATCGGCCAGATCAGCTTCCTGCGCATGACGACGGCGGCTGACACTCCGTACGGCTCGGCCGGCCTCGGTTCGAAGTACCAGAACCAGCGCGGCCCGACTCCGAGCCGCTACTTCGAGAATTTCGGGTCGGTCGGCACGGGCGAATAGATTCTCCAGAGGGCGTGCAGCGTCGCGCCCGACCGCCGCCATCCACCCGGCCGTGGCGGCATCTCCCCGAGGAGGGCACGTGCTCACCAGGTACCCGATCGCGCTGGCGGCGACTGCCATCGCGCTTGTCGTCGCGGGCCGACGCCTCTGGTTCCTGTTCCGGCTCATCACGGCAGGCAAGCCTGCGCCAGAACGGCTGGCGAGCTGGGGCAAGAAGGCCGAGGTCGAGTTGAAGGAGGTCGGCGGCCAGCGGCGGCTCCTCAAGTGGACGGTCCCAGGCCTCGCCCATGCGTTCACGTTCTGGGGTTTCACGGTCCTGTTCCTCACGATCATCGAGGCGTACGGTGACCTGTTCCAGTCGACGTTCCACATCCCACTGATCGGGACGAACCCGTTCGTCGGCTTCATCGAGGACTTCTTCGCCGTCGCGGTGCTGGTGTCCCTGGCCGTGTTCAGCGTCATCCGGCTGAAGAACGCGCCGAAGCGACTGGACCGTGAGAGCCGGTTCTACGGGTCGCACACCGGCGCCGCCTGGGTCACCCTCGCTTTCATCGCCGGCGTCGTCATCACGCTGTTGCTGTACCGCGGCGCGCAGACGAACGTCTCGACGAACGGCGTACCCGACTTCCCCTACAGTCACTGGGCCTTCGCCTCGCACGCCGTCGGCTACCTCCTACACCCGCTCGGTGTCACCACGAACCAGGCGTTGTCCACGATCTTCGTGGACCTGAACGTGATCGTCATCGTGGGCTTCCTCGTCTTCCTCCTGTACTCCAAGCACCTTCACATCGTGATGGCCCCGATCAACGTGGTGTTCTCCCGCCAGCCCCGTGCCCTCGGCGCTCTCGACGCGACGCCGACGATCGACGTCGAGAACATGGACGAGGACACGGTGTTCGGCGCCGGCAAGATCGAGCACTTCTCCTGGAAGCAGATGCTGGACTTCGTCACGTGTACCGAGTGCGGCCGCTGCCAGAGCCAGTGCCCGGCTTGGAACACCGGGAAGCCGCTCTCGCCGAAGCTCGTGATCATGGGCCTCCGCGACGAGTTGCTGAAGAGCTCCGGACGTGTGCTCGTTGGCGCAGCGGCCCGCCGGGCTGGATCTTCCGACTCAGCGCCTTCGAGCGCGGCAGCGAGTGCTGCCATCGCCCTCGAACAGGCCCCCACGCTCGTGCCGGGCGTGATCGACCCGGACGTGCTCTGGTCGTGCACGACGTGCGGGGCGTGCGTCGAGCAGTGCCCGGTGGACATCGAGCACATCGACGCCATCGTCGACATGCGGCGGTACGAGGTGTTGATCGAGTCGCGCTTCCCGACCGAGGCCGGACTGATGCTGCGCAACATCGAAAACCGGGGCGACCCCTGGGGCCTCGGCAGCTCCAAGCGCCTCGAGTGGACCGAGGCGCTCGATTTCGAGATCCCCGTCGTCACCGACACGATCCCCGACGACATCGAGTATCTGTTCTGGGTCGGGTGCGCCGGCGCTTTGGACGAGCGTGCCCGCAAGACGACGCAGTCGACCGCCCGGCTGCTGCACCAGGCGGGCGTCACCTTCGCCATCCTCGGTCCGGCTGAGTCCTGTACGGGCGATCCGGCTCGCCGGCTCGGCAACGAGTACCTCTTCCAAATGCAGGCCATGCAGAACGTGGAGACGCTCAAGTCAGCCGGGGTAAAGAAGGTGATCGCCTCGTGCCCGCACTGCTTCAACTCGATCAACAAGGAGTACCCGGCCCTCGGCGGTGACTTCGAGGTCCTCCACCACTCGCAGTTGCTGAGCCGCCTCGTGTCCGATGGGCGGCTCCGGCCCGAGCGGTTCGACGCCAAGGTCACCTACCACGACCCCTGCTACCTCGGTCG
The DNA here is from genome assembly GCA_050010115.1 of Acidimicrobiales bacterium. Classification (GTDB taxonomy): domain Bacteria; phylum Actinomycetota; class Acidimicrobiia; order Acidimicrobiales; family Bog-793; genus JAKACA01. The sequence goes on along the minus strand of JBEKLQ010000010.1, from coordinate 51,885 downwards.
CCACAACCGCGTCTACGACGAGCCGCGCTCGGTCCTCGACGCCGTGCCGGGAGTGAGCTCAGTGGAGATGCATCGGTGCAAGGAGAGGGGTTTCTGCTGCGGGGCCGGGGGCGCTCGCATGTGGCTCGAGGAGAAGATCGGCAAGCGGGTCAACCTCGAGCGTATGGACGAGGCGCTCGGCACGGGCGCCGACGTCGTGTCGACAGCATGCCCCTACTGCTTGATCATGTTGGACGACGCTGTGAAGGAGCGCCATCGCAGTGAGGAGGTCTCGGTGCTCGACATCTCGCAGATCCTCGAGCGCTCGATGGCGGAGCGGACCGACCCACCACCGGCAAGCTGAGCCACCCGCGACGCCGTCGCGGGCTCACGTCTAGTTGCTAGTGGACGGCCGCTCCGAGCGCCTTGGCGTCAGCGTTGCGCAGGCGCGAGGCGGTCGCGACCAAGAGCTTCCGTGTCAGGCTGGCGGATTCGGTCAGGAGCCGGTTGAAGTCCTTCTGGGAGATGGCCAGCAGCTCCATATCCGTCGCAGCCTTGACCGTCGCCGACCGCGGCAGGCGGTCGAGGAGGGCCAGCTCGCCGAAGTACCCGCCGGGGCCGAGCTCCGCGGTCTTCCGGCCGTTGCGGCTCACTATCGCCTTGCCACTCACGATGAAGTAGAAGGTCTGCCCGACCTCGCCCTCGTCGCACACGGTGGTGCCGGCCGTCACCGTGACCGTCTCGGCGCTCTTGGAGATGGACTTGAGCTCCGAACGAGAGCACTCGCTGAAGAGCCACACGCTTCCGAAATCGAACGAGGCGGTAGGAGACATGTCCGCAGCGTACTGCGGCCACGCTAAGCGAGCATGGGGACGCCAACAGGCCGGCGCCCGGGACTCGACAATGAGCCCGAGCGCCGGCCGGGCGCCTCGTTGACTTTGGGAGGGCTACACGGCCTCGGCGCCCCGCTCTCCCGTACGCACGCGTACGACTTCCTCGAGCGGCAGCACCCACACCTTGCCGTCGCCGATCTTGCCGGTACGGGCCGACGTCACGATCGCCTCGACGATGTCGGACACCTCCGAATCGCCGACGACTACCTCGATGCGCACTTTTGGCACGAGGTCGATCGTGTACTCGGCTCCCCGGTAGATCTCGGTGTGCCCACGCTGGCGGCCGAAGCCCTGCACCTCGGCGACCGTCAAGCCTTGCACCCCGAGGTCCTTCAGCACCTCCTTGACATCATCGAGCTTGAACGGCTTGATCACTGCGACGACCAGCTTCATGCCGGGCTCCCTTCCAGTGCCGGACGTCCAGCGTCCACTCCTTCATAGCCTTCACCGATCCGCCGGGCGCCTTCAGGCGGCATGACCTCCTCGAGGTGGACGGCGGCGTCGCCGATCTCGAGCTCTTCGTCGGTGAACCGGAGCGAGATGCGGAAGACCTTCTCGATGAGTTTCAAGATCAAGAAGGTGACGAGCGCATCCCAGACGATGACCGTGAGGGCCGCGCCCGCTTGGATCGCCACCTGTCCGGGGTGCCCATAGAAGAGGCCGGCGGACGACACCACCGAGAGCTTCCCGTTGGCGCCCTTGACGTAGTACTCGGCCATCTTCGGATCAGCAAAGAAACCCACCAGGATTCCTCCCGCCAACCCCGCCACCCCGTGGGTGTGCACGACGCCGAGCGCATCGTCGACCTTCTTGAAGATGCCGACATGGGCCATCTTGTTCCAGGAGAACCAGACGATCGCCGAGGCGATGATGCCCATCATCAGCGCTCCCCAGCCGTTCACGAAGCCTGCTGCCGGCGTGATCGCCACGAGACCGACGATCATCCCGTTCACCGAGCCGAGGAAGTTGGGCTTCTTCGGGCCGCCGAAGGTGTCCATCGTCAGCCACGTGAGCAAGGCCGCTGCCGTGGCAAGGTTCGTGTTCAGCACTGCGGCGGCGGCATCCCCGTTGGCGAAGTACGGATCACCGCCGTTGAAGCCGTTCCATCCGAGCCAGAGGATGCCGGCGCCGGCCGCCACGAGTAACAGGTTGTTCGGCGTGAACGAGTCACGGTCCCGCTTCAACCTCGGCCCGACGACGGCCGCTGCCACAAAACCGGACGTGCCGGCAGCGAGGTGGATCACGTAGCCACCGGAGTAGTCGAGTGCCCCCCGCTGCGCCCAGAAACCGCCACCCCACAACAGCATCGCGTTCACCGTGTACGCGAACGTCGTCCACAACGGGACGAAGATCAGCCACGCCTTGAGGCTCATGCGACCGAGCACGCTGCCGAGGAACAGCAAGGGCGTGATCGCCGCGAACACGAACTGGAAGTAGACCAGCGCCGAGCTCGAGAACATGAGTGACGGACCGGCCAGGTCACTGGTCTGCGGGATCGAGGCGGGCCCGATCTCGTGCGTGGCTCCGAGGATCGGCCCCGGTTTGCCGAGGAACGTACCTCGGGCGGCGCTGCCGATATGCAGCAAACCAGGCCCGAAACCCATGTTGTAGGCCCAGAGCACCCACACGATGAGCACGAGCGAGAACGCCGCGAATGCCATGACCATCGTGTTGACAGCCCACTTCTTCTTGACGATCCCGCCGTACAGCACGGCGATCCCCGGGAGGCTCATCAGTCCGACGAGCGTCGCGGCAGTCAACTGCCACGATGTGTCGCCCGCGTTGAGCCAACCGGGGGACGGGACATACGTCGTTGCCAGCATGCAACCTCCTTGGTCACCGGCGTCAGGCCATGTGGTGCGGGCCCGTCGGACGTCGTTGTCCTAGGAGCTACTTGGGTTTCGACGCAGCGTACGGAGGGGGTGTTGCGCGGCTGTAAGTGGGGCGAGAAGGCTGTGTTACCCGAATGTGAACGGGGTGTGAACTACCAGCATGATGGCCCTGGCCGAGCCCTGGCCGAGCCGTGGCCGAGCCCTAGCCGGCCCTAGCCGGGACGGATCAGGCCTTGACCTCGGCCACGACGACCTTGGTCACGTACACCTTCACCGTCGGCGTGCCGCTCGTCGAGCCGTCCGAGCCGATCTTGGCGACGACGCTGGTGCCCGAGATGATGTGCCCGAAGTCGGTGTAGAGCGGCTCGGTGTCGAGCGTCGACTGCCCACCTGGCAGCACGATGAAGAACTGGCTCGTGTTGGTCGTCGGCTTGCCCGTGTTCGCCATGGCGAAGTCGTAGGGCTGGTAGCAGTCGGGGCCTGTCTTCGTCTTGCAGCTGGCCGGCGGGGTGTTGCCGGTGAACTGATAGCCGGGGTAGCCGTAACGTGCGAGCACAGCCGTGCCGGTGCCGGCACCGCCGCTGCCCGTGCCGGTCGGGTCGCCGCCTTGCACCACGAAACCGGGGATGATCCGGTGGAAGAACGTGCCGTCATAGAAGTGCCATCCGGCGAGGAACACGAAATTGTTCACGGCTGCGTAAGACTTGGCGGCGACCATCTGCACGGTGAAGTCGCCGACCGAGGTCTGGAAGGTGGCGTCCCACACCGACGTCCTGGCGATGCAGTCCGGGGGCGCCTTGGAGAAGAGCACCTCCCGCTTCGGTGCCCCACCTGCCGGCGGGCAGGTCGGTGTTACGGGTTGGGTTGCCAACGCCACCGTGGAAGGCGGCGCGAAGGTGCTCGGAGGCACGGTGCTCGTCGGCGTGGTGCTCGAAGATGTGCTCCCCAACGTGCTCGTCGAGGTACCGGCCGGGGCGACTACCCGGCTGCCACCGGTCTGGACGATCAACACGGTCAGGACGACGACGGCCAGCACGAGGGCAGCGACGATGGCGACTGCCCGCTTCTTGTCGCCCGGGGGACGGACCTTCGGGGCGATGCTCATCGGTCAGCCTGCAGCGCGACTGCCTCGGCGGCCTGCTTCGCCGCCTCGGGGTCGCCGAGGTAGCGGGCGCCCATGACCCCGAGCCGTGCGTCGAGGTCGTACACCCTGGGAAACCCGGTCGGGATGTCGAGACCGACGATGTCGGCGTCCGAGATGCTCTCGAGTTCCTTTACGAGGGCCCGGAGGCTGTTGCCGTGCGCGACGACGAGGACCGTCCGGTCGGCAATGAGCTCGGGTGCGATGACGTCCTCCCAGTAGGGCATGAGCCGGCGGACCACGTCGGCGAGGCATTCGGTCGCCGGCAGTACGGATTGGGGCACGTCACGGTACCTCGGGTCGTTGACCGGGTGTCTCGCATCCTCGAGACCGACGGGCTCTGGCGGGGAGTCGTAGCTCCTCCGCCAGATCTTCACCTGGTCGGCTCCGTACTCATCGGCGGTCTCGCGCTTGTTGAACCCCTGCAGCGCGCCGTAGTGACGCTCGTTCAGCCGCCAGTGCCGCCGGACCGGGAGGTAGCTGCGGCCCATCTCGTCGAGCGCCAGGTTGGCGGTCCTGACGGCTCGGGTGAGCACCGAGGTGTGCACCGAGTCGAACTCGATCCCCGGTTCGGCGGCCATCAGCCGGCCTGCCACCCTGGCCTCTTCCTCCCCGCTGGCGGTCAGGTCGACGTCGGTCCACCCGGTGAAACGGTTCTCGGCGTTCCAGGTGCTCTGTCCGTGACGGAGGATGACGAGCGTCGGCACAACAGGCGAGGCTAGTTGGCGCCCACCGGCGCCGGTGACGAGCAACCGGTAGCCCGGTAGCGTGCACGGGTGCTCGAGTGGGAGCTGTTGCGCAGCCGTGCCGGGCCGTCGGGATGGGTCCAGGTCACGACCGCCACCTACCGCATGTCCGACGGCAGCGAGGCCGACTGGGATCTGATCGAAGGTCCGGACATCGTGGCGATCGTCGCCGTGACGGCCGGCGACGAGGTGATCCTCGTCCGCCAGTACCGCCCCGGCCCGGGAAGCGTCCTGTGCGAGCTTCCGGGCGGTCTCGTCGACCCGGGCGAGTCCCCCACCGACGCCGCCGCCCGAGAGCTCCTCGAGGAGACGGGCTACCAAGGCGACCTCACGGTCTTCGGATCGTGCTGGCGCAGCTCCTCGGAGGTCCGCCGGCAATGGTTGGCCGTCGCCACGGGCTGCCGGAAGGTGGCGGAGCCGACTCCGGGGGAGCACGAGTGGCTCGAGGTGCTCCTCATGGGGATGGACCAGTTCCGCCAGCACGTCCGCAGCGGGCTTCTCACCGACACGGGTGCCGCCTACCGGGGGTTGGACCGGCTGAACCGTCTCTGAAGAACTAAAGAATCTAATCTTGACAATGAACGACTCAACTTTGTTACACTCTTCACTGTCGAGAGTGCGTGGCTGGGCGGAAGGACCGCGTGAGCCAAGTTTCGAAGAGATGGAGGACTTGAGATGCCAAAGGCCGTAGGGATCGACCTTGGGACCACGAACTCGGTGGTCGCGTTCCTGGAAGCTGGGGAACCGACCGTGATCCCGAACGCGGAAGGCGGGCGGACGACGCCTTCGGTCGTCGCCTTCGCGAAGTCTGGCGAGGTACTCGTGGGCGAGGTCGCCAAGCGCCAGGCGATCACGAACCCTGATCGGACGGTCCGGTCCGTGAAGCGTCAGATGGGGACGAGCTGGACGATCGACATCGATGGGAAGGGGTACACCCCCCAGGAGATCTCGGCCCGGATCCTGCAGAAGTTGAAGAGGGACGCGGAGGGTTTCCTCGGCGACACCGTGGCCCAGGCCGTGATCACCGTGCCGGCGTACTTCGACGACGCCCAGCGCACCGCCACGAAGGAAGCCGGCCAGATCGCCGGCCTCGATGTGCTGCGGATCATCAACGAGCCCACCGCCGCCGCCCTCGCGTACGGGCTCGACAAGGAAGGCGCCGACCAGACCGTCCTCGTGTTCGACCTCGGTGGTGGCACATTCGACGTCTCGATTCTCGAGATCGGTGAGGGCGTGTTCGAAGTGAAGGCCACCGCCGGCAACACCCACCTCGGAGGTGACGACTGGGACCAGCGCGTCATCGACTGGCTCGTGAAGACGTTCAAGGACACCGAGGGCGTCGACCTGTCGAACGACCGGATGGCCCTGCAGCGCCTGAGGGAGGCCGCCGAGAAGGCCAAGATCGAGCTCTCGACGGTCCAGGAGACGACGATCAACCTGCCGTTCATCACTGCCACGAACGAAGGCCCGAAGCACCTCGACCTGAAGCTGACGAGGGCCAAGTTCCAAGAGCTGACCGACGACCTGGTCGAAGCGTGCCGCGGGCCGTTCGACTCCGCCATCGCCGACGCCGGTCTCACGAAGGCCGATCTTGACCACGTGATCCTTGTCGGTGGCGCCACCCGGATGCCTGCAGTGCAGGAGCTCGTGCTGAGTCTGACGGGCAAGGAGCCCCACAAGGGCGTGAACCCGGACGAGGTCGTCGCCGTCGGCGCGGCCATCCAGGCCGGCGTACTCAAGGGCGAGGTGAAAGATGTCCTGCTGCTCGACGTGACCCCGCTCAGCCTCGGGATCGAGACCAAGGGTGGCATCACGCACCGGCTGATCGAGCGCAACACGACGATCCCCACGCGGCGCTCGGAGATCTTCACCACCGCCGAGGACGGCCAACCATCGGTGGAGATCCACGTGCTGCAGGGCGAGCGGGACATGGCCATGTACAACAAGACGCTCGGCAAGTTCCAGCTCGTCGACCTTCCTCCGGCCCCGAGAGGCAAGCCGCAGATCGAGGTGGCGTTCGACATCGACGCCAACGGCATCGTGCACGTCTCGGCCAAGGACCTCGCGACGAGCAAGGAGCAGTCGATGACCATCACCGGTCAGTCGTCGCTCCCGAAGGACGACATCGCCCGGATGGTCCGCGACGCTGAGGAGCACGCGGCCGACGACAAGCGCAGGCGCGCCGAGGCCGAGGCCCGCAACGACGCTGACACGACCGTCTACCAGACCGAGAAGATCCTCCGCGAGCAGGGGGACAAGATCGGGGCCGACGACAAGCGCCCGGTCGAGGACGCGTTGAAGGCCGTGAAGGAAGCGCTCGAGGGAACCGACGTGGAGAAGATCACGAACGCCCTCGATACCTTGAAGCGGGCCTCGCAGGAGATGGGCCAGAAGATGTACGAGCAGGCAAGCTCGTCCGGCTCGACAGCCGGCAGTGGCGCCAGTGGCAGCTCCTCGGGTGACCACTCCGGTGGAGCTTCCGACGACGAGGTCGTCGATGCCGAGATCATCGACGACGCCGGCAGCGGCACGGAGGGCGCATGAGCAGTGCATTTGACGACTCCCAAGTCACTCCGCCCGGCCCTGGGATCGAGGACGGCAACTCCGGCATCGCCCCTACCGCCGCCGGGCCTGCTCGGACCGAGGCCGATGAGATTGAGACTGAGACTGAGCAGGCTGCGGCTGGCGGGGCTGAGGGCTACCGGGCGGGCGCGGCCGAAACTGCAGGCGCCGAGGCTGGCGCCGGCGGAGCTGCAGGCGCCGAGGCTGGCGCCGGCGGAGCTGCAGGCGCCGAGGCTGGCGCCGGTGAAGCCGAGGTTGGTGAGCCGACAGACGGGACCGCGAGCGGCATGGCCTACGATGACCCGTTCCGGCTCGATCTGAGCAGGGACCTGGTGGGCCTCGAAGCGTTGCTGTCGGACGACTTCGCCCGGATCAGTGCCGAGAGAGACGAGTACCTCGACGCCCTGCAGCGGCTCCAGGCTGACTTCGACAACCATCGCAAGCGCTTGGAACGGCAGTTGGCCGAGTCGCGTGAGCGGGCGAACCAGGCGCTCCTGTTACGGCTCCTGCCGGTCCTCGACGCGCTCGACCTCGCTATGGCTCACCTCCGCCCCGATGACAGCGCCGGCGAAGCAGCGAGCTCCCTTGTTCAGATCCACACGTTGTTGCGGGACACGCTCGCTCGCGAGGGGTTGGAGCGCATCGACTCCGTCGGCGTCCCGTTCGATCCGACCATCCACGACGCCACTGCGATCGACGAGAGTGAGGCCGACGACAACGAAGCCGGCGGGCCGGCAGGCCCGGCCGTGACGGAGGTCTGGCGGCCTGGTTACCGGATGAGGGATCGGGTAATCCGACCGGCCATGGTCCGGGTGCGCGGTTGAGCAGCCGGGCCTGGCGCGATCGGTGGGCTCGACCCATCAGAGGACCTGAGAGGCCAGAGGCGACCTGATGGCGCCACAACGCGAGTGGTTTGATACCGATTACTACAAGGTGCTCGGCGTCGGTTCTGAGGCAACCGAGAAGGAGATCACCCGCGCTTACCGCAAGCTGGCCAAGCAGTACCACCCGGACGCCAACCCGGGGGCGGAGGACAAGTTCAAGGCGGTCGCCGCCGCCTACGACGTCCTCGGAGACGCCGAGAAACGCAAGGAGTACGACGAAGTCCGACGCCTCGGCCCGCTGGCCGGTGGGCTCGGAAACTTCGGCCGCGGCAGCGACGGCAGCCCCGGGTCGTTCAACTTCCACATCGACGACCTCGGTGACCTCTTCGGCAACCTGTTCGGCGGGGGACGGCAACGCAACCAGCAGCGCAACACGACCTGGACGAGCCCTCGCCGCGGCCAGGACGTCGAAGCCGAGCTGCACCTGTCGTTCCACGAGGCGATCGAGGGCGTCGTCACGTCGGTGAACGTCGTGACCGGGGCGGTGTGCTCGACGTGTGCCGGCTCAGGCTCGAAGCCCGGCAGCATCCCGATCCCGTGCCCCAGGTGCAACGGGACGGGGACGCTCAACGACAACCAGGGGATGTTCTCCCTGGCGTCGCCGTGCCCAGAGTGCCGGGGCCGCGGCTTGAAGGTGGTCGATCCGTGCCCGACTTGTGGCGGCGTCGGTGCCGAGCGACGCCAGCGAGTCGTGAAAGTGCGCATCCCCGCCGGCGTCGACGACGGCCAACGCATCCGCGTGAAAGGCCGCGGCGAGGCAGGCGACAACGGCGGCCCTTCGGGTGATCTGTTCGTCATCGTGCACGTCGGCGCGCACAAGCTGTTCGGTCGCAAGGGGAAGAACCTGACGCTCCGGGCGCCGGTCACCTTCGCTGAAGCGACCCTCGGGGCTGACATCACCGTGCCTTCGCTCACCGATCCCGTGACACTGAGGATCCCGGCCGGTACTACCTCGGGCAAGACGTTCCGCGTGAAGGGCCGCGGCGTGAAGTCCGGTTCGTCGACCGGCGACCTGCTCGTCACCGTCGACATCTCGGTCCCGGCGTCGTTGACCGACGAGCAGCGCCACGCGATCGAAGCGCTGGCGAACGTGACGCCGTCACCGCGCGACCAACTCGGAGTCGATCGATGACCGACACCAGAGCCGTCTACGTCATCTCCGTCGCCGCCGAGATCGCTGGCGTCCACCCACAGACGCTGCGCATCTACGAGCGCAAAGGCCTCCTGGACCCGGCACGGACCGGCGGAGGCAACCGCCGCTACAGCGACGCGGACATCGCACAGCTGCGCCGAATCCAGCAGCTGACGGCCGTCGGCATCAACCTGGAAGGCGTGCGGCGCATTCTCGTCCTGGAGCAGGAGATTGACCGGTTGAACCGGGCGCTCCAGCACGCACAAGCCGAAGCCCGCAAGGCAGTCGACGAGACGCACCGCCAGTACCGGCGCGATCTCGTACCCGTGAGCAAGAGCAGGCTGCCCGCCAAATGGCGCGGCTGACCCCGATCGATGACTACCCGACGTAACCCCTGAAGGACGCACATCAATGCCGTTCGACCCGAACCATTGGACCAAGAAGACCCAAGAAGCCACCCGCGACGCCATCGCACTGGCGCGGCAGTATCACCACTCCGAGGTCCAGCCGGAGCATCTGCTGTATGCCGCCCTCGGCCAGGACGGCGGGGTGGCGATTCCGCTGCTCGACCGCGTCGGAGCGTCGCCGCTCAACGTTCGCAACCGTCTCGACGAGCAGCTCGGCAAGATGCCGAAGGCGTACGGGGGCGGGGAGCCGAGTTTCTCCCGGGAGTTGATGGAAGCGTTCGATCAGGGTGAAGCCGCCCAGAAGGAGATGGGCGATGACTACCTGTCGGTCGAGCATCTCCTCCTCGCGCTCGCCGACCATCTCGGTGTCACCCGCGACGCGCTGTTGTCAGCTCTGCGCGAGATCCGCGGCAGCCACCGCGTCACCTCGCAAGAGCCCGAGGAGCAGTACCGCGCGCTCGAGCGCTACTCCCAGGACCTGACCGACCTGGCCCGCCGGCGCAAGCTCGACCCTGTGATCGGCCGGGACGAGGAGATCCGGCGCGTCATCCAAGTGCTCTCACGCCGCACGAAGAACAACCCGGTCCTCATCGGCGAGCCCGGCGTAGGCAAGACGGCGATCGTCGAGGGCCTCGCGCAGCGCATCGTGGAGGGAGACGTCCCCGAGGGCCTGAAGAACAAGCGCGTCGTGGCGCTCGACCTCGGATCCATGGTCGCCGGTGCGAAGTACCGGGGAGAGTTCGAGGAGCGGTTGAAGGCCGTCCTGAAGGAGATCGCCGACACCGAAGGCGACGTGATCACGTTCGTCGACGAGCTGCACACGATCGTCGGTGCCGGTGCCGCCGAAGGGGCGATGGATGCCGGCAACATGATCAAGCCGATGCTTGCCCGAGGCGAGCTCCGGCTGATCGGCGCCACCACGCTGGACGAGTACCGCAAGCACGTCGAGAAGGACGCCGCTCTCGAGCGCCGTTTCCAACCCGTGCTCGTCGAGCCGCCGTCGGTGGCGGACACGATCGCGATCCTCCGCGGCCTGAAGGAGCGTTACGAGGTCCACCACGGAGTCCGGATCCAGGACTCCGCCCTCGTCGCCGCCGCCGTGCTGTCAGATCGTTACGTCACAGGGCGCTTCCTGCCGGACAAAGCGATCGACCTCATGGACGAGTCGGCCAGCCGGCTGCGTATCGAGATCGACTCGATGCCCACCGAGCTCGATGTAGTGCTCCGGCGGAGCCGCCAGCTCGAGATCGAGGAGGTCGCCCTGTCGAAGGAGGAGGACCCCGCCTCGCGGGAGCGCTTGGCGCGCCTGCAGGCTGAGCTCGCCGACCTCCGTGAGCAGCAGACGGCGATGACGGCGCACTGGCAGGCCGAGAAAGAGGCCATCGGCGCCATCCGGTCGCTCAAGAGCGAGGTGGAAGCTGCCAGAGGCGAGGCGGACCGCTTCGAGCGCGCGGGCGACCTCGCCCGCTCAGCTGAGATCCGCTACGGCAAGGTGCCCGAGCTCGAGCGGAAGATCGGGGCGGCGACGACCAAGCTCGCCGAGCTGCAAGCCAGCCAGAAGATGCTGAAAGAGGAAGTCGACCCGGAGGACATCGCAGAGGTGGTGAGCCGATGGACCGGAGTCCCGGTCTCGCGTCTGGTCGAAGGTGAGATCGCCAAGCTCGTGCACCTGGAGGACCTACTGCACGCTCGCGTGGTCGGTCAGGACGAAGCAGTCATCGCCGTCGCCAACTCGATCCGCCGGAGTCGGGCTGGCTTGAGTGATCCGAACCGCCCCATCGGCTCGTTCCTCTTCCTCGGCCCGACCGGCGTGGGCAAGACGGAGCTCGCCCGGGCGCTGGCCGAGGTCCTCTTCGACGACGAGCGGGCCATGACCCGCATCGACATGGGCGAGTATCAAGAACGCCACAACGTGTCCCGGTTGGTCGGAGCGCCCCCGGGCTACGTCGGCTACGAGGAAGGCGGCCAGCTGACCGAGGCGGTCCGCCGGCGGCCGTATGCCGTTGTCCTGCTCGACGAGATCGAGAAGGCCCACCCGGATGTGTTCAACATACTGCTCCAGGTGCTGGACGACGGGCGGCTGACCGACGGTCACGGCCGAACGGTCAACTTCTCCAACACCGTGCTGATCATGACGTCCAACATGCCGGGCGAACCGATCTCGGTGTTCAAGCCGGAGTTCGTGAACCGGATCGACGAGATCGTGCGGTTCCGATCGCTCAGCCGGGATGACCTCACGAAGATCGTCGACATCCAGCTGCGCACTCTCGCCCGCCGGCTCGAGGAACGCCGGCTGGCGCTCGAGGTCTCCGACCCCGCCAAGGTCTGGTTGGGCGACCACGGCTATGACCCGGCCTTCGGTGCACGGCCCCTGCGTCGCGTGATTCAGCGGTCCGTGGGCGATCCGCTGGCCGTCGCCCTCCTCGAAAGCCGCTTCACCGAAGGCGACACCGTGCACGTCGACGTCGAAGGCGACACGCTCGTTCTCAAGTGACGGGCGCAAGTGACGGCGCCGGCCCCGGCCGCCGTCGTCGGGCGGGTTTCGCTGTGACGCTGTACGCGCTTTGTACCGACTGTGGGTACAAACCGCGCACAGCGACTTGGCCGGTGGCAGTCACAAAGCGCCCGCACCGCCCCCGCAGGAGGCAGCGGAAGGAGCGCGCACTAGATTCACGCGGGTGCCGGACGGTAATGAGCAGACTGAGACCGCAGTGACGCCCGGCACGGAACCGGAGGCAACGACCTCGCAGGCGGCGCTGCGCTACCTGGACGACGACCGGGACGACCGGTCCGTGCCGAACCCGCTCCGGGACGCGCGAGACCGCCGCCTCCCCCGAGTCCCTGACCCGAGCGCCCTCGTGGTCTTCGGTGTCACCGGCGACCTCGCTCGCAAGAAACTCATCCCGGCCGTCTATGACCTCGGCAACCGCGGACTGCTGCCGCCGGGGTTCGTGCTGCTGGGGTTCGCCCGGCGGGACTGGGGCCACGGCGACTTCGAGCAGCTCGCTCGAGCCTCCGCCCTCGAGCACGCCCGCACCGAGTTCCGCGATGACGTCTGGAGCCGCATCGCCGAGTCCGTGCGCTTCGTCCCGGGCTCGTTCGACGACGATGCCGCCTTCGACGAGCTGAACCAGACCCTCGTCGACTTGGAGGGGACGCACGGGATCGCCGGCAACGTCGCCTTCTACCTGTCCATCCCCCCGCCGGCGTTCCCCACGGTGCTGAACCAGCTCGACCGGACGAAGATGGCGGACAGCTCGACGACGGCCGGATGGCGCCGCGTCGTGGTCGAGAAACCCTTCGGCCACGACCTTCCCTCCTCCCGCGACCTGAACCATCTCGTGGACACGGTCTTCCAACCGGACGAGGTGTTCCGGATCGACCACTACCTCGGCAAGGAGACAGTCCAGAACCTGCTCGCCCTCCGCTTCGCCAACACGCTTTTCGAGCCGGTCTGGAACTCCAACTACGTCGACAGCATCCAGATCACGATGGCGGAGGATGTGGGGATCGAGGGGAGGGCGGGTTTCTATGACACAGCCGGCGCGGCGCGTGACGTCCTCCAGAACCACCTGCTGCAACTGCTGGCGCTGACCGCTATGGAAGAGCCCGTCAGCTTCGACTCCGAGGCGCTCCGCATCGAGAAGCGCAAAGTGCTGGGTGCCATCTCGATCCCCGACGACCTCGATGCGTGCACCGTCCGCGGCCAGTACGAGCGGGGCTGGCTGGCCGGACAGCGGGCGCGTGGTTACCTTGACGAGAAGGACATCCCGCCGGGCTCGACCACCGAGACCTACGCTGCCGTCCGGCTCGGGGTCGAGACGCGTCGCTGGGCCGGCGTGCCGTTCTACTTGCGCACCGGCAAGCGGCTTCCGCGCCGGGTGACCGAGATCGCCGTGGTGTTCAAGCGTGCGCCTCACCTTCCGTTCGCGAAGACCGACACCGTCGAGCTGGGCAACAACCAGCTCGTGGTGCGGGTGCAGCCCGATGAGGGGATCACGTTGCGTTTCGGGTCGAAAGTGCCCGGGTCGGCCATGGAGGTCCGCGAGGTGTCGATGGACTTTCTCTACGGGTCGGCGTTCACCGAGTCGAGCCCCGAGGCCTACGAGCGCCTGCTGCTCGACGTGTTGCTCGGCGACACCACGTTGTTCCCGGACCACAACGAGGTCGAGGCGTCCTGGCGGGTTGTCGACCCGCTCGAGGAGTTCTGGGCGACGAAGCCGCCCGAGCACTACCGGGCCGGCGAGTGGGGCCCTGTGGCGGGCGACGAGATGCTCGCCCGTGAGGGGCGCAGGTGGAGGCGACCGTGACGACGACGCTGTGGGACACGACCGGCGGGGACGTCGTGAAGGCACTCGTCGCAGAGCGGAGGGCGGGCGGCGCCGTCGCCTCCGGCCTGGCAGTCACGCTCGTCGCCATCGTGGACGAGAAGAACGTCGTGACGGCCGAGCAAGCGGCGACGATCGCCGCCCAGGCTCACCCCTGCCGTCTGCTCATCGTCATACGCCGCCAGGTCGACACGTCCGACCGCCTCGACGCCGAGGTCCAGGTCGGTGGACGCCTGGGGCCGACCGAGGCCGTCGTGATGCGCATGTACGGCCGCCTCACGCTGCACGCCGAGTCCGTAGTGCTGCCGCTGCTCGCGCCGGACGCACCCGTGGTCACTTGGTGGCACAGCGAGCCCCCGAAGACCATCGCGACCGACTCGCTCGGCGTTCTCGCCGGCCGGCGGGTCACCGATTGCTCGCTCGCCCCGGACCCGATAGCCGCCCTGCGCGGGCGCGCCGTTGACTTCGCCCCTGGCGACACGGACCTCGCCTGGACCCGAACGACACCCTGGCGCTCGTTGCTCGCGTCGGTCTTCGACGCCTCGCCGGCTCGGGCACGGTCGGCTCAGGTGGCAGCCGAGAAGGGTAACCCCAGCGCGTCTCTCCTCGCCGGTTGGTTATCCCACCGCCTCGGGGTGACGACCGAGCTCACGCCGTCATCAGGACCCGGCATCACCGAAGTCGGCATCGACCTGCTCGACGGTCGAGACGAGGGGTCGCTGAAGATCAGCCGGCCAGACGGGCGCATGGCGACGTTCTCGCGGACGGGCCAGCCGGACCGCCAGCTCCCGCTGTTGCGGCGGGAGCTCGGTGACCTGCTCGCCGAGGAGCTGCGCCGGCTCGAGGTCGACGAGGTGTACGCGGAGGCGCTGTCACAGTCGTCGGGCATCGCCGGACTCGCTGAGCGCTCGCCGCTGCGCACCCACCTCTGGCGGGATCCGGCGCTCACCGTCGAGGCGTAGCCGCCGGCTCGGCGGGCGGCGGCGCTGGGTGCTGCTGCTGGTGGGCGGCGAGCGGGACCCGGGCACCAGCTCGACCGGACCCTCGCCGCGTTGGTGGCGTCCGGCCTGACAGTGGCCACCAAATTACCGCCATCGAAGGGAACGACCGATTAGATTGACGGCCCGGCTGTCGATATCCGGAGGCAAGCACCGTGCCCGCGACCGTTGTGGTCGGAACTCAGTGGGGCGATGAGGGGAAGGGCAAGCTCACCGACCTCCTCGCCAAGGACATGCGCCTGGTTGTGCGCTACCAGGGCGGGCACAATGCCGGGCACACGATCGTCGTCGACGGCGAGACGTTCGCCCTCCAGCTCATCCCGAGCGGCGTCCTGTACAACCACACGGTCCCGGTGATCGGCAACGGAGTGGTCGTCGATCCGGCCGTCCTGCTCGCCGAGTGCGACACGCTGACCAGCCGTGGAATCGACACGAGCCGCCTCGTCGTATCGGGCAACGCCCACCTCATCATGCCGTACCACTACGAGCTGGACCGCATGACCGAGCGGTACCTCGGGCACAACAAGCTCGGGACGACCAAACGCGGTATCGGGCCCGCGTATGCCGACAAGGCCGCTCGGATCGGCCTGCGGGTGCAGGACTTGCTCGACCCGAAGATCTTCCGGCAGAAGCTCGACGTCGTCTTGCGGGAGAAGAACGCCGTGCTGTCGCGCGTCTACAACCGCCTGCCACTCGACGCCGCAGAGATCGCGGCGAAGTACCTCGACGAGCTCGCGCCCCGGCTCGAGCCGATGATCGGCGACACGGTCGCACTCATCCACGACGCGCTGGCCGCCGGCGAGCAGGTGATGCTCGAAGGCGCCCAGGCGACGTTCCTCGACGTCGATCACGGCACGTACCCGTTCGTGACGTCGTCGAACCCCACGGCCGGCGGTGCCTGCGTCGGCAGCGGCGTCGGGCCACGCGACATCGACCGTGTCATCGGGATCGTCAAGGCATACGTGACACGCGTCGGCTCGGGTCCCTTCCCGACCGAGCTGAACGGCGAGATCGCCGACGAGCTCGTCGAGCGCGGCCACGAATACGGCACGAACACCGGTCGCCGCCGGCGTCCCGGCTGGCTGGACCTCGTCATGCTGCGCCAGGCCGTCCGCCTGAACTCGATCTCCGAGCTGGCGGTCACCAAGCTCGACGTGCTGTCGGCCTTCGACCGGTTGAAGGTGTGCGTGGCCTACGAAGCCAACGGGACGCGCTTCGAGCATGTGCCCTACCACCAGTCCGTGTTGCACAACGCCCGACCGGTCTACGAGGAGGTGCCGGGATGGAGGACCGACCTCTCCGGCGCCACGAGCGCCGAGGACCTGCCAGGGCCCGCCAGGGCCTACCTCGACCTCATCTCGCAACAGACTGGGGTGCCGGTGACCTTCGCGGGCGTCGGCCCCGGGCGCGAGCAGTATGTCTCGTTCGCGGCCTGACAGGTTCGACCACCGGCACCCCCCGGCAGGTAGGTTGGGATCATGATCCCCCGCTACTCCATGCCGGAGATGGCGGCGCTGTTCAGCGACGAAGCGCGATTCGGCCTGTGGCTCGAAGTCGAGCTGCTCGCTGTCGAAGCCTGGGCGAAGCTGGGCGTGATCCCGCTGGAGGACGCGGCCGCTTGCCGCCAGCGTGCGCCCGAGGTCGACGCCGCCTTCGTCGAGCAGGTTGCCGAGCGCGAGCGCATCACTGACCACGACGTCGCCGCCTTCGTCGACGTCGTGCAGCAAGCCGTCGGCCAGCCCGAGGGATCGTGGATCCACCACGGCCTCACCTCCTCGGACATCGTGGACACCGCGCTGTCGGCAACGCTCGTGAAGGCAGCCGACCTCCTCGGCGAGGCGCTCGACGGGCTCGTCGCCGCCTTGAGACGCCGCGCACTGGAGCATGCCTCGACGCCGACGGTCGGCCGCACCCACGGGATGCACGCCGAGCCGACGACGTTCGGTGCAAAGTTGGCGCTCGCCTGCCTCCAGGCCGACCGTGACCGTGAGCGCTTGCGCCAGGCACGCCGGCGGATCGCCGTCGGGAAGCTGTCAGGCGCTGTCGGGAACTACTCCAACATCGATCCCGAGGTCGAAGCTCACGTGTGCGCGGCGCTCGGGCTCGAGCCGGTGCCCGCCACACAGGTGATCGCCCGGGACCGCCATGCCGAGTACCTCTATGCCTGCGCTGCCATCGGCACGACGATCGAGTCGCTGGCGACCGAGATCCGTCACCTGCAGCGAACCGAGGTCGGCGAGGTCGAGGAGCCCTTCGCTGCCGGCCAGAAGGGCTCCTCCGCGATGCCCCACAAGAGAAACCCGATCACCGCCGAACGCCTCTGCGGCCTCGCCCGGGTCCTGCGTGGCTACCTCATGGCCGGGCTGGAAGACGTGGCACTGTGGCACGAGCGGGACATCTCGCACAGCTCGGTCGAGCGGATCGTCCTCCCGGACGCCAGCCTCGCCACGTACTACGCCATCCGGCGCATGACGCGGCTGATCGACGGCCTGCTCGTGCGCTCCGATCGCATGATGGAGAACCTGCTCGAGGGCTCGCATGGACTCGTCTTCTCCCAGCCCGTCCTGCTGGCGCTCGTCCGCTCGGGCCTTACCCGCGACAGCGCGTACCGCATCGTGCAACGGGACGCGAGGCGAGTGGCGGAGGAGCGGGTGGGCTTCCGGGAGGTGCTGGAGAAGGACCCGGAGGTGGTCGCTGCGCTCGGCGACAGGGTGGACCGGATGCTCGACGACGCCTTCGACCTCACCCGGATGCTCGAGCACTCGCACCGCACGATTGACGCTCTGGCGGCGATCGACGCATGAACGAGCGATCCCGGCGACCGGAGGAGACCCGACCGTGAGCCTGCAGCACGTGTACTCCGGCAAGGTCCGGGATGTCTACGATGCCGGCGCCGGCCTGTTGCTGATGGTGGCGTCCGACCGTATCTCGGCCTTCGACGTCGTGTTCGCCGAGCCGATCCCGGACAAAGGCCGCGTGCTGACGGCCATGACGGCGTTCTGGGTCGACGAGCTCGCCGAGGTGGCGCCGTCGCATCTCGTGGCGACGGATCCCGCCCGTTTCCCCGATGGCGCGGCCGGCATCCCTGGAGTCGCCGGTCGAGCGATGCTCGTCCGCAAGGCTGAGATGCTGCCGCTCGAGTGCATCGTGCGCGGCTACCTCTCGGGGTCGGCGTGGAAGGAGTACCGGTCCACTGGCACCATGCACGGCACGCCGCTCCCGCCAGGCCTGCGCGAGTCAGAGCGGCTCCCAGAGCCGGTCTTCACCCCGTCGACGAAAGCAGCGGTCGGCCACGACGAGAACATCACCTTCACCGACGCTGTGAAGCTCATCGGGGCGGAGGCGGCCGAGCGAGCGCGGGAGATATGCCTGGCGGCCTACACACGTGGAGCTGCCCGGGCGCTCGAGCGCGGCATCGTCATCGCCGACACGAAGTTCGAGCTCGGTTTCATCGACACCGGGCTCACCATCTGCGACGAGGTGATGACGCCGGACTCGAGCCGTTTCTGGCCGGCTGACGCGTGGGAGCCGGGGGCGGCACCACCGTCGTTCGACAAGCAGCCCGTGCGCGACTGGGCGGAGTCGACCGGCTGGGACAAGGCGTCGGCGGCGCCACCGATCCCCCCTGAGGTGATCAGCGCCACCCGTGAGCGCTACGTATCGGCCTACGAGCAGATCAGCGGCCGGTCGTTGAGCGACTGGTGGGGGGCGGCGTCATGAAGTTCGCCGTCGTGGTCGAGGTGAGCGCGCTGCCAGGCATCTCCGATCCGGAGGCCGCCACGATCGAGCGAGCGCTACCACTCTTGGGCTTCGACCGGATCGCCGAGCTGAGCGCCGGCCGGATCTTCCACTTCGTCGTCGACGCTGACGACCCCGGCGAGGCGCGGTCGGTTGCCGAGGATCTGTCCCATCGGCTGCTCGCCAACCCCGTCATCCAGCGCGCCGACGTGACCGTCAGTCCCATCGAGGTGAGCGCGTGACCGCTGAACGACAGGTGAACGTCGCAGTCGTCGTGTTCCCGGGCTCGAATTGCGAGCACGATGCGGTGGAAGCGCTGTCGAGCCTCGGAGCCACCGCCGAGCTCGTGTGGCATACCACGAAGTCGCTCGATGGCTTCGACGCCATCGTCGTACCCGGGGGCTTCGCCCACGGCGACTACCTACGTTGTGGCGCTATCGCTCGGTTCTCGCCCGTGATGGACGCCGTCCGCGAGGCGGCTGAGGCAGGGTTGCCGGTGCTCGGCATCTGCAACGGCTTCCAGGTCCTCACCGAAGCGCATCTGCTCCCGGGAGCGCTGCTACGGAATGCCGGGCTCCGGTTCATGTGTGACGTCGTCGAGTGCGAGGTCGTCTCCATCTCGTCGGTGTTGACCGCTGGTGCCTCAGTCGGCCAGCGACTGAAACTCCCCATCAACCACTTCGAGGGCAACTACACGTGCAGCGTCGCGATGTTGCGTGAACTCGAGGCAGGCGGTCGTATCCCGCTGCGCTACGTGTCGAACCCGAACGGCTCGATGGGAGCCGTGGCGGCCGTATCGAGCAAGACGGGTAATGTCGTCGGTCTGATGCCACATCCGGAACGCGCGTGCAGCCACCTGACCGGCTCGGTCGACGGGCAAGTGTTGCTGCAATCGTTCCTCCAGGCTGCAGCGGATGAAGCGGCGATGTCGGCCACCGCACCCGCTGGCAGGCCTGCAGGCGATTAGGAGCGGCGGCTCCAGTGAATGCCGGCGCGAGCCAGCACGTCGGCGGGAACGCCGACCTCACGCCAGGTCTTGTACTCGATCCCTTTCCGATCGCCGTACTCGGCGGCAACCATCACAAAGGCTTCCTCGAGAGATTCCAGGTCGACTTCCTCCGTCTCGTCGGCGGTAGCCAGACGGCGCTCGAGGTTGCGGCGCTGCTGGATGAGGTGAGCCCTCTGCAGCGGGTCGGCCGAAGCCATCTTGGCGTCGATCTCGGCACGCCGCTGGACGAGCGACTCGTTGCTCACCTGGCGTCCACGCCGAGGCTTGTTCTCCTGCAGCGCGACGAGATAGCGGCGCACAGCATTGCCTTGGCGCCGACCCTCGGCCAGAGCATCTTTGTGCTCGCTGCTGAGCGTTGTCTTGGTCTTGGTCTGTCTTTTACGTGGGGGCATACAACAAGTGTCGTACGAATTGACTCGTCATGCAAACCACCGACCGCCGCCGGCGGAACCGAGCAACTAGTGGCAGCCACTTCGGTTTGCTGCGGCACGAACGGCGTCGGGTGATGGACACAGACAATTCTCACGATTCTCATACGGCGATGGCAACTCCGGGCGGGCTGCACCGCAGCCTTGGCCTTACCGATGACGAGTACCAGATGATCCTGGACGCGCTCGGTCGCGAGCCCACTGCGGTCGAGCTTGCGATGTATTCGGTCATGTGGAGCGAGCATTGCTCGTACAAGTCGTCCCGCGTTCATTTGCGCCGGCTCCCCTCGGCGGGCGAGCGCGTGCTGGTTGGTCCCGGCGAGAACGCCGGAGTGGTGGACGTGGGTGATGGGATCGCCATCGCGTTACGGATCGAGAGCCACAACCACCCTTCGGCCATCGAGCCATACCAGGGCGCCGCCACGGGTGTCGGCGGCATCTTGCGCGACGTCTTTACGATGGGTGCGCGGCCAATAGCACTGATGGACCCGCTGTTCTTCGGCCCGCTCGCAGACCCGAGGAGCCGGTTCATCTTCGACGGCGTCGTGCGCGGCATCTCCGGCTATGGGAACTCTGTCGGCGTTCCGACCGTCGGCGGCCAGCTCACGTTCGCTCGTTGCTACCAGGGCAACCCGCTTGTCAACGTCTTCTGCCTCGGCGTGCTCCCGATCGAACGGCTCGTGCTCGCATCGGCAACCGGAGTCGGCAACCTCGTGGTCCTCCTCGGGTCCCTCACGGGCCGTGACGGCATCGGGGGCGTGAGTGTATTGGCATCGGCGGGTTTCGGGGATGAGGAGAGCGCCAAACGACCGAGCGTCCAAGTCGGCGACCCGTTCGAAGAGAAACGCCTCATCGAGGCCTCGCTCGACCTTCTCGACCAAAGGCTCGTCGTGGGCATCCAGGATCTGGGCGGCGCCGGACTCGCCTGCGCAACATCGGAAACCGCCGCCCGCGGCGGCCTCGGGATGGTCGTGGACGCCTCCGCCGTACCGCTGCGGGAGCCCGGCATGTCGCCTGTCGAGATCATGACGAGCGAGAGCCAGGAGCGGATGCTGGCGATCGTCGAGCCGTCGTCGATCGACTCGGTGCTGGCCACCTGCGCCCGGCACGAGGTGCGGGCGACGGTGATCGGTTCGGTGGTCCAAGCCGGCCCGGACGGTGTCGGGCGTCTCGTGGTGAGCGACGGTCCCCCCGGTGCCGGCCAGGTGGTCGCGGACATGCCGGCGTCCTCGCTGGCGGACGGAGCGCCGCTGTACCGCCGTCCGCTGGCCGCACCCGTGCCGGCAGGAGATCGATCGGCAGGGAATGGCTCGGTAGCCGAGGTGGTGGCGGCGACCGATGCGGCGAGCGACTTGCTGGCACTCCTGTACGACCCTTCGTTCGTGTTCCGGCAGTACGACCATCAGCTGTTCTTGAACACGGTCGTCCCGCCTGGCGTTGCCGACGCGACCGTGCTCCGCCTCGCCGGACCGGGCGTGAACTGGACGGGGAAAGCGCTGGCGCTCACCTGCGACGCCAACCCGTCGTGGTGCGCCGTCTCCCCGAGACAGGGCACTGCGCTCACGGTTGCCGAGGCGGTCCTCAACGTCTCGTGTGCAGGGGCGGAGCCCGTCGCCGTTGTGGACTGCCTGAACTTCGGCAACCCGGAGCACCCCGAGGTCATGTGGCAGCTGTCGGAGTCGATCGACGGGATGGCCGAGGCGTGCCTGGCGTTCGGAGTGCCGGTCGTCGGCGGCAACGTGTCGCTCTACAACGAGAGTGCCGGCGTCGACATCGACCCGACGCCGGTGGTCGGCCTCGTCGGCCTGATCGAGCGCCTCGAGACTCGACCACCTGGCATCTCGATGGCGGACGGCGACGCGATCGTTCTGCTCGGCGGGCCGGGCCCCGCTGGCTTCTCCGCCGCTGGCGCTGCTGGTGCTGCTGGCGCTGCTGGTGCCCCCGACGGCGCTGCGGCCGGCCCGGTGTCGCTCGGCGGCTCGCGCTGGGCCGCAGAGCTGCACGGGCTCGACGGTGGCGATCTGCCCGCGCTCGACTTCGGCCGGCACCGGGCGCTGTGCGAGCTCGTACGGCGGCTCATCGCCGAGACGTGCGCCGGCGAGGCCTCCATCCCGATCTCCGGGCTGCACGACGTCAGCGACGGCGGGCTGGCCCTCTGCCTGGCAGAGCTGTGCTGCGTGTCCGGCATCGGGGCATCGATCGACGAGCGCTGGACCGTGGACGGGCTGTTCAGCGAGGCGCCGTCACGTGTCCTCGTCTGCACGAGCCAACCCGAGGCGTTGATTGGGGCTGCGAGCTCGGCGGGCGTGCCAGGTCGTGTCATCGGTCGGGCCGGCGGCGGCCGGCTCGTCCTGCCGGGCCTCGTCGACAGAGCGGTCACCGAGCTCGTGTCGGTGCGCGCCCGGCGCTTGCCGGAGGCGGCCGACCGCGCCACGGCCTGAGCCTCTACCGGAGCGACGGCCGGCCTCGCGGCCTTGCGGCCTCGCGGCCTCGCGGCCTCGTGGCCTCGCGGTCACCCGGCCCGAGCGATCCGGATCAGACGGTGCGGTGCAGTAAGAACGTCCCCGTCGACCGGCTGATCAGCTGGGCCTCGGCGTTCTCGATGCGGGCTTCGGCGAACGCGATCTGGCGGGTCTCACGCACCACGGCGCCGCGCACTGCGAGCCGGTCGCCGACGCCAGCCGTCCGGACCGTCTCGGTCTTCATCTCGATCGTGGCCTTCGTCCGGTCGCGGCCCTTGAGCCCTGCGTTCACGGCGAAATTCATAGCGGCATCGAGGACCACCGAGTGAACGCCGGCTTGCACCGTGCCGTGCGGGTTGCACGCCAGCGCGGTGGGCTCCCAGATCGCCGTGGCCCAACCGGCATCATCGTCGTCCTCGATGCCGTAGTCGTCGAACGACACGCCGATCGCACCCAGGATCGCCATCCCGCCGTCCCCCAACCACCGTGTCATGTCTTTGGCCACATCGGTCACCGTACCGCTCCCTGCCCGGTGGTATGCCAAGCACGCGCCCGCTACTCTCTTGACTGACACGTCAGTTTGTGTGTGTCACTTGCGCCCTGTCCTGTAAAAGGACCGGTACAACCCATCAAGAGCGAGCCGCTTCCGGCCGCAGGAGTCCCAGAGGAGACCAGGGATGCCCAATGCTGTCATCGTCGATGCCGTGCGCACGCCGGGAGGCAAGCGCAACGGCAAGCTGTCCGGCTGGCATCCCGCCGACCTGGCCGCTGAGGCACTGAAGGCGCTCGCCGAGCGCAACGACCTCGACCCCGCACTCGTCGACGACGTGGTCATGGGCTGTGTGATGCAGGTTGGCGATCAGGCCCTCAACGTCGGCCGCAACGCCGTTCTCGCCGCTGGGTGGCCCGAGTCCGTGCCTGCCACCACGGTCGACCGCCAGTGCGGCTCGTCCCAGCAGGCGCTGCACTTCGTGGCCCAGGGGGTCATGGCCGGTGCGTACGACGTCGCCATCGCCGCCGGCGTCGAGACCATGACTCGAGTACCGATGGGGGCTTCGATCGGGAGCGGGGTGGGTTTCCCGTTCGGACCGACGGTGCGGGTCCGCTACGAGCCCGTCGGGGGCCTCGTGGGGCAGGGCATCTCGGCCGAGATGATCGCTGACCAGTGGAACCTGAGCCGTGAGGAGCTCGACGCCTTCGGGGCCGCCAGCCAGCAGAAGGCGGCGCGGGCGACCTCCGAAGGGCGATTCGAGCGCGAGATCGTGTCGATCGCTGTCAAGGATGCCGACGGCAACGTGACCCCCGACACGCTCTCGATCGACGAAGGTATCCGTCCCGGCACCACGGCAGAGACGCTCGCCAACCTGAAGCCTGCGTTCAAGCCGGACGGCAAGATCACGGCAGGGAACTCGTCCCAGATCACCGACGGCGCGTCTGCGGTACTCGTCATGTCCGAGGAGCGGGCAGCCGAGCTGGGGTTGCGGCCGAGGGCGCGCTTCGTGGGTTTCACGGTCGTGGGCGTCGACCCCGTGAGCATGCTCAGCGGCCCCATTCCGGCGACCCAGAAGATCCTCGGGCGCACGAAACTCTCCATCGAGGACATCGATCTCGTCGAGATCAACGAGGCGTTCGCGTCTGTCGTGCTCGCATGGGCGAAGGAGCTCCACCCGGACATGGACCGGGTGAACGTGAACGGCGGCGCCATCGCCCTCGGCCACCCGCTCGGCGCCTCCGGTGCGAAGCTGATGGCCACGCTCCTCAACGAGCTCGAGCGGACAGGTGGGCGCTACGGCCTCCAGACGATGTGCGAGGGTGGCGGGCTCGCCAACGCCACGATCATCGAGCGCCTCTAGTCGAGAGCCGGCTCGGTGCCGGCTCACTCAACAGCCAACTGGCTGGTGGTCCGGGTCACATCTGACCGGGCTGCCAGCCAATTGCATGTTCGTGCCGGGGTTGCTCAGTGGTAGCGCGTCGCCATGAAGAGCCCGGTGACGATGAAGGCGATCCCGCCGAGCAGGTACCAGTTGTTGGTCCCGCCCGGGAGGACGTGGATGTAGTTCAGCACGATCATCAGCAGCCCCCCGATCAGGAAGGTCAGCAGCACGTAGGGGTACCATGACGGGCTCCTCCTCACCTGCTTCGGGATCGGAGGTGTGTAGCGCCCGGGCTTGGGAGCCTGCGCTCGGGGGGAGCCGCCCTTGGGCGTCGCCCGGCCAGACGCCGTGGCCTGATTGGTGGCCTTGGGTCCTTTGGTCGCCGCAGGCGCCGTAGGTCCTTTGGTCGCCGCAGGCGCCGTAGGTCCTTTGGTCGCCGAGGGCGCCGTAGGTCCTTTGGTCGCCGAGGGCGCTTTGACTTCCTTGAGGTCCTCGACGTCCTCGACCTCGTTGACTTCCCCGGCGGCGGGCGCGTCGGCGTCCGGGGTATCTGGGGAGGAGACGGGGGGCTCGCTGTCGCCGGAGCTCGTATCTGGCACGGGCTGCAGGATAGGGCCTGCCGGCGAGGCGGTGCGCCAGAGCGGCCGCGGGACCAGCCGCTCCGGAGCAGCGGGAGGTGGTCGGGTGACCCGGCCGATAGCCTCAGTGCGCATGGGTGCGCGCGTCGTGGTCATCGACAACTACGACAGTTTCGTCTACAACCTCGTGCAGTACCTCGGTGAGCTGGGAGCCGAGCCCGTGGTCGTGAGAAACGACGACCTCGACGTCGACGGGCTCGCCGCCCTCGCGCCGGACCGTTTGCTCGTCTCGCCGGGACCTGGCCGTCCGGCCGGCGCCGGCATCAGCAACGAAGCGATCGCCACTCTTGGGGCCGCGGGCATACCCGTGCTCGGCGTCTGCCTCGGGCACCAGTGCATCGGCGAGGTCTTCGGTGGCGAGATCGTCGGGGCGGGCGAGATCGTGCACGGCAAGACGTCGGACATCAACCACGACGGCCTCGGCGTGTTCACCGGGCTCCCCAACCCGCTCCGGGCGACGCGATACCACTCACTCGTAGTCGACGCCTCGTCCGTCCCGGCGTGCCTCGAGGTGACGGCCCGGACTGCGGACGGCCTCGTCATGGGGTTGCGCCACCGGGAGTTGCCCGTCGAAGGTGTGCAGTTCCACCCCGAATCCATCCTCACCGGGCAAGCCGGCAAGGACCTGCTGGCTAACTTCCTGCGAGCCGGCGACCGGGCTGCGGTTGGCTGACGCCACCGCCGGCTGAGCGTCCTCAGGCCGTGGCTAGGGCTTCGGCGTGGTCGTGGTCGTGGTCGTCGTCGTCGTCGTGGTAGTGGTAGTGGTCGTCGAAGTGGTGGTCGTACTGGTGGTAGTCGGCCCGGCCCCGACCAGCAGGGTGACCTGCGATCCCGCCTTGACTTGCGTGAGACCAGCCGGCGTCTCGTTCAACACGATGTCGTACTGAGCCTGACTGCTCGGGGTCGTCTGCAGCACCCAGGTGAGGCCGGCCCTGATGATCTGGGCCTCGGCGGCAGTGACGTTCAATCCCTTCACGTTCGGCACGGTCACGCCAGGCCCGATCGAGACGAAGATCGTGACCGAAGTTCCGGCGTTCGCCTGCTGCCCCGATGCCGGGTTCGTGGCGGTCACATCGCCGATCGGAAGGGAGGAGAGCACGCCCGGTGTAATCCCGACCTGCAGGTCGGCGTTGCGCAGATCCGTCTCGACGGTATTGAGCGGCTTCCCGACGAGCCCCTTCGGCACTGTCACCTGCGCTGGACCGAGCGGCACCGTCAGTGTCACGGTGGTCCCGGGCAGCTCCAGGGTGTTGGGCTGAGGATCCTGATACGCGACGATGCCGGGCGTCTGGCCGACCTTCAGGGTCTCGGGCTTGATGGCGGGAATGAAGCCAGCTTTCCTCAACACCGCTTCTGCTTCCGATTCGGGGTCCTCGATCACACTGGGCACCTGTACCTTGGCGGGGCCGCCCGAGTAGACGACGGTGACCTTCTGACCCTTCCGCACCTGGGCGCCGTTGCCGGGGACGGTGTACAGCACCGTGTCCTTCGGGATGGTGCTGATCTGAACCTGGGCTGTCGGCTTGAGGCCGTCCTTGGAGAGCTGTTGGAGCGCGACCCCGAGAGGCTCGGGCGCGACTCTCGGCATGACGAAGTAACCCGGCGCACCGAAGTAACCCAGCTGGTGGGCGCCGTAGTTGACGAGCGGCACGAGTGCAGCGAGGAGGAGAAGCCCCGCTACGGTCCAGGGGATCCAGCGGCGCTTGGGCATGGCCGGCTTCGACGGGGTCGACCCCGCAGCCGGCTCGACGGCCTGCGCGCCAGTCGCCGCCGTTCCCGCACCGCCAGCACCGGCGGCCACAAGGGTCGTGGTAGCGCTTGCCGGAGCCTGGAGCATGGTCGTCGCCGGGGTCGTGCTGATCGCCTCGGTAAGCAGCCCCGCAGACTCGGTGGCCAGCACCGGCGTCCCCTGCATGAAACGCTGCAGATCAGCGTGCAGATCCTCCGCCGTCGCATACCGGTCGGCGGGGTTCTTGGCCATTGCCCGGAGAATGACGGCCTCCAGAGCGACCGGGACCCGGGGCTCGATCTCTCTCGGAGGTATCGGCATCTCCGACACGTGTTTGTAGGCGATGGCGACCGGAGTGTCCGCCAGGAAGGGCGCCCGGCCGGTGACCATCTCGTAGATCACGACGCCGAGCGAGTAGACGTCGCTCCGGCCGTCGACGCCGAGCCCCTGGGCTTGCTCGGGGGAGAAGTACGTCGCCGTACCCATGACGAGGCCCGTCTGGGTGACGTTCTCGTCGGCACCGACCGCCCGGGCGATGCCGAAGTCGGCCACCTTCACCTGACCGTCTCGGGTGATGAGGACGTTGCCCGGCTTGACGTCGCGGTGTACGACTCCGTGGCGGTGTGCGTAGCTCAGGGCCTTGGCGATGTCGGCGGCGATCGCCGCCGCCCTCATCGGGGGCAACGGTGCCTGACCACGGATGATCGCCGAGAGCGGATCGCCGTCGACGTACTCCATGACGATGAAGTACGTGCGCTCGGACTCGCCCCAGTCGAATACCGGGACGATGTTCGGGTGCGACAGGTTCGCCGCAGCCTGTGCCTCCCGGCGGAACCGCTCGACGAACGAGCTGTCGCTCGACAGCTCCGGGAACAGCACTTTCAACGCGACAGGCCGATCGAGCAACAGGTCGCGGGCCTGGTACACCTGAGCGGTACCACCACGTGCGACCTGGCTGCGCAGCTCGTAGCGACCGTTGTAGATGGGAGGCGGAGCGTCCACGTTCGGCGGGAGGTTCAACGTCATTCCGGCTTGAGCCTATTCGTCAGCCCACGGCGAGCGGCCCGCACCCGTCCCGGCATCATCCTGCCCCTTGTTGTTGGAGTGCTGCCTCGAGGACCGGGAGCGCCACAGGACCCGCGATGCTCGCGCCCGTCGGGTTGATGCTGCAGGCGACCGAGCTCAAGACCGGGACCATCGCCGCCACCACCACCGAAGGAGTCTGGCCCGGCCCGGCTGGCGCCAGAGCGATCAGCCAGTTGTACGTGCCGCACACGTTCGCCGCCGGCTCGGCCGTCCCGGTCTTCGCCGCAGCCGTCGGGAACCCGCTCGAGTAGTAGCCCTGGAAGAGCTGGTCGGCCGTCGCTCCCGACATCGTCGTCACGCCGGTCATCAGCTGGCGGACCTTCGTGGCGGTGGCTGCTGAGGTGGCTTGTCGCCACGCGTGAGGCTGGTAGACGAACTCGTCGCTGCCGTCGCTCCCGACGACCTTGCTGACCAGATGCGGCGCCATGATCGTGCCGTCGTCGGCGATCGCAGAGGCCAGGAGCGCCATCTGCAACAGGGTGGCGTCGTCGTCGAACTGCCCGATGGCGGAGTATCCGAGGTACGACGAAGCGGTGATGCTCGACGGAGGCGGGAAGACCGAAGCCGCCGCTCCCGGCAGGTCTATCGGCGGGACGCTGTTGAAACCGAAGGCTTGAGCCTCTGCCGCCAGGCTGGCGGAGCCGAGCTCGTCGCCGATCTGGCTATAGGACGTGTCGCACGAGAACGCCAGGACCTCGGCAAGGTCACCGCCGCAGGGCTCCGAGTCGTAGTTGTGCAACAGCTGGGGAGGTGAGCCGGAATTCGGGAACTCGTAGGTCGACTCCACTGGAAACTGCTGGGTGGCGATCGATGGCTTGTGGTCGAATATCGATGACGTGGTCACAACCTTGAACGTCGAGCCAGGCGGGTGCAGCGCTCTGATCGCGTTGTTGAAGAACGGGTTGAGCTGGCTCGGTCGCGAGTTGAAGTCGTTGGCGATCTGGTTGACCGTCCGAGGGTCGTGCGCGGCCAGCAAGTTCGGGTTGTAGGTCGGAGCGCTGTACATCGCCAGGATGTCCCCGTTGCGGGGGTCCAGCGCGATGACCGCTCCGCCGTTGTTGGCTGTGGCGGAGTCGAGCGCTTGCATGGCGACCGCCTGCAGGTGTTCGGACGCCGTGAGGACAACGTCGTCGGTCTCCAGGTGCTGGGTCAACAGATCGTGCAGCGATCGGATCGGCGTCTCGTGCTGCCGGAGGTACGAGTCGTAGTACGCCTCGATCCCGAACGGGGACGCCTGCACGGCGGTGGCGTAGTAGCCGGTGATGCCGGAGAACATCTGCGCCGTGGCAGCGGGGTACACGCGCAGGTAGTGATAGGGGTCGGCGACCGCCTTGGAGTAGGTGAGCACCTTACCGTCCGCCGAGAGGATCTCACCTCGCGGCTGGAAGTACGGGCTCGGCTTGGACACGTTGTTCAGCTGGTTCTTGCGGAGGGCGGACGCTTGCCGGATCTGGATGTTGCCGAGCTGTAGCAACAGCAGGAAGAAACACACCAACAGCACCTCACCCACCACCCGGACCCGCCTGTTCACAGGTCAGGCACCCTTGGTCGTGTTGGACGGCGTGGTCGTGGGGGGGCCGCCCGAGCCCGAGTGGTGAGGCGGGCGGGTGGTCGTCGTCTGCTTCGGCTGGGTGGTCGTCGTCTGCTTCGGCTGCGTGGTCGTCGTGGTGGTAGGCGCCGGCAGGGTCGTCGAAGTGATGGGAGGCACGGTCGCGGCGAAGATGGAGGTCGTCGTTGCCGCACTGGTCGTCGTCGTGGTGGTTGCCGACGTCGTGGTTGCCGGCGTCGTGGTCGTGACGGCCGCCAGCGCGTTCGCCTTCTCGTTCTTGAGCCGTGCCACCACGGCCTCGGCAGCCCTCAGGGACGACTCACTGATCCCGACCTGCAAGGTCGCGATGCTGGAGGGCAACAGGTCGCTCCGCTTCACCGGACTCGTCTCGATGAGCTGCGGTTTGAACCAGAGCAGCCCGCCTGGGCGGCCCTCGTAGATGGCGACCACATTCCCGTGCATCCCGACGTAGTACGACGACTGATCGAACCAGATGACGACACCGGCGGTCCCGGCGAACATCCCGGCGAGCAGGATGACGAACACAGCCACCCGGAACGTGACGATGCGGTCCCTGTTGGCGGTGCGGCGCCGGTCGGGCACGAGTAGGAGCGGTCGACCATGCGAACCGGTCAGGGCGCCGGAGCCGGCGATACCACCGGCTCCCGGACCCGGGCCGATCGAACCATCGATGGAGGGGGGAGTCGGCTTCTGGCGTACTGTCATGCTCCGGCCACGGCGGTGGGTCGGGCGGGGCTTCGGGCGATCGTCGAGCTCCCCAGGAGGGTCGGCCGCGAGGCCACCTGCTCCTACTGCGGCTGCAACAGCGGCGTCGCCGACATCATCGATGGTCCGCTGAAGTTGCGCCGCCGCGCCCGGTCCCTCGGGTGGGTCGTCGAGCGCGGAGCCTGCCGCAGGGTCGAGCAGGTCGGGTGGGTCGTCGAGGGCGGAGCCTGCCGCAGGGTCGAGCAGATCGAGCGCTGGGACGGGCGCGGCACTGCTCCCGGAGCCGGGCGCTGGACTGGCACCATCTTCCGGCTGCCGGCCCCGTCTCGAGACCGGGATCACCTCGGTGATGTCCACGTGATCTCTCACCGGTACTTCAGGTCTCGGCGCACGAGGTGGCACCAGTTCGACGGGAACCTCGGCCGGGTCACCGTCGCCGTCCACGATGTCCACCACGACGACGGTGACGTTGTCCATGCCGCCGTGGCCGAGCGCCCGGCCGACGAGCTCGCGTGCGGCTTCCCTCGGTTCGGATGCAGCGGCGAGGACGCCGGCGATCTCGGCATCGGCAACTTCGTTGGTCAGACCGTCGCTGCACAACAGGTAACGGCTGTCGACGTCGGGGGTCAGCTCCCAGATGTCGAGGGCCACCTCGGCGTCGATCCCGAGCGCACGCGTCAGCACGTGCCTGTGAGGGTGGACGGCGGCTTCCTCGTGGGTGAGCTCCCCTTGGCGGACCATCTCCTCCACGACAGAGTGGTCCTCGGTCAGTTGCCGAAGCGTGTGCGTCCCGCGTTCGAAGACGTAGGCCCGGGAGTCACCGACGTTGACGAGGACCAAGCGGGCAGGCCCCGTGTCCCCGGGTCCACCCCTGACAAGCGCAGCAGCCGTGAGCGTCGTCCCCATCCCGTGAAGCTTCCGATCGACCCGGCTCTTCCTCCAGATCGCCCGGTTGGCATGACGGGCGGCGTGCTCCAGGCCCTCGCCGGTCCGGTCGCCGATGTACGCCTCGAGCAACTCTTCGATCGCGGTCCGGGCCGCCACCTCACCGCCAAGGTGACCGCCCATGCCGTCGGCCACCGCCACGAGATCGCCACTGACGAGCGCTAGATCCTGGTTGATCGACCGTACGTAACCGGTGTGGGTCTCAGCAGCACCCCGGAGCCGGGTCATCCGGCCACGACCCCCGCCAGCAGACCCGAGGCCCCGGTGAGCGACACGCGTGTCACCGTGTCACCGTGCCACCTCGAGGATCGTGCTGCCAACCTTCACCCGATCGCCACGCTGCAGACGTTCCAGGCCGGTCACCTTCTCGTTGTTGAGCCACGTGCCGTTCGTGGAGCCGAGGTCCTCGAGCCAGAGCTCGCCGTTGCGCCGGAACACGCGCGCGTGTACCTGCGAGGTGAACGTATCGTCTTCGAGCGACACGGCGCACCCCGGCGACCGGCCGACGGTGACCTCCTCGCCGAGCTCGAATACGCGGCCGCGCCGTTGCGGCGGATCAACGACCCTCAGCCGGAGCGGCACGGTGCGGTCAGCACCGAGCGGCGTGGGTGGTGGAGTCGCCACCCTCTCACTTCGAGACCGGCGAATCTCGACGAAGACCATCCGGGACGCGTAGAGGAAGAACAGCCAGAGCGTCCCCAGCAAGAAGTAGCGGAGAAGGTGCAGCAGCGAGTGCGGCATGGGTGTCACCGCCGGCTAGGCGGGCTCGAACCTCAACGTCGTGCTCCCAACGGTGATCGTGTCCCCTGGTGCCAACTGTTGCTGGCGGACCGAGACGCCGTTCACCTTCGTGCCATTGGTCGAACCGAGGTCGACGACCACCACCTGGCCGCCCTCTCTCCGGATCTGGGCGTGCCGACGCGACACGTTCGGGTCGTCCAGCGCCACAGCGCATTCGGGCAACCGACCGATCGTCACGATCTCGTCGGCGATCCCGACACGGCGCCCGTCGGGCATCACGAGCCAATCCGTGGGGCCGCCCGAGCCGGCGTTCATCTCGCTTTCGATCGCGAAGACGCTGGCCTGCAGGTCAGGGTCTTCGTGGATCACGATCTCGATGGGGCCGAGGAATTGGTAGCGCTCCCGGCCTGCATGCTCCCGGACCGCCTCGACCAGCTCACGGTTGAGCACGTCGCCGAAACTCTCGAACCGCTCATAGTCATCCGTCGCCAAGTACACGTCGAAGTGGTTCGGGGCGTTCAGGCCACGCATGCCGACGTTGCGGTGGAGGTCCATCTCCCGCGTCAAACGGCGGCCGAGCTCCACCGGCTGAAGCTGACCGCGAAATGCCTTAGCGAATGCGCCCTCGACGAGGCGCTCTAGGCGGCGCTCAAACTCCTGGAGTCCCATCCCAGCATGAGGATACCGGCCGCGAGTCGGCCGCCGTTGGCAGTCGGTCCTGGTGAGAGGACCGCGCCACAGCGGCTATCGTTCTCCCGAGTCGGGCGAGTGGCGGAATTGGCAGACGCGCAGGATTCAGGTTCCTGTGTCCGCAAGGACGTGGGGGTTCAAGTCCCCCCTCGCCCACCGACCGGAATCAGCTGGCGGAGACGGGGCGTTCGTGGCACATGCCACTCGATTCCTCATCGACGCGAGGAAGCCGACGCGACCGTGAGCGCCACTTCTCGCATGCGGACGGGACTGTTACGATCTGCCGCACGAGATGCCACCTGGGGGGGGAGGTCGTCGATGCCAGAGCATGGACGCGTGCAGCGCAAGCAGCGCAAGTCGGGGCCTGGGCACGTGCGCGCAGTGGGGACGCGGATGCGAGCCGGCCTGGCGGGCAGCGCCTTGCTGGTCGTCATGGCGCTTGCCGGCATGGCTCCTCAGGCGTCGGCCGCCGGCGCCGCGAAGGTCGCCACCCGGATGGCGCCTGACGCACGGGCTGCCGGTTCCGCGGGACCAGCACGCCAGACCGCGTTGCGTGCGGGAGTCAGGGGCTCAAGCGCGCAGTTCACGTCACGCAACTGGGACGGCTACATCACCTACGCCTCCGACGAAGGCACGGACTTCAACGTGGTGAAGGCGACCTGGGTGCAGCCAGCTGTGACATGCCCACAGCCAAATGCCTGGACGGTGTTCTGGGTCGGACTGGACGGCTGGTGGAACGACACGGTCGAACAGGGCGGCTCATCGGCCGAATGTGTCAATGGCGTGCCGCAGTACGCAACGTGGTGGGAGATGTTCCCGACCAACGCGATCACGACCGTGTTCAGCATCAGTGCGGGAAACAAGATCACCGCCAGAGTGACCTACAAGCCGGCCACAACCACCTTCGTGATCTCCGTGAAGGACATCACGACGGGCCGATCGTTCACCGAGCACGAGCAGTGCGCATCCGACATCACGTGCGACCGCAGCTCGGCCGATGTCATCGCCGAGGACGTCGGTGAGTTCGGCGGTAGCTCCTTCTTTCCCCTGGCCGACTACGGGACGATGGGCTTCAGGGGAGCAAGTGTGACCGACACCGCCGGGCACTCGGGCACCATCACGGGCAGCAACTGGCTCAACGCCGCGGTGACCGAGAGCGCAGGAGGCATCACCTATGCCAGCGTCTCGGCATTGGACCGCACGGGGAACGGCTTCCGCGCGACCTGGCAACACGCCTGAGGCCGCTCCACGCGCATGGCAGCACGCCTGAGGCCGCTCCACGCGCATGGCAGCACGCCTGAGGCCGCTCAGCTCACACGCCACCTGGCGCCGGTCGTCGCCTCGGCAGCCTCGCCAGCTCCGGCAGCTCCGGCATCAAGCGCTTCATGTAGTCGTCGAACATCGGGACCGTGAAGTCGATCTCACCCCAGCGGGGCGAGTAGCAGACCGCCCGCTTGATCAGATTGTCCCTCGTCGGCGCCAACGAGTTCGTCCGCGTGCCCAACAACGCCGCCACCTCGCCGGTCCGCACCGGTCCCGGTCCGAGCTCGGCCATGGCCCGCAGGTAGATCCGCTCGCCGGCGCTCGTCTGCCCCGTCCGCACCCGGAAGAAACCGTCGTCCAACTCCGCCACCGCCAACGCCAACGAACGCTGTACGTCGTCCAGGCTGATCTCGTCCGGGCCTTCGCTCACGTCCCAGGCCGACTTGCCGAACTCCTGCAGGAAGTACGGGAAGCAGCGGGTCACCTCGAGCACCTTGCCGAGGGCGGCGCCGGCCCAGACCACACCTTCGTCGAGCGCAGGAGTTGCCAGCGCCTCAGCTGCCAGGTCCTCGGGCAGCGACCCGATCTGAGGGAAGGTGAACAGCCGCTCGGCGTACGTCTTGGCCTCCCCGGTCACGATCGCGAGCGACGGCAGACCGGCCCCCGCGACGGTGATGGGCAGCCGTAGCTGCGTGGCACGGTGGAGGCCGACGACGAGTGCCGACAACGTGCCGAGGTCGACGTAGTGAAGCTCGTCGATCGTGAGGAAGACCCCGGCCCCGTGGTCCCGAGCGACCTCCCCGAGCTCGACGAACAGCGCGGCGAGATCACTGGCGAGGTCACCGGAGTCTGCAGGCCCGGGCACGGCGTCCACGTCGAGATTGAGCTCGAAACCACCCGGCAACTGGAGGCTGAAGGCCTTCAGGATCCCGAGCGCTCGCCGCACCCGATCGCCGATCCGGCGCTTGGCGTCCATCGTCATCAACACACGCCGGAATGCCGCCACCAACGCCGGCGCCAGCACCCCGTCCTCGGCCACCTCGACGTGCTCGTGGAAGTAGCCCCGAGCATCCGCCAGCAGCTCGAACTCGTTCAGCAGCACCGTCTTGCCGACCCCGCGTAGCCCGGTCAGCATCTGACTGCGCCCGTCCCGGCCGAGCAGGAGCCGCTGCAGCGCCACGTCCATGGCCTCGATCTCGCGATCCCGCCCTACGAGCGCCGGCGGCCGTGTGCCGGCTCCAGGGCTGTACGGGTTCCGAACGGGATCCACTGCAGCAGTATACCCAATGCTATACAAGAATAGAAGTTAGCCTATTCTCGGCTATTAAAAGTTAGATATGCTCACTGCCCGAAGAGGGTCGACAGGTCGTGGCGCAGGCTGGCCACGGTGAGCGCACCCACGTTCTCGCCGACGACCTTGCCCGCCGCCGAGATGAACACCGTCACCGGCAGGCCCGGCACGCCGTAGCCATCGGCGACGATCGCGCCAGGATCGAACAGCTGCGGGTACACCGTCGGGTATTTGTGCTCGAACGCCAGGGCAGGCCCACGCTCGTCGGCCGAATCGATCCCGACGAATGTGACCCGGTCGCCGATGCTGCGGGCGACTGCGGTGAGGGCGGGGGTCTCGCTCTTGCAGACAGTGCAGTAGCTCGCCCACAGGTTCAGCACGACCGGCTTGCCGACCAGCTCCGACAGCGTCGTCTCCGAAGCCTTGGAGGCGGCGGTGAGCTGCGGCAACGAGAACGCCACCGGCGTTGCCGACTTCGGCTTGAAGAAACCCAGCTGGTCCTGCGACACCCCCGTCTTCGCCGACGAGTAGTGCAGTGTCTGGACGATGCCGAGCACCGCGAACGCCGTGATCGCCACGGCCAGCACGACGAGCAGCCGGAAGCGCCACCCGAACCGAACGCGACCTGAGGGCACAGCAGCTCCGGACATGGCGACCACGAACCTAGTGCCGGCTTTGAACATCGAAGCCCCACCGGGCAGGATTGGTCCACAATGCAAACAACGGCAGTCGTCGGTGTCGGCTATCTCGCCGCGTTCGGAGGCGGGCTGTTGTCGTTCGTCTCACCTTGCGTGCTGCCAATCTTGCCTGTGGTGCTGTCGGTCGTCACCGGGACCGACATCACCACGGTCACCGAGACACGCGGCCACCTCGGGCGGGTGGCACGGGACACGGGGCTGTTCGTGGCGGGTTTCTCGGTGGTGTTCGTCCTGGTCGGCCTGTCCGCCACCATGGTCGGCCAGACCATCACCCACGACAAGCAGTTGCTGACCCGCATCTCGGGAGCCGTCGTGCTCGTGATGGCGGCGGTCCTGGCAGCCGGAGTGCTGCTCCGCCTGCCGGGCCTCGGGCGCGAAGCACGCTTTCACCCCAACCTGTCGAAGCTGGGACCGTTCGCCGCACCGGTGGCCGGCGCGGCGTTCGGGTTCGGCTGGACCCCGTGCGCGACACCCGTGCTCGCTTCGGTGCTGGCGCTGGCGGCGTCAGGCTCCAACATCGCGCATGCCACCGGGCTCCTCATCGCCTACTCGCTCGGGCTCGGCCTGCCGTGCCTGGCCGTGAGCCTGGCGTTCGGCCGGCTGGCGGGAGCCCTGGCGTTCATGCGGCGTCATGTCGGGGCGATCATGGCCGTCGCCACGGCCTGCATGGCGGGCTATGGCATCCTGCTCGTCCTCGACCGCTTGAGCTGGCTGACGACCCACCTGCAATCCTTGTAGCCGAAAGAGCCATTACAACTTGTTGAAGTGCTCTCCGGCCGGTAGATTTCTCGGCTTCTCGGGGGGACCGCCCCGTATCGCTCAACGAAGAGGGGATACATGAACAAGCTCGTTCGTCTCGCCGGCGTGGCCGCCGTGTGCGCGCTGGTGCAGGGGGGGACGGTGGCTGTGACGGCCGCTCAAGCCGTCCACGGCATGGTGAACACGGAGGCGCATCTGAAGGTGTTCCACAACTCGGTGGCTTCCAGCAACTGGTCCGGCTATGGCGTCGAAGGCTCTGCCAAGTTCACCGATGTCCAGGGCACCTGGGTGCAGCCGACCGCCACCTGCAAAGGCAAAGGCACAAAGTACTCGTCCTTCTGGGTTGGCATCGACGGCTACAACTCGAATTCCGTCGAGCAGCTCGGGTCCGACTCGGACTGCGACGGCACGGCCCCCACGTACTACGCCTGGTGGGAGATGTACCCGGCAGCATCGGTCAACCTCTCGCCGTCGAAGTACCCGGTACAGGCGGGCGACACGCTCACTGCCGAAGTCTCGGTGTCCGGCAGCAGCTTCACGCTGAGCCTGAAGAGCAGCCGCGGCTGGACCTTCACCAAGGTCAAGACCGGTAGCGCGTCGCTGAAGCAGGAGTCGGCGGAGTGGATCGCCGAATCGCCCGAGGTCGGTGCCTCGCTCGCCAAGCTCGCCAACTTCGGCACCGTGGGCTTCACGAACTGCGTCGCCGCAGCCGGCGGTTCCGACGAGCCCATCTCCTCGTTCACAGGCAAGAGCGGCCCGCACGAGATCACCATGGTGACGAGCAAGGGCGTGACCCGGGCGGCGCCGTCGGTGCTCGACAGCGCCGGCAACGCCTTCTCGATCACGTGGGCTCACGCCTGACCCGACCGGAGCTCGCCGGTTGCCGGTGAGGCGACTGGCACGCCGATGACACGAACGGGGCCCGCCCCTCCCGGGGGCGGGCCCCCGCTACAGGCCGATGACGATCCGGCTGATCCGATCGATCACACTGGTCGGGGCGACCTGCGACACTGCCGCGATCACGAAGGCGTCGGCGCCGACGAGATAGCGCGCCCGGGGCGAGCGTGTCTCGAGCGCGTGAGCAATTACGCCGGCGCACGACTCGGGCCGACCCATGAACGGAGCGGACAGCCCGATCGTCTGGCGTGCCCGCTTGTACGCCGCCTCGTACCGGGACCCCTCGCGCCCGTCGGTGTCGCGATCGAACTCCTCCCAGATGTTCGTCTTGAAACCACCCGGTTCCACCAACACCACACGAATTCCCTCGGCCGCCACCTCCATGCGCAGGGCGTCGGACCAACCTTCGAGGGCATGCTTGGCGGCCTGGTACCAGCCCGACAACGGTGTGGTGACCCTGCCGTAGATGGACGAGATGTTGACGATCGTGCCACCGCCAGACAGCCGCATGACCGGCAAGGCAAGCCGGGCGAGGCGGGCCGGAGCGATCACCATCGTCTCCAGCAGGGCCCGCGCCTCGTCGTCGCTGACCTCCTCGATTGCGCCGGTGGCGGAGTAGCCGGCGTTGTTGACGAGACCGTCGAGTCGGCCATGCCGAGCGACCACCTCGGTGATCGCCCGCTCGCAGGCGGCTGCGTCGGCAACGTCGAACAGGACCGTGTCGACCTCGACACCCGCCTCGGCTGCAGCCTGGCGGAGCAGTTCGGCCTTCGCGTCCGACCGAGCCGAGCCGACCGAGCACCAGCCTCGCTTAGCCATCTCAACGGCCGTCGCGAGGCCGATGCCCGATGTCGCACCTGTCGTGAGCACCACGTTCTCCATAGCCGCAGGCTACGCCGCCGCGCCGAGCCGGCGGTCCTCGTAGCCTGATCCGGTGAGCCGTCCTGTTCGATCTGACCGCCTCGCTGTCCACAGCGAGATGCTCCCCGCTTCCGACGACCAGTACGACGTGCTCGCCCGATGGGTGGCCGAGGTCGCCACGGGAGCCGACTCGCTGCTGGACATCGGTGCCGGCGATGGCGACGACGACTACCGGGCACGTGTCCGCCCGCTCGTGGGCCGCTACGTCGGGATCGACCCCGATCAGGTCGGCTCAGCCCGAGGCTCAGCCGACGGCGGTCTCGACGAGTGGCACCAGACCACCGTCGAGGCGTTCGCAGCCGAGCGCGCCGGCCACGCCGGCAAGCCGGCGTTCGATCTCGCCCTCGCCGTCTACGTCGTCGAGCACGTGACCGATCCCGTCGCCTTCTTCCGGGCGGCACGAGAGTGCCTGCGACCCGGAGGCTCGCTCTTCGTCGTCACCCCGAACCTGTGGCACTACTTCGGTGTCGCCGCCAAGGCCTCGATGGCTCTCGGTGTCGAGGACCGGTTGCTCCGAGCTACCCGCGCCCGCCACACCGGGCACGAGCACGACCACGTCGCCCATTTCTCGGTGGCGTACCGAGCCAATTCCGTGAGGGCACTGGCTCGGGTGGGGGACGAGGTGGGTTTCTCGGGGTTGGAGATCCGGCATCTCGAGAACCCGGCGGTCTTCGAGACCTACTTCCCCGGGCGATCGGTGGCGTTCCCGCGCTGGTACTCCCGGGCGATCCACCGGATCGGGCGCCCCGAGCTGTTCGGAACTCTCATCTGCCGCTTCGTCAACTGAGCCGAGTAGGCCTCGGCCGGTGGGACGCGCCAGACTGTCACCATGACCGACACTGCCGCCGCGACGTCAGCCGGCCCGTCCACGACCGTCAACGAGCGCATCGAGGCGCTGCTGGCCGAAGCCGATCCGGCGACCACCGACCCGGTCACCTTCCGCCACAAGCAGTACGACATGGGGTTGGCGTGGGTGCACTTCCCGGAGGGTTTGGGTGGGTTGGGGCTCCCGCCGCACTTCCAACGAGTGGTCGACGGCCGCCTCGCCGAAGCGGGTGCCAAGCCGCATGGCTTGTTCGAATTCTTCGGCCTGGCGATGGCCGGGCCCACCATCGTCACCCACGGCTCCGACGAGATCAAGGCCCGCCTGCTCCCGCGCCTGTTCACCGGTGAGGACTCCTGGTGCCAGCTGTTCAGCGAGCCTGGCGCCGGCTCAGACCTCGCAGGGCTGTCGACACGAGCAGTGCGGGACGGCGACGAATGGGTCGTCACGGGCCAGAAAGTCTGGAACACGCTCGCCCACGTGTCCCAGCGGGGCATGCTCGTCACCCGCACCGACCCCGAAGCGCCGAAGCACAAAGGCCTCACCTACTTCGCCCTCGACATGGCCTCGGCCGGCGTGGAAGTACGGCCGCTCCGCCAGATGACGGGTGAGGCGGAGTTCAACGAGGTGTACCTCACCGATGTGCGGGTGCCCGACGCCGACCGGGTGGGCGATGTCGGCGATGGCTGGCGGGTGTCGATGAGCACGCTCATGAACGAGCGGACCTCGATCGGCGGGAGTGGCGCACCGGCTCGTGGCTCGGGGCCGATCGCCGAGGCCCTCCGGATCTGGCGGGAGGAGCCGGGCTCGAGGACCGCCGTGGAGCGGGATCGGCTCGCGCAGCTGTGGATCGAGGCCGAGGCGCTGCGCCTCACAAACCTGCGGGCCGGCTCGAACCGCCGCGCCGGCAACCCGGGCCCGGAGGGCTCGATCGCCAAGCTCCAGTTCGCCGAGCTCAACAAGCGGATCTACGAACTGTGTGTGGACCTGCTGGGGGCAGCTGCTCTGGTCGGCTACGACTACACGATGCGCCGGAGCGAGCACCTCGGGCTGGTGGGCCCACCCGGATCAGGGCGGAAGATGTTCCTCCGGGCGAGGGCGAACTCGATCGAAGGCGGCACGTCGGAGATCCAGCGCAACATCCTGGGCGAGCGCGTACTCGGGTTGCCGGGTGACGTCCGTACGGACAAGGACCTGCCCTGGTCGAAGGTGCCGCGCAGCTGAATTCGCTTGGGCGGGCTGAGCGGCCGACGGCTGACGGCCAGCGGCCGGCCTAGCTTCCGGTGCCGGTCGGGAACACCCGCGTCACGGTGCCGCCGGCGTCCCGCCAGCCCCGCGCCATAGCAGCTGAGTTGAAGCTGGCCGAGAACGTGCCGTCCGACGTGATAGCGATCCCGCCGCCGTCGCCGCCGAAGCCGGCCACGGTAGCCAGCGCCCTCGCCATCGCAGTGTCGAGGTCAGCGCCGGCTCGCATCTCCCAGTCGACTCGATGAGAGAAACCCGCCACCACAAATGCCTCACCAGCCCCCGTAGCCGATACGGCGGCGGTGTCGCACGCCGCCCAGATCCCTGCTCCAGGGATCGGTGAGTCGCCAACCCGCCCGCGCATCTGCCCAGCGCGACCGCCGGTGCTCGTCGCCGCGGCGATACGGCCGTCGCCGTCGACGGCAACCGCCCCGACAGTCCCGGCCTCCGACGAGATCTCGTCGCCGACGTCGGTCTCCGCCGTCGCCGACGCCAGCATCGCCGGGGTCATCGGCTGGAAGCCCTGCTCGCTGGCGAAAGAGTCCGCGCCCGCTCCGGCCAGCAGCGTCGGCCCATCAGGCGGGCCGCCGATCTCGGCCACCTTGCGGGCAACCCGCACAGGGTTGGCCGGCCACGTCGACGCGCAGATCGCTCCGACCCGACCCGTCGACGCGTTCATCACGCTCGCGTCGAACTCGACCGACCCGTCCGAGGTCGTGACCGAGCCGCGGCCGGCGTTGAAACGACCGCTGTCCTCCAGGTAGGCCACGGCCTCGACGACGGCGTCGACGGCCGAGCCCCCCGCCGAGAGCACAGCCCAGCCCGCATCGAGGGCGCCCGAGAGCCCGGCGCCGATGCGCTCGACGTGTGCGTCGGTCCTCACCCGGTCGAACCGCCCCGCCCCGCCGTGCACCACGATCGCCGGGAGCGCGAGCCGTCCGTTGTCAGCCGATACGGCGCGCTCTTCCTCGGTCATGGGAACCTCCAGGTCGCGTCTTGGTGAGGACGCCCGACGTTAGCTCCGAGCACGGCCGGACCCGCCCCGGAATTCCGGCAGGATGAAGGCGATGACGCGTCGCGGCTGGGTGCTATTCGTGGCACTCGGCGTCATCTGGGGAATTCCCTACCTGCTCATCAAAGTGTCGGTACGGGAGATGAACCCGGCGCTGCTGGTGCTCTTCCGCACCGGCGGCGGGGCGCTGATCCTCCTGCCCATCGCCGCAGTCCGCGGCGCGCTGCGACCGCTGCTCAAGGCTTGGCGGCCGTTGGTCCTGTACACGGCGCTGGAGATGGGCGGTCCGTGGTGGCTGCTGTTCCACGCCGAGGAGCGGCTGCCGAGCTCGCTCTCGGGCCTCCTCATCGCGGCAGTCCCGCTCGTCGGCGCCCTCCTGGCATGGCTGACCGGATCGGACCGGCTCGACCGGCGTCGGCTCGTCGGCCTGGCGACGGGGTTCGGTGGGGTGGCGTTGCTCGTGGGCTTCGCCGTCGGGGGCGCCGACCTCTGGGCGGCGGTCTCGATCGGCGGTGTCGTCGTCGGGTACGCCCTCGGCCCTTGGGTCGTGGCGCGCTATCTCTCCGACGCGCCGCCGGTCGGTGTCGCGGCTGGCTCCCTGGCCTTGTGCGCCGTGGTCTATGCCCCGATCGCTGCGTTCCAAGAACTGCCGAAGACGCTCACGGCCCCGGTCATCGAG
This sequence comes from Acidimicrobiales bacterium, assembly GCA_050010115.1. Lineage (GTDB taxonomy): Bacteria > Actinomycetota > Acidimicrobiia > Acidimicrobiales > Bog-793 > JAKACA01. The sequence goes on along the minus strand of JBEKLQ010000010.1, from coordinate 9,780 downwards.
TCAGTCGTGGCGCTGACCCTGGTCTGCACGGTGGTCGCGTTCATGGTGTTCTTCGCACTCATCAGCGAGGTCGGGGCGATGCGAGCGACCGTGATCACCTACGTCAACCCGGTTGTGGCGGTGGTTCTCGGGGTGACGGTCCTCGGGGAGAGCGTCGGGGTGGCGACGGTCGTGGGTTTCTTGCTGATCCTTGTCGGGTGCTTCCTGGCCACCGGGCGCGTCGGCACGAAACAAGCGCCGGCGGGTCCCGTCGAGCTCAGCCCGCTCGACGTCGCCGGCCAGCCGCTGAGCTCGGACCCGTAGGTGGCGCCTACGGCCTCCGCCACGGGAGCCCTTGCCCCCGCCACGACGCCAGCCGCTCGAGGTTGAGGTCGCCAAGGACCGCGCCCAAGCCCCCCAACAGCTCAGCTGCGCTCGAGACCGCGCTCGACTGGCCGGGCATCCCCCACGAATCGGACTTAGCGAACGAGCTCGCTCCACCGGCGTCGAGGTCGTCGTTACCGCCGATCCCGACCGGGCCGCCCGCCGAGCCGATCCCGACCGGGCCGCCCGCCGAGTCGCCGGCTGGCCGAGTCGCCGCCGGGCCGCTCCCGACCGAGTCGCCCGCCGAGTCGCCGGCCGGCCCGGTGCCGGCGTCTTCACCGGCTCGAGCCGGGGACGCGTCGCCCGAGCGGACGAGGATGTCGCCACTCACCGTGTGGCACGAGATCCGCAGGGTGGCAGCAGGCTTGCCGTCCCCCTCGGTCGGCAAGGTGCAGCGCGTCGTACCCGACACGGTGACGAGATCGAGCCAAGTGCCGACTCCGCTGCCGACGCCGATCTTCACGTCACCGGAGGCGGTGTTGACCGTCAGATCGCCTTCGAACGCAGTGCCGATCGAGACATCGCCCGATGCGCTGCGGATCCGCGCATCGTGGGCGACCGCCGCAGCCCGCACGTCGCCGCTCGCCGTCGTGATCGACAACTGGCCCCCGATCGCGTGCGTGAACACGTCGCCACTGGCGGTCCGGATCTCTGCCTGACCGAGGACGCCGGCAAGCCGGATGTCGCCGCTCGCCGTGCTGATGTCGGCGTCGTCGCAGTCGTCCTGGATGAACACGTCGCCGCTCGCCGTCTTGACCTCGAAGACTCCGAGCGTCCCGGCACAGGCGATGTCGGCCGACGCAGTCTTCACACGCACGGCGGAGCGCGCCGGCAGCACGACGTTGAGACGAAGCTGGGACTCACGCGGCCAACGCTTGGGCACACTCACCTCGAGGCGCGAGCCGTCGCAGGTGACCTCTGCGTGCTCGATCTGCTCCCGGGCGCGATCACTGTCGGGTCCGAGCGGCGTGAGGCGGACCTTTGCCTCGTCAGTCGGACCGAGCTCTACTTCGACGCTGCCTGCCGCGAGATCAAGCCGGGCCGCGATGGGACCGCTGACCGGGAACGTCCAATCCATCGTTCATGTCCTTTCCCTGATGTGGGCTGGAAGATGTCGTCAATGGCAAGTGCCGGATCACTGCTGCCGGTGGCGGCGAGGGCGTGTCAGGGCCGCCGTCGGTCGGCGGCGTTGGCGCCGAACCTGTGATCATCCACACGTCCGCATCACCCCCGTACGAAACCCGTCATGCGCTTCGGCCCGCGCCTCGGCACCGCCGGCATGCGCAGTACGTGCGCGGCCGCGTCGACGAGCCAACTGTTCACGGAGACACCCTCGCGGGACGCCGCCCGCTCGATCTGAGCCTTGAGACCCTCCGGAAGCCGCAGCGTGATGCGGGCGACCTCCTCGTCACCGGGCTCTCCGAGCTCAGCCGATTCCGCTCCGGCACCGCTCGCCGAGGAGATCGACAACGACAGGACGGGGTCGCGGCCCTGCAGGTGCACCTCGACCGAGGTACCGGGCAGTGACGCCGTCAACTCGTCGGCGGCCTGCTGCACCGCATCCAGGATCCGTAGCCGGACGGCGGCGCCAAGGGACTCGACCAGGATCTCAGCCGCCCTACGGGTGTCGTCGCCCCCGATGGCGGCAGCCCGCTTCAAGTCCTCCTCGAGGCCTTCGACAATCGGTGCCAGCAGCATGACGTCATAATGACATCATACTTGCAGTCTGTCAAGCGTCAGTCCGATGTCGTTGTGAAGTCAAGTCCTGCCTCCCAGCTCACCCGGCTCCCCACCCGGTACGATCCGCTTGGTGACGCCCGTGGAAAAGGCGCGTCGGCCGACGCTCCGGAGGAAGCCGACTGAGGAGGAGGCGACGCGGGTGCTCGCAGGCGGCGACGCCGAACGGGATCTCGTCCGCCACGCCCTCGGGGCAATGTCGGCACTCGTCCCGATCGGCATGTTCGCCGCCGACGCCGACGGCCACTGCTGGTACATCAACCAGCGGCTCATCGACGCGACTGATCTGAACCTGCAGGACGGCGGCGGTGACTCCGTAGCGCTCGACATCCCGGTGGACGACTTGCGCGGTGGCCGACACGCTTCCGGTGCCGGCCGAGGTATCGGCGATGCGGTCATCCTCCGCATACGGGTGCCGGCGCCGCCCGGGGCCGAGCCGACCTCGGACGCGACGCCCGTGTCGTTGCGGGCCCGCGTGCTCCCCCAGATCAAGGCCGACGGCACCGTCGCCGGTTACGTCGGGATCGTGGTCAGCGACGCCGACACCGACGACCCCGACGCGACCGCCTTTGCCAGCCCGATGTTGATGCACGCCGGCGAACGGCTCGTCGACACGCTGCTCGACAGCTCCCCGAGCATCATCACGGTCCTCAACGCCGACGGCTCCTGGCGCTACTCGAACGCGGCAGCATGGCGACAGCTCGGCTACCAGGAGGACTTCGACCCGACGACGGGCGTCTTCGCCCTCGTCCATCCCAACGACGGGCCCGTTGCTCTCGAGGCGCTGCGCCGGGTCATCGCAGGCGAGCTGCCACCTGGCGAGACGTTCGAGCTCCGGGTCCGCGGCCGGGACGGCGACTGGCGGTACCTCCAGAACACCGCCGACAACCTCACCGACGATCCGATCGTTCATGGGATCGTGGTCCGCTCCGAGGACGTGACCGAGCAGCGAGAAGCCCGCATCCGCCTGCTCGACGCCAACGAGCGGCTCAGCACCGTTGTCGGCTCCTTGCACATCGCCGCCATCGTGGAAGACACGAACCGGGCAATCGTGCTGACGAATGACGCCTTCCTGGACCTGTTCGAGCTTATAGGCCCGCCGGCCAAGCTCGTGGGGCGAACGTTGGAGGAGCTGGGCTCGGAGCTGACGAGGCGCTTTGGTGATCCGACGCGTGCGCCGGACCCCGACCGGGTGACGGCGATCCTCCGGCAGCGGCGCCGAGTGATCGGAGACCGCATCGCCATGCCGGACAGTCGGGTCCTCGAACGGGACTACATCCCCATCTTCGTGGACCACGAGTACAGGGGTCACGTGTGGCTCTTTCGGGACGTGTCCGCCCAAGCCCGTACCGAGGCCGAGTCGACACAGCTCCTGGCGTTACAGCGGGAGGAGAACCGCAGGCTCGTGGAGCTCGACCGCGTGAAGGCGTCGTTCCTGGCGGAGATCTCCCACGAGCTGCGGACACCGCTCACCTCGATCTTGAGCTTCACCGAGCTGCTCCGCGATGGCCTGGGGAAGGACGAACCTTCCGAGCAGGTGGAGTTTCTCGACGTGATCACGCGCAATGCCGACCGCCTGCTGCGCCTGGTCGACGATCTCGTGCTGCTCGACCGGGCCGAGACCGGCGTGCTGCCGGTGGACTGGGCTCCGATCGACATCCCGAGCCTCGTCGAAGCATCGGTCGCCACATTCGCGCCGCAAGCCGAACCAAAACGCATCTCCATCGAAACCGACCTCGGCGAAGGCCTCCCCCTCACCGGGGACTCACAGCGGCTCGCGCAGTTGCTCGACGTCCTTTTGTCCAACGCCGTCAAGTACACGCCCGAGGGAGGGCGCATCACGGTGTCAGCCACGCCGGGCGACCTCCACTGGTTCGTCTCGGTCGCCGACACGGGTATCGGTGTGCCGGCGGCCGAGCGGGAGTCGCTGTTCGAGCGCTTCTACCGCGCATCGAATGCCCGGGCGGCCCGCATCCCCGGCTCGGGGCTCGGCCTGTCGGTGGCGCGAGCGATCGCCCAGCTGCACGGCGGGGAGATCACCATCTCCAGCACGGACACCGGAGGCACCGTCGCGCTCGTGGCACTGCCGTTCGGCACGCGCCCAGCCGCCGGCGAGGAGCAGTCCGCTGATGAGTGACGACACCGGAGCGCGCGCCGGGAACCCCACTGGGCCGGTGCCCAGCGGAGGCACGATCCTCGTCATCGAGGACGACGAGGACATCGGCTTGGCACTGTCGACCTTGCTCGGGCGGGCGGGGTACGAGGTGATCGTCACGGCCGACGGCCTCGAGGGGTTGCGCCGGTTTCACGCCGTTTCCCCCCAAGTCGTGATCCTCGACATCGGGCTGCCCTCGCTGGACGGCTGGACGCTGCTCGACCGCATCCGCGAGCTGAGTGAAGCTCCGGTCCTGATGCTGAGCGCCCGCGACGCCGAGGGCGACAAGGTCCGAGGGCTGCGAGGCGGCGCCGACGACTACCTCACCAAGCCGTTCGGGAACCAGGAGTTGCTCGCTCGCGTGGAAGCGGTCCTGCGGCGGCGCGGCGGCGGCGCCTCCGCCGGCGCCAGCCCGACGGCGACGACGGCGGCGACGACGACGGCGGCGGGCCTCAAGTTCGATGAAGGTGGAGTGATGATCGACATCGCCGCCCACCGGGTCCAGGCGAACGGGCGCCAGGTCGATCTCACACCGGCAGAGTTCCGGCTGCTCGAGGTGCTGTTGCGCCACCGCGGCGCCGTGCTCTCCACCGAGCAGATCCTGCAGCTCGCCTGGCGCGATCCGACCGCGACCGGGCCGGACCGCGTGAAGTTCACGGTCCTCAGGCTCCGCCGCAAACTGGGATGGTCCGGATCGGGGGACGGGCCGGTGGAGACCGTGAGGGGTTTCGGGTACCGGTTCCGGGCCTGAGGTTTGCTACCGGATTGCAACCGAACGAGACCCGGGTTCTCACCTGCACCGCCCATCATGGAGTCGATGGCCGCGAGGGAAGCAGGAGCTGGGCGTGTGCTCGTCGTCGAAGACGACGAGTCCACGGCCCTCTTCGTCACCCGGGTGCTGTCACGCAATGGTTTTGACGCTGCGTGGGTGATGGACGCCGAGCAGGCGACCGAGCGGCTCGGGTCCGAATGCTTCGACGTACTGCTGGCGGACTACCGGCTTCCTGGCCAGAGCGGCATGGAGCTCGCACGGGCCACCCGGCGTTCTCAGCCGGACATCGGCATCGCCGTCATGACGTCGTTCGCCGAGACGGGCACCGAGGAGGAAGTGCGGACCATCGGTGCCGACGACTTCTTCGAGAAACCCCTCCACTCCTCCACCCTCGTCACCCGCATCCGGGACCTCGTCTCACGATCACGAGGCGTGCGCAACCGAGTGCCAGTTACTCCGCCGGCTCGGGGGGCCCTTGAGGCAACACCGGCGGAACCGGCTCCGGAGGTCTCGCCCTCAGGCGAGGCCTCCGGGCCGCGAAATGTCGCAGAGAGCGGGTCCGAAGCGCGAGCGACAGCGAGGGAGGCCGCTCGCGCATGGCTGGGCTTCGAGGTGGCCGAGGATGCTCTGCATCCCTGGCGCGAGGACACCGAGGATGCACGCCGGACTCGCTTCTCTGCGCTGCCCGAAGGACCCTTGGTTCCCGAGTCCGGCTGCGAGGGCCTGTCGGAGGCGAACCCGCGTGAGGAGGCCGATCGTCACCAGCGGTACCTCCTCGCGCGGGCGTCGCACCCCGCTATCAGCTACTTGCTCGCCCGGCGATTGGTTGCCCAACGGCTGGTTGCCCAGCGATCGGTTGCCCAGCCGATCCTCGTGTGGGCCTCCGGCGCACCGATGGTCTCAATCAGCTCGCGGGTCAGCACCGTCACCGACGGCCGGAGCGGCCCCGACTGGTTGTTGTCGAGCTGAACGGCGCGGTCCGGAATATTCCGGCTCAGGGAGCCGGCATGGTCCCCGAGGCCGTCGTGCTCCCGCTCGCCACGGTGACCGCAGCCGTCGCCGAACCCCCGTACAGCGCCCACGAACCCTTCACATATGCCGTCGAAACACCTGAGGTCGACACCTGCAACTTGGCCGTGACGGTCGTGCCCTTGACCGTCACGGTCCCGGCGACGCCGACTCCGGGCACCAGCTCGTCACCGGTCAGTGTCAAAGTCCGACGTATTGCCGTGACCTTGCCGCCGTACAAGCCCGAGTCGCGCGTCAAGCCGATCGACTCGTAACGAGCGACGGCATCGCCCGCGGTCTGCACGGCTGCCGCAGCGAGCTGGAGCGTTGCGGCGGTGGTGTCGCCGGACGTCACCGTGAGCGGCGGGACGGCACTCAACTGGTCCGGGTACGAGCCGACCGCCCGGATGCTCGGGACTGCGGCAGCGCACGACGTGTCCATGCTCTGGATGGCGGCGGGATCGGCCACGAACGCCTGGATGATGGAGGTGGCACACCCGTAGGGGTCGGCCTCGCCGACGACGTGCGTCTCGTTGGCCAGCTGCACGAAGCGCGTGTCCCCGCCGATCTCCGCCTCCACCTCACCCACGCCCGCCGGCGGGGTCCACGTGTCGAGCTCGCCGCCGAGGATCAGCACCGGGAGGCTCGCCGGGAACAGCGGTTCTGAGGTGGTGACCGGGGGCTCGGCGATGGTCGGCTTGGGCCAGTCCAGGCAGGCGGTGTAGTTCTCCGTGTTCTGATCCATCGCCAGCCATTCAGCCGTCGTGAACGGAGCAAACGTGCTCGGCGGGAGCGTGGCCTCAGCAGCCGCGAGGTCCTTGGCCCGGACCGAGTCGGGAGCGGACAACGGGTACAGCTGCGGGTAGTCCAGGCAGGACACCGCCATGTACAGCTCGACGGAGTACTCCTCGACCGGGACACCGAAGTACGCCTCGTCAAAGGCGAGCCGCTGGGCATAGAGCCGGAGCAGCGGAGCTGCCTGGTCGTCGTCGAGCAGGGAGCGGCCGGCGGCGTCAATCTCCCGGTAGATGTACGGATCCTCAGCGGCGTCGCTGACGAGGTTGACCAGCCCCTCGATGCCCATGGTGACCCGCTGGCGGGAGCCGCCCGGGCCCGGGACCTCGCCGGACACCGGCGCTGACCGGAGCCGGGCGGCCAGCTGCCCGATCCGATCCCAGGCGGAGCCACCCACGGCGGCACACGCTGTGCTCCTCGAGCACGCTGTGTCGAAGTCGGGGGGCATCGTGGCAATCGTGATGCGGTACCACGGGTCGAGCGCGAGCACCGGATAGGTGGAGTCGAGTATGACGCTGCGTACGAGGGACGGGAAACGGGCAACGAGAACCTGAGCGAACCACGAGCCGTAGGAATCGCCGTACAGATCGACCTGATTGACCTCCAGCGCGTTGACCACGGCGGCGACGTCCTGGACGGCGGCCGCGGACGTGAAGAGATCGGAGGCGTGTACGTAGCTGCCGCCTGGCGCCTTCCAGCGGTGATTCAACGCGTCGGCGCATGTCCCGACCACGGCTGCGAACGCCGGCGTGCCGGACGGGCCCGTGTACTCCTGCAGCTTCGGGCAACTGAGCACGGTTGAGCACCCGGTTCCCCGGAGGTCGATCGCCAGCATGTTGTAGTGCTGCAAGATGCCGCCGTACATGGCGCGGTAGCCGTCGGGCGCGACCGACAAGATCGATGGATAACCGGGCCCGCCCTCGACGGGGAGCACCGTCCCCGCCGGTGTCCCGCTCTCGGTCGCCGGGTACCACCGGAAGCACACGGAGATGTCCGGGCCGCCGGGCGAGGCCCAATTCAGGGGGACTTGCAGCCTGCCGCAGTAAGCGGCAGGTGAGGTGGCGCATCGCTGCAGGGTCTGCGAGCCGACTCGTAGGGCGGTGGGATCGGCGCGCTGCTGCTGGGCGACCGCTTGCATCGTTGCCGTGGCGGCCGTGGCGGTCGCAGCGGTCGCAGCGGTCGCAGCGGCCGTGGCGGTCGCAGCGGTCGTCGTGAGGACGGTCACGGCACCGAGCGTTGCGGCGAGCAGGAAGGCTACCGGCGCGACCGATCGCGGCGCTTTCGAATGGGCTCGCTGCCGGGTCACCGGTAGGGACTGTAATTTGCGGACGGGGGATCCGCCATGAGACACCACAGGTCACCTGCTGCTCGGGCGTTCGCGACGGCCGGCGCCGCCAGTTCGTACGCTCGCCGCACCGGTTGCAGCATCGACGAGGCCTCTGGCACGGTCGTGGCAGACGGCCGTCCCGAGGTGGGGGTGGCGGTTGGGGTGACTCGGCGGGGTTTCTTGGGGGGTGGGCTGGCGCTCGGGGCTGGGGCACTCAGTCCCGGGTGGCTCACCCGACCGGCCAAACCGGCGAGTCCCAAGCCCCGGGTGAGCGAGCGCGTCGTCGTCATCGGCTCGGGGATCGCAGGGCTCAGCTGCGCCTACCGGCTCTGGCAGGAGCACGGCATCGCCAGCGAAGTCTACGAGTACAACGCGGACCGGCCGGGCGGTCGGCTGTACACGCTGAGGGACTACTTCGACCAGGGCCAGTACGTGGAGGAGCATGCCGAGTTCATTTCCACTGAGCACGTCGAGACGAGGGGACTGGCCGCGGCGTTCGGGCTGACGCTCGACAACGTCAACCGGTACCCCGTGGGTACCCATGGGAGCGAGTACCAGTTCCGTTTCGGTGGCCGCGGTTGGTCGCAGGCGGTGCTCAATCGTGAGTGGCACGAGTGGGCCTACGAGTTGTTCGCCGACGCCGCCTTGCGCCAGGCGCCCTGGCCGACGCTGTACAACCGGAGCACGGCCCGGGCGAAGCAGTGGGACACCATGCCCGCGACCGATTGGATCGATGCGTTCGTGCCCGGGGGGCTCGAGTCCGACTTCGGCCGGCTCTGCGTCGCGATCCTGCTCGACGAGTACGGCGGTCCGGTGGAGGGTCAGTCCGCCCTCAACCTCGTGTACCTCCTCGGTACGTACGACAGCGTCCCCAGCGATCGCCAGCCGAAGAGCCAGCCGCAGCTGTCCGGCACGGACGAGAAGTGGCACATCCGTGGCGGCAATGACCAGTTGATCGCCGGGCTCGTCGAGCGGCTACCCGCCGGCACCGTGAAGCTCGGCCACCAGCTCGTTGCCCTCGCCAGCCGGGGCAACGGGCGGTACGCCTGCACCTTCACCACTGCCTCGGGCACTCGCGAGATCGTCGCCGACCAAGTCGTGCTGGCCTTGCCGTTCACGAAACTCCGCGATGTCGAGCTCTCGCGCATCGACCTGCCGGCGCCGCAGCTGCGGGCGATCCAGGAGGAGCCGCTCGGCTCGAACTCGAAGATCCAGATGCAGTTCTCCCGCCGGGTCTGGAACGCAGAGCACTGGACCGGCAACACCTACAACGACGAGATCGTGCAAGGTTCGTGGGAGACGACCATCGATCAGCCCGGTCCCTACGGGATCCTGATCGCGCTGCCCGGCGGCGCAGGCGGGGCTGACATCGGCCGGCGGTACCAGCTGTCCTCGTACTACGGGCCGGCACCGGAGGCGATGGTGAGGGACTACTTGGCGTGCTACGAGCAGTTCTGGCCGGGTGTGACGTCCGCGTACGCAGGGAAGGCCTTCTACGCCTGGTCATCGGGCGACCCGCACATCGAGGGCGCCTACTCGTACCTGAAGGTCGGCCAGTACACGGGGTTCAACGGGATCCAGGGCCGGCAACACGGCAGGCTGCACTTCGCCGGGGAACACACG
>JBEKLQ010000009.1:0-87873 GCA_050010115.1 Acidimicrobiales bacterium | reverse complement strand
CGCGACGGAGCTTGCGGGGATGGACGGGCCGGCCGCTCCCCGAACAGTGCCGTCCCGATCCGGATCATCGTCGATCCGGCCGCGACAGCCTGTTCGAGGTCGTGCGACATCCCCATGGACAGCTCGCCGAGACCGAGTGTCGCGGCGAGCGTGGCGACTGTACCAAAGGTCTCCGCAGCGGCCTCGGCCATGGAGGCATCTTCCACGAGCGGCGCCACGGTCATGAGACCGCGCACCACGCATCCGGCGGCACGGGCGCCCTCGACGATGCGCTCAGCGTCGGTGGGGTCGCAACCTCCGCGACCGCCGGGCTCACCGACGCTCTGAGAGCCACCGGTGCCGGACATGTTGACTTCGACGAAGATCTCCGGCCGGTCGCAGCGGCGTGCGATCGCCTCGGCTTCCTCGGTACGTGACACGGCCTGCCAGCACGCCACGACTGGTGCAAGACGAGCGACTTTGTTGCGCTGGATCGCTCCGAGGAAGTGCCATCGAGGGCCGACGCCCTGGGTGCCATCGGTGTCACCTGCCAGAACAGCCGCCTTTGCCAGCAGCTCGTTGGCATAGTTCTCCCCGAGCTCGTCCAAGCCGGCCTCGACGGCAGTGCGGGCCACCTCGGGCCCGTGGCCTTTTGTCACCCCGATCACCGTGATCCGCTCGGGATCGCCCCCAGCCGCCAGGATGCGGGCCCGGACCGCGGCGAGCCGCTCGCGCACCTCGGCCGCAGTAGCCACTGTGGGTGGAGACATCTCAGACGTGCCAGGTGAAACGGGGGTCTCGGGAGACGGCCGGCCGGGCAATTGGGCCCGGTGTGCTACTTCAGGAACGACGGGACGTCGAAGTCGTCGTCGAGATCGATGTCGTCGTCACTACCGGCGAACACGTCGCGCTCGTCGTCGAGGTCGTCGCTCGACGGGAACACCTTCGGCAGGTCCTCGCGGCCTTCACCGCGAAGCGGAGGGTCAGACCGGGGCCCCTCGGGAGACTCCCGGAGGTACTCGGATCCCGCCTCGCCCCGCTGCGGCTCCCGCTGACCGGGGCGCACCGCCGGGCGACTGGCCGGGCCGGCCGTCCTGACGGGACGGCCTCCCCGACGTGGCTCTTCCAGTTCGTCGAAGCGATCGAAGCCCGCTGCGATCACTGTCACGCGCACCAGGTCCCCGAGCGACTCGTCGACGACGTTGCCGAAGATGATGTTGGCATCCGGGTGGGCGACGTCATGGATGATGGCGGCCGCCTCGTTGACCTCGAACAACGTGAGGTCACTGCCGCCGGCGATGTTCAACAGGATGCCCCGGGCGCCCTCGATCGAGGCCTCGAGGAGCGGGCTGGTGATGGCGTGGCGGGCGGCGTTGACCGCACGGCCCTCGCCGGAGCCGGTCCCGATGCCCATGATGGCCGAACCGGCGTTGGACATGACCATCTTCACATCCGCGAAGTCCGTGTTGATGAGGCCCGGCACGTTGATGAGGTCGGTGATGCCCTGAACGCCCTGCAGCAGCACCTCGTCTGCCATCTTGAACGCGTCGATGATCGAAGTGCGCTCGTCGGAGATCGCCAGCAGTCGCTCGTTGGGGATCACGATGAGAGTGTCGACCTTGTCCTTCAACTGCTGAATGCCCTGCTCAGCCTGGTTCGAGCGCCGGCGCCCCTCGAAAGCGAACGGCCGGGTGACAACCCCGATCGTGAGCGCACCGAGGCCCTTGGCCACCTCGGCGATGATCGGCGCCGCTCCGGTGCCGGTGCCACCACCCTTGCCTGCGGTGATGAAGACCATGTCGGCGCCCTTCAGCACCTCTTCGATCTCCTCGAGGTGCTCCTCGGCGGCTTGGCGACCGACTTCCGGGTCGCTGCCAGCACCGAGACCGCGCGTAAGTGAACGCCCGATGTCGAGCTTGATGTCGGCCTCGCTCATCAAGAGCGCTTGAGCGTCGGTGTTCACGGCGACGAACTCGGCGCCCTGTAGGCCGGCATCGATCATCCTGTTCACGGCGTTGACACCACCGCCGCCGATCCCGACGACTTTGATGACGGCTATGAAACTCTGCCCGGGGCTGCTCATGAGCGCTCCGTTCTTTCCTCTGGTCCGGCGGGACAACAAACACTGGCCAGACCACGGCGGGTGAGGCAGCTCCCCCGACCGTTGCCTATCCCAGTTCCTGAGCTCTGCTGTGTCGACTATTGAGGCCATGCGACGCGACTCCTGGGTAGACGCCGGCCCCATCCGGCACCGACCACACCGCGCGGCTCAGCCAGAAACGTTACCAGGAACGCTAGGACCCGATCCCCGGGGGAGCAAGACGGGCGCCGCCGGCACGCGCAGGTCGATGGCACTGACCGCCCGAAGGGCGCCGTGGGCGAGCACCGTGGCGAGCGATACGAACTTCTGCGGCAACGAGTTCGAGCCCCCGATGATCGCGGTGATGTGGTCGGAGAGCACCACCACGGCGCCGACCGGGGAGTTCGCGATCTCGGTCGTCTCGCGGACCATCGACTCCGGCAACGACGCGGCCACCTCCAACAGCGGGCGGTCGGTGGCCGGGAGTGAAGTTCCGGGCAAGCCCGGCAGTCCCGCCATCGGGACGACCACGGGCAGCGACGCCGGGCGCGGCCCGACCTCGAGGACACGACCGGTCACGTCGCACGTTGCGTACGACCCTCCGGAGCCGGCCACCGCAACGGCGGCCACGGGGATCCGTTCGGTGATCTGGATCGAGACGGTAGACGGCCAGGCGATGCGTACGTCGGCAGTCAGCACCCAGGGCAGTCGCTCGATGCGCGAGGCGATCGACGCAGCGCTCAAATCGATGAGCGGCGGATCGCCCCGCAACCCGGCCGCCGCGATGACGGTCGAGGTCGGGATGTTGGGAGCCCCGATGATCTGCACGTGACGAGCACCGAACAGTGACGAGTGCACGAGCGCGACCCCGGTGGCGACGAGGCCGACGATCACAAGACCGGCGAGGATCCGGTAGCGCCGGTGCCGACCCTGCTGGCGGGCCACGACGACCCGGCGAGCCTGTATGCGTGGATCAGTCACGCCCACGGCCGTCCTCGCCTGTGCGCCATCGCCCTACGAGCATGGCGGATCTGCTCTCTCGAGTGATGGATCCCACCCCACCATCTGAACCTCGACCTCGAGCTCGACGCCGAGCCGCTCGGCAACCGCGCGACGAACCGCCACGACCAACCTGCGGACGTCGTCAGCTGAGCCGGCAGGATCGGCTTGGATGAAGTTGGCGTGCTTGTCCGAGACGGCCGCAGACCCGATTCGAAAGCCCTTCAGGCCCGCTTCGTCGACGAGCCGGCCGGCACTGTCACCAGGGGGGTTGGTGAACACCGAACCGGCGTTCTGGCCTCCCGGCTGGTTCTCGCGGCGCCAGCGGACGATCTCGGCGATGCGCTCGGCTGCGACCCGAGCGTCGCCGGCTTCGAGCCGGAACTGGGCGGCGGCGACGACCTGTCCGGGCCCCACCGCCGAGTGCCGGTAGCTCAGATCGAGCTCGGCGACGGAGTGCCATCGGTCGGCCCCCGTCACGAGGTCGATGAGGTGAGCGCGGACCAGGCGATCTCGGGTGGCTGCCCCGTGACCGCCGGCGTTCATCCGCACTGCCCCCCCCACCGATCCCGGGACTCCGACCGCCCACTCCATACCCGTGAGGCCGGCTGCGGCGGTCCGGCGTGCGAGGACGGGATAGGCCACGGCGCCGCCCGCGACGACGTCGACGCCGTCGATGTCGATCGCCGAGAAGCCCTCCCCGAGGTGCACGCACACACCTTCCCAACCGCCATCGGCGACGAGAAGGTTCGATCCCTTGCCGATCACGAGCAGTGGCACGTCGGACCCTGCTCCCGACAGCACGTCTGCCACCCGCCGCAGGTCCGCCTCCGATGCCACGTCGCAGAAGACGCTGGCCGGCCCGCCGACACGGTAGGTCGTGAGCGGCCCGATCGGCACGTTCCGCTGGGCGAGATCGCCCAGCGCCGCCCCGATCCGGTCCAGATCCGCGGCCATCCTCACCACGACTGGTCCGACAGCAGCTCGTCCGGCAGTCCCGTCAGGTCACCCGCCTCCAATGTGATGCAGCAGTCGCCGGGCCGGAGCACACCCCGAAGGTTCCAGAGGAGTTCTTCATGGGTGGCCGTGTAGATGGCCTTGGCATCCGGCTGGGCATCGAGCACGGCGTCGACGATCAGCCGCCCGGTCACGCCGGGCCGAGGATCCTCGCCGGCGGAGTAGATGTCCGTGACGAACAGGACGTCGCAGTCCACGAAGGCCGAGGCGAAGTCCGGTGCCAACGCCGCCATCCGCGAGTAGCGGTGAGGCTGGAACACGCACACGACTCGGGAATAGCCGCCGGCAAGAACGGCGCCGAGGCAGGCCTTGACCTCCGAGGGCAGGTGGGCGTAGTCGTCGACGAACGTGACGCCGTTGCGCTCCCCACGGAACTCGAACCGGCGCGCCACACCGGCGAACCTCGCCAGCGCCCGCCGGGCGGCCTCGACGTCGACACCGACAACGTCGGCGGCCACCACCGCAGCGGCGGCGTTGCGGGCGTTGTACTCGCCGGGTACCGCCAGCTGGAACGCGCCGAGACTGCCTCGTCCTCCCGGCACCGAGTCGGACAGCGTGAACGAGACGCTGCTCCGAGCCACGTGCACGTCGGCGATCCGGAATCGGGCACGTGGATCGAGGCCGAAGGTTGCGGCCTCCGGCGGTGCCAGCGCCGACGCAGTGGCATCGTCGGCCGAGACGACACAGGCCGAGGCTTGCGTCATGAATGAGGCGAAGGCGTCCTTAAGGACGGAGAAGGAGCCGTAGGTCTCGAGATGGTCGGGCTCGATGCTCGTCACGACCGCCACTTCGGGCGAGAGCCGAAGGAACGTCCGGTCGCTCTCGTCGGCCTCCACCACCAACCACTCCCCGGTGTCCCACGCCGCGTTCGTCCCGATGTCGTTCAAGTCCCCGCCGATGATGAAGCTCGGCTTCAGGCCAGCTTCGATGAGGATGAGCGACAGCATCGATGCCGTCGTCGTCTTGCCGTGGGTGCCGGCCACGGCGATCGTGCGCCGCATCGTGGCGATGGTCGCCAGCACGTCGGCCCTCGACAGCACCGGGATGTCTCGCCGGCGAGCTTCGGCGACCTCGACGTTGGACGGCGGGATGGCGCTCGAGACAGTCAGCGCCGTGGCATCGTCGACAAAGGCAGGGTCGTGGCCCACGTGCACTGCGAGGCCGCTGCCTTGCAAGCGCAGCAGCGTGCTCGACGCCTTCAAGTCGCTCCCGGTGACCTCGTGGCCCATCGCCGCCAAGACCGTGGCGATCGCGCTCATACCAGCCCCGCCGGCGCCCACGACGTGGATGCGCTGCGGTACGGACAGGTCGATCACGGGACCGGCTGCCTCGGGTGCAGCGCCGCTGGCGTCGGGTGCACCCGCTTCGCCGCCTGCGCCGGGTGCGCCGCTCCCGCCGGGTGCGGCGGGTGCGCCGGCTGCGGCGGGTGCGCCGGGTGCGGCGGGTGCGCCGCTCACGCCGCCCGCCTGGCGACGGACTCAGCGAGTACGGCTATCTGATCCGCCGCGTCCCGGTGGCCCAAGGCGGCAGCCGCTTCGCTCATCTCGGCCCGGCGGGCCGGGTCGGACAGGAGGGGCTCCACGACCTCTGCAAGCCGGCGACCCGTGCACTCGGCGTCCGGGACCATGACGGATGCGCCGACTCGGGCGAGGGCCTGGGCGTTCTTCGTCTGATGATCGGAGGGCGAACCCGGGAGTGGAACGAGCACACTCGACACGCCGATCGCCGCCAACTCGGCGACAGTCGACGCCCCGGCCCGCCCGATCACCAGGTCGCACGCAGCCAGTAGCAAGGGCATCCGCTGCTCAAAGCCGACCAACTGGTACGCGAGCGCCGACTCGCCCGCACCCAGCCCGGCGGCTTGTGCTGCGGTACGCACGTCGGTGAGGTTGCGGTCGCCGGCGACGTGGTAGACGTCGAGGTCCGATCGCTCGATCGAGCGCGCGCACCACTCCACGACGGCCCGATTCACCGTCCGGGCGCCGAGCGATCCGCCCGTGGCCAGCACGATCAGCCGGCCGGGGTCGAGACCGAGGTCACCGCAGGCCTGGCGGCGTCCTTCCGGGCTCCGGTCCACTGCGAGCACGTTCGCCCGTACCGGTGGCCCGGTCACGCGCGACCGAGGGAGCGCGGTCCCGGGGAACGCCACGGCGTTCGCCTTTGCGAAGCGCCCGATCAGCCGGTTGGCGACTCCCGGCACGGCGTCGTAGCTGACCACCACGACTGGCACGCGCTCGATGAGTGCGGCCAGTGACGGAGGGAATCCGGCGTAGCCACCGACGGTGATCACGACGGCAGGGCGGCGGCGGCGCACGACGCCGATCGCCCGGGCGCATGCCTCGGCGATGCCGGCAACTGCGCCCAGGTTCTCTGCAGTCAGGCGTCGCTGGATCCCTCGGCCCGGGAGCAACGTCACTTCAAAGCCCGCCTCAGGTACCAATTTGCCCTCCATCCCCCGCTCGCTCCCGACGAAGTGGATCGAGGACCGCTCGTGACCGCGCGCCACGAGGGCCTCGGCCACGGCGAGCGCCGGCTGGACGTGGCCGCCGGTCCCGCCGCCTGCGAGAAGGGCGAAGCAGTTCATCACCCGGCTGGGAGCTGGCGGCGAGCCATCCCGAGCAGCAAGCCGGCGCCGATCATCTCCACGACCAGCGCGGAACCGCCGTAGGAGATGAACGGCAACGGGATCCCGGTGACCGGGAGGGCGTCGATCACGCCGCCGACGTTGATGACGGCCTGGCACACGATCCAGCAGGTGATCCCAATGGCGGCGTAGTGGGCGAAGGGATCTGTCTCCTTGGCTGCGATCCGCAGGCCGGCCCAGCCGAACGCTGCGAACAGGACGATGACGCTGAGCGACCCGAGAAGGCCGAGATTGCCACCGATCACGGCGAACACGAAGTCGGTGTGGGCGTTCGGCAGAAAGCCCCACGTCGTCGCCGACCCACCGATCCCGTTCCCACCGATGCCACCCATGCCGAGGGTCGAGAGCGACTGCACCACCTGGTACCCCGTGCCGCTGGCGTGAGCGAACGGGTTGACGAACGACAGCAGGCGATCACGCCGGTACGCCGCATGCAGCGCGAAATAGCCGCAGCCGACGCTGGCGAGGCCCGCCGTGGTGCCGAGGATTCGCAGGCGGATTCCGGCAGCGAACATCATCACGAACGTGATGCACGTGATGACGATCGCCGTCCCGAGGTCAGGCTGCGCCATGATCAGGCCGGCGGCGACCGCGAGCATGATCAGCAGCGGGCGGACCACGCCAGCCCAGTGATCCGGCCGCTCGGCGCGCCTTGCCAGCAGGTCGGCGGCGAACACGACGATCGAGATCTTCATCAGCTCGGATGGCTGCAACTGGATCGGGCCGAGAGCGATCCATCGCGCCGAGCCACCGGCGTTCTGCCCGACCCCCGGCACGATGACGGCCACGAGCAAGGCCATGACGCCGAACGGAAGGAGGAACCGGAAGCGGCGCATCGTCCTCATCGGCACACGGGACGCGATGACGCCTGCGACAAGGGCACCCGCCATGAACATGCATTGCCGCTCGAACATCGAGTACGGCGACGACCCGGAGAGAACCGACGGCACGGCGGACGCCGACAGCACCATCGGGAGGCCGATGAGTGAGAGGCCCGCGACGGCGAGCAGCATCACCCGGAACTCGAGGGAGCTCTGGCGGACCGTTGCCCGGCGCACGCCGGTGCTCGGCCCTGGCGCCGCCTCGCGCGTCGGAACGGCTTTCAGGACAGGCTGACGCACCCGCACGCCGGGCCGAACGCTTGCCACCGGACCGGACCGGGTGCCACGACCCGCGAGGGGCCGTCGGGCGCCGCCGGTGGCCGTGGTGCTGGGACCGCCGACTCCCGATCGCCGGCCCGGGTGGCCGGTGTGGCCCGTGTGGCCCGGGCGAGCCGGGCGAGCCGGGGGGGTGGCGGTGGCCACAGGAGGAGCCATGTCAGCGGGTCACCGAGATGAAGTCGGCGTAGAACAGGCCAAGCCCGAGCGCCGTGCACAGCCCCGAGAAGATCCAGAAGCGGACCGTCACCGTCGTCTCGGGCCAGCCCACCAATTCGAAGTGGTGGTGAAGGGGGGCCATGCGCAGCACCCGCCGGCCGAACACCCGAAAGCTCACCACCTGCACGACCACCGAGAGTGTCTCGATCACGAACAGCCCGCCGATGACGGGGAGCAGCAGTTGCAGGTTCATGGACAGCGCGATGCAGGCGATACCGGTACCCAGCGCGAGCGATCCGGTGTCGCCCATGATGATGCGGGCCGGAGCGGCGTTCCACCATAGAAAGCCGACACATGCCCCGGCCGACGCCATGGCGATGATGGCGAGATCGAGCGCGTGGGCAACGGTCAAGTGGTAGATCGATACGTGGCGGATCTGCCAGTAGCCGATGACGGCGAAGCAGGAGAAGGCGAACGTCGAGGCACCGGCCGCCAGGCCGTCGAGGCCGTCGGTGAGGTTCACCGCGTTGGACGTTCCGACGATGATGAGCACGGCCCAGATGGCCCAGCCCAGCTTGCCGAGCTGGATGCCTGGCAGGTCGTAGCGGGTGAACGACAGCGTCGTGTTGACCCCGGCCCAGTAGAGGGCACCCAGCGCAAAGCCCACCGCGACTGCCGCCTGCAGCCCGAACTTCGCCCGTTTGTTGAGCCCGAGGCTCCGCTGGCGGCTCACCTTCAGCCAGTCGTCGGCGGCGCCGACGAGACCGGTCCCGATGATGGCGAGCACCACGAGCCACCCTGACGCCGTGAACGCGTAGCCGGTACCGACGTGGCCGAGCACGTAGCCGGCCAGGATGGCCACGAGCATGGCGATCCCGCCCATGGTCGGCGTCCCCTGTTTGACGGCGTGCTGCGCCGGGCCGTCGTCGCGCACGTGCTGGCCGATCCGCCAGCGGATCAACCAGCGAAGGAGCAACGGTGTCCCGAAGACGGCGACCAGGATCGCCACGCCACCGGCTGAGAAGAGCGAGATCATGGCACCGCCGCCAGCCGCGCCGCCTCGGAGGCGACGACCACCCGGTCGTCGAACTCTGTCATCTCGTCGCCGATCTGCTGGGTCCGTTCGTGTCCCTTGCCGGCCACGACGACGACGTCCCCGGGTTGTGCCAAGCGGAGAGCGAGGCCGATCGCCCGCCGCCGGTCGGCCTCGACCAGCAGCTCGGCAGGCCCGTCGCAACCGGCTTTCACCTCGTCGATGATGACCAGCGGGTCCTCGTGCCGCGGGTTGTCGGACGTCAGGATCGCCACGTCGGCAAGCTGGGTGGCGGCGCTGCCCATGAGGGGGCGCTTCTCGCGGTCGCGGTCGCCACCGGCCCCGAACACCACGATGAGCCTGCCGTCGGCGGCCAGGAGCCGGATGGCGCCGAGGGCGTCCTGCAGTGCCGACGGCGTGTGGGCGTAGTCGACGATGACCGGGAGACCGAGCTCGTTGGCGACGCGCTCGAATCGGCCCGGAACACCGGTGGCAGCCGAGAGCCCCTCGGCCACGGTGGCGGCGCTGACGCCGAGTGCGCGGGCTGCCGCTGCCGCCGCGATGGCATTGCGGACGTTGGGCTCACCGGTCAGGTGCAGTCGGACGGGTTGGTGGTCGAGGACGAAGCGGGTGCCTTCGAGGCCCATGTCCAGCTCAGTGGCATCGGCCAGCCCGAAGCCGGTCACCGGGATGCCGGCGATCGCCATGAGACGCTGGCCATACGGGTCGTCGACATTCACCACACCGGTGCGGGCGTGCTCGGGCTGAAAGAGGATGGACTTCGCCTCGAAGTACCGCTCCATCGTCACGTGGAAGTCGAGGTGGTCCTGGCTCAGGTTCGTGAACACGGCGACATCGTGGGTGTATCCGTCCACGCGGTGCTGCACCAGCGCGTGCGACGTGACCTCGAGCGCGACCGCCTGCTGACCGCGGGCGACGGCACCCGCGAACTGTCGTTGCAGATCTGGAGACTCTGGGGTGGTGCGCGCACCGCCGAGCGTACCGATCACCAGGGTGGGCCAGCCTTCGGCCTCGAGCACGGTGCGAAGCAGGTACGTCGTCGTCGTCTTCCCGTTCGTGCCTGTCACGCCGACGGTGCGGAGCTTCGACGCCGGGTCCTGCTGGATCTTGCAGGCGGCCTCTGCCATCGCCGGCCGCGACTGCCCAGTCTCGACCACGAGTTGGACCGCCCGCGAGGCGGGACCGTTGAGCGGTCGCTCGCACAGGAAGGCCACGGCGCCCGCGGCCAGCGCGTCGTCGGCGAACTGATGGCCGTCCGCGTGCTCCCCTCGGAGGCAGCAGAAGAGGTCCCCCGGACGCACCAGGCGGTGGTCGTACTGCACGTCGGTGACCACCACGCCTCCCGGCTCTCCGATTACCGAGAGCGGGCGCACACGGGCGACCACGTCAGCGAGCGACATGCCGCCCTGGATCACGGTTGCCCAGGGGTCGCCGAAGGGGGCGAGATGCCGAAATGCGGGAGCGCGTAGCGCATGATCGTGGAGAACACGGGAGCCGACTCGACGCCGCCGTAGTACTCGTCCGGGTGATTGAGCACGACGATCGCCGTCAACTGGGGCGCCTGTGCCGGCACGAAACCGACGAACGTCGCCATCCACCCACCCGCCTCGTAGCCACCATCGAGCGGGATCTGAGCAGTCCCGGTCTTGCCGGCCACGGTGTAGCCCGGCACCTGGGCGGCCGTCGCCGTCCCGGCGGCGGTGACGAGCTCGAGCATCGGTAGCAGCTCTTGGACCGTCGAGGTGTCGAGGACACGATGGGTCCGAGCGTACGGCAGGACGTGCTCGGTGCCGTTGGCGCTGACCGTCGCCTGCACGAGCCTTGGCGGGATGAACACTCCGCCGTTGGCCACGGCGTTGTAGGCGTCGAGGACCTGCATCGCCGTGACGGCCTCACCCGTGCCGATCGGGATCGTGCCCATCGAGGACCCCCACCAGTCGCTCGTGCCCGGCTTCGGGAGCGCACCCGGCGTCTCGGCGGGCCAGTTGAGGCTCGTGTACTGGCCGTAGCCGAGGTCCCGCAGGTAGTGGTAGAGGAGGGTGGGGCCGAGCCTGGCGGCGATCCCGATCGTGCCGACGTTGGAGGACTGAGCAAGGATCTGCGAGACGCTGAGCTGCTCGGTCGGGTGGTAGTCGGCGTCTTGGAACTCCGAGCCGCCCACGTTGACCTGGTCGGGGACGGTGAAGGTCTCGTTCGGCGTGATGAGGTGCTGTTGCAGGGCGCCGGAGATCGTGGCGAGCTTCATCACCGAGCCCGCCTGGTAGTAGGTCGTCAAGGCAAGGTTCGAATCCGCTGGGACGACCTGCCCGTGGAGACCGCGCTGAAGGTTGACCATCGCGAGGATGCCGCCGGTCTTGGTGTCCATGACGATGGCGATGCCATCGTGGGCGTGGGTGGCGGCTACCTGAGCCGAGAGCGCCTTCGTGACCTCGAACTGCAGCGACTCGTCCAGGGTGAGGACCAGCCCTTCGCCCTGCTTGGAAGGCACGATGTCGCGGGCGGCGTCGGGCAGCGCCTCGCCGGCCGGCCCGATGGCGACTGCCTCGCTCCCCGGCTTCCCGCTCAACAGGTTCTGCTCGAGGTACTCGAGGCCGGAGTTGCCCACGCCGCCGACCTTGCCGACCCAACCGACGCCTCCGAGGATGGCAGAGAACAGGCCCGTGTCGGGATAGACGCGGAGCGGGTCTGGCACGAAGGCGATATTCGGCAGGCCGAGCGCCTCGACGGCGGTCTCAGTCGCAGGGCTGACCTGCCGGGCGAGCACGATGAACCCGGCGCGCCGAGCGAGCAGCCCCCGCAGGGCGCCACCCGGCACGTGGAGGAGGCGCGAGAGGGCGCCGAGGTCCGTGTCAGGGTTCTGTACCTGGAAGTTGTCGCTGACGACGTCGACGCGCGGCACCGAGACGGCGAGCAGGTTCCCGTTGCGGTCGTAGACGGCACCACGCAGTGCCGGGAGCGTGACGGAGTGGAACAGCTCGGCGTTGCCGTAGGCGGCGTACTTGGTCGGGGCGAGTGCCTGCACGTCCACCACCCTCGCCACCAGCAGTGCCACGACCAGCCCGGCCACCAAGGTCAGGCACCGAATGCGCCTCGATGACCGTCCGAGACCGGTCGCCCTGCGCGCCGACCCGCTGGCGCCCACCTGGCGCTGTTGACGAGGCCGTGGCTGCGGGCGCGTTCCACCCGCCGAGCGAGTCGAGTTACCCGGGCGCGCCGCACTCGAGGAGCGACGCGGGCGGGCCGCACCCGCCGAGCGTGCCGGGCGGGCGGGCCGTGCCGTGCCCGGCGAGCGTGCCGGGAGCGCCTCGCCGGCAGCCCGTGCCCGGCGAGACAGGCGTGCCGCGCCTGGTTGGCGCTCCACTCCCCCGCCGATCCTCCGAGGAGGGATCGGGCGCCGTTCGGTCACGGCGCCGGACGCGCGCCGGTCGAGCTGTGGGCAGCTACTGGATGTGTGCCGGTGGCGTCATGGCCGACCGCCGGGAGACTCGTTGCGGGCCCAGCCTGTGCGTGCGCCTGGGCCACGGTCTCTCCGGGGTTCACGGGGCGCAAGTACACGACTGCGGCTGGCGTGGCCATGTGGAGGTGGGTTTCGGCGATGGACAGGATGCGAGTGGGTGCCAGCAGCTCCGCCTTCTGTAGCTGGTAGTCCTGCTGGGTCTGCAGCGCGGTGGCGATCTGACCCTGCAGGGCATCCGACCGGACCTGGTCGGATGCTACGAGGGCGTGCCCGACCGCCGAGAAGACGAGCGGAATGGCCAGGCAGGCCCCGGCCAGGAAGACCAGCGCCCGAGCCTGCCGGCGCCGGGCACGAGCCACGACCTGCCGACGGTCGAGCACTCCAAGATCGGGACGGGCCTCAGGCGTCGGCCTCGCTGCCGGCTGGGCGGCGCGGCTCTTCGAAGTCTGACGAAGCGCGGCGCTTCTCGTCGCCATCACCCCTCCTCGCTGGCCGACGGATCGGCCCCAAATCGTGAACTGCCATGGGCGCGCCCAAAGGGGGCGTCGAGGCGCTCCGCCGCACGCAACCGGGCGCTCGAAGCCCGTGGGTTGCTTGCGACCTCGTCCGGCGCCGGTAGCCGGGCGCCTCGGGTGAGCACCCGGACCGCTGGGATCGCGCCGCACACGCAGCCGATCTCCGGCGGGCACTGGCACCAGCCCGACGCCGCGCCGGCGAAGCGCTCCTTCACGAGCCGATCCTCGCCCGAGTGGTATGACAGCACGACGCACCGGCCTCCGGGTGCGAGGGACTCCAGGGCATCGTCGACCGCCGGTCCGAGCAGCTCCAGCTCCTGGTTGACTGCGATCCGCAGTGCCTGGAACACCCGCTTGGCCGGGTGGCCACCGCGCTGGCGTGCAGCCGCCGGGATGGCCGCCCGGATGAGATCGGCAAGCTCGAAGCTCGTGAGCACGGGTCGCTTGGCCGCGATCGCCCGGGCGATCCTCCGTCCGAACCGACCCTCGCCGTTGTCGGCGAAGAGCTCGGTGAGATCGTCCTCGGTCCAGCTGTTCACGATGTCCGCCGCCGTAACGCCGTCGCCAGGATCCATCCGCATGTCGAGCGGCGCGTCGAACCGGTAGGAGAAGCCCCGCCCCGCTTCGTCGAACTGCCTCGAGCTCACGCCGAGGTCGAACAGGACTCCCGAGACCGGCTCGCCCGGCGCATGCTCAACGAGCACCTCTGCGAGACGGTCGAAGCGCGCATGAACCACGAGCGCCCGGGCGCCGAACCGGCTGAGGTTGGTCTGTGCGGCCGCCACGGCTTCCGGATCGCGGTCGAGCCCGATGAGGCGGTGAGTGTTCGACGCGGTGAGGAGCGCGCCAGCGTGGCCACCACCGCCGACGGTGGCGTCGAGCAGGACGCCACCGGGGGTCGCGGTCAGCAGTTCGACGACCTCACGGACCATCACTGGTTCGTGCGAGAAGTCCTGTGAGCCCTGTTCCCGGGTCATCCGCAGCCCCCCAGCCGCGCCGGGGCGGAAGGGGTTCGCCTCGGAGCGCGGATGACATGTACTGGCGGAGAGGGGTGAATCATCCGACGCACCGGCCAAGGGGCTGCGGATGACCCGGGAACACACACGGGAGGGAGAGGGGTCTGCACGGCTCACGAGTGCTGACTCCCGGAGGTGCCGCCGTCGCGCTCCTCCCAGACGCGCTTCGACCACAGCTCGACACGGTCGTAGACACCGACGAAGGTGACTTCCTGATCGATGCTCGCGTGCTCCCTCAGATCAAGTGGGATGGCAATACGGCCCTGCTGGTCGAGGGTGAAGCGAGTCGACTTGGAGAACCATCGCCGCACGCTGTCCCGCGCGGCAGGGCCCTCCTGCTCCCGGGCGTGCTGGCGCTGGGACTCGTCGGCGAACTCGTCCTCGGTCCACAGTGCGATGCAGCCGTCTTCGTGAGGGGTGAGCACACCGGTTGGCTGAAAGAGCGAGCGGAAGCGCGACGGAAGAATGACCCGGTACTTCCCATCAAGGGAACGGTCATCGCGACCGATCAACGACAGCACTTGCACCAAAGCGACCTCTCACCGACCTCTCACCCTCCGGGCCAGTCCTCCCCTGGTCCCCACTTCTCCCCACCTTACATTGCGAACTCCCCACAGACAACCACTATCCCCCACCCCATGGGTCGGGAAGGGGCGCGAGAGGCTCTGGATTGGGCCTGGATCGGTTCACGGCCTGGCCGCGGGTGGGATCTGTGGTGAGCCGAGGCTCGGGATCAGGCTGACGGAAGGCGCGACAGCACGCTCGAGATCAGTTCTTCCGCGGCAGTACGACCAGCAGGTACCGAGGTGGCGAAGCCCGCAAGCCATGCGGCTGCCTCGTCCCGCTCGGGCTCGGACCGGTCGAGGAGCGAGATCAGCTCGGGCGGGTCGAATTCGAGAAGCGCCATCGAGTGGAACCACGCCCCCGGGCGAGCCCGGCGCTGCGAGATGCCGACGACTTTGCGGTCATCCAATGTGACCTCGCCGGCACCGAGGCCACCGAAGCACAAGGTGCGGGACCAGGCGGTCGCTGCAACGGGCCCACGGACGACCTCTAGCCTGGCGCCGGCGCCGGCACCGGCACTTGGACCGAGCGAGTCAGCTACAGCGCCCGCCCAGATGGCACCGAGCCATCCGAACGACGCCAGCACGTCGTCGTCGAACAGCGGGTCGCCACGCGGGACGAACACGTCGATCCACACCTGGGCACCCGGTCGCAACAGGACGGCGCCCCCGCCACTCCGGCGCCGGAGGATGTCCAGCCCCGCTGCAGCACACCGGGCTGGATCAAAGTCCGCCGCCTCTTGCGTGCTCCCGAGCACGAGTGCCGCCGAGGTCGGGCTGCAGACGACCACCGTCCGCTCGGTGACCACGGCGTCCGGCGGCGGCCCGGCCAGGATCGACAGCGGCGTGCCCGCCACATGGATCGCGACCCAGCCGCCCGGGGTCATCCGGTCAGACTGCAACCGCCTGCTCGAGCACGGGAGCGACATACGGCACCCACTCGTCTTCCACTTCGCCGCTGGCGGCGAGGAGCCACAACCGGGAACGAGGGGCCCGCGGTTGGCGCGACAGGCGAAAGCCCGCCTCCTCCAACAACCGGTCCTCCTTCCGCGTGTTGCAGCGGCGGCAGCAAGCGACCACGTTCTCCCACGAGTGTGTCCCACCACGACTTCGGGGTACGACGTGATCGATGTTCTCGGCCTGGGCGCCGCAGTACTGGCAGCGGTGGCCATCTCGCACGAACACGGATCGGCGCGTCACCGCGACTCGGGTCTGATGTGGCACCCGGACATAGTGGATGAGCTTCACGACAGACGGCTCGGCGAAGACGTAGCGGGCGGAGTGCAACTCCCCACCGCTCCCCTGGACCAGGACGGCCTTCTCGGACAGCACGAGAATGAGCGCTCGGCGGGCGGCGACGACAGACAGCGGCTCGAACGAAGCATTCAACACGAGCGCGCGGCCACTCATCTCAGCCTCTTTGTCGCTCTCGCAGCCTCGAACCTCGTCCGCCGTTTCGCATCCGGCGACGTTACCCCACCGGCGTAGTGCATCTGCGCTTGGCACCACGCGAGCCAGGCTACGACGTCGTCGGCCGGCGGCCGCGCGGTGCGATCGCCATAGGCCGTCTCCATCCGGAACTCCATCCAGGCCCTGGCGGGTGTCGGAAGCGGCGGCCAGCGGCGCCACCAGCGCCGGGGCGCTAGGGACCGGATCGACGCCAACGCGACCCACCACAGGCCGGGGCGCCGGGCGAGCGCTCGGGCCGCGTCCCACCACCAGCGCTGTTGTCCCTGTATCACGGTGTGCACGGAGCCGAGCGGCCCCAACCCACGGCTGCCGCGCCGATGAGCGGTGCGGACTCGCCCAGCCCGACCGGTTCGACGCGGCACCCCCTCGAGTGCTCCAGCCGGGCGACCTTGTCGACCTCACGCTGGGCAGCCAGGAAGAACTTGATCCCGTAGCCCAGCGCCACGCTCCCGCCGACGACGGCGAGCCTGATGTCGAGCAGGTTCGCGACCGACCCGACGGCGCGCCCTACGAGGCGCCCCGTGCGCTCGATCACTTCGGCGGGTGCCTCGGCCGCCGGCGCCCCGGTGGTGGCGGCGATGCCGGTGCCGGACGCCTCCGCCTCGAGGCAACCCCGGGCTCCACACGAGCACATCCGGCCCTCCGGCTCGACGATGAGGTGCCCGATGTGGCCTGCATTGCCCGAGTTGCCGTCCAGCAGCCTCCCATCGACGACGATGCCGCCTCCGATGCCCGTCGACACGACCATGGCGAGGTAGTTGCGTTCGCCCTTGGCAGCGCCGATCCACCCCTCGCCGAGCGCCAGGGCCTTGGCGTCGTTGTCGATCTTGAGGCGGTCACTGACCCCCCGGGTCTCCTCGTGGTGGGTGAGCACTCCCGCCAGCCGCCCCCGGAGCGGGAAACCCCGCCAGGCAGGGATGTTGAGGGGCGAGACGCTCTCGCCACCCGCGCTCATCGGGCCCCCGCATCCGACGCCACAGGCGGCCACGTCACCCATCGCGGCTGCTGCACGGGCGGCGATCTCGACGAGATCGGCCACGACGCGGAACAGGGCCTCGGGATCGGTCGCAACAGGTGTGCGGATCCGGTCCTGCCAGACGATCGTGCCGCTCACATCGACGAGTCCGACCGCCAGCTTCGTCCCGCCGATGTCAACGGCGAGGCACAAGTCGCCGTCACGCCACTGATCAGCCAGTGAACAACCTCAGTCGTGGTGGCCGAAACGGGATCGCATCCGCCTGCGCATCTCGGAAAGCTCGTCGGAGAGTCCGGTTGTCCTGAGGCGCCGCGGGCCTCTCGACCTTGCCGGGCCCGATCCTGCATGCCGCACATGCTGGGCGAACAGGAGCGCCGAGACGAGCATCACCAGGTAACCGACAGCCCCCAGTGCGACCGAGAACCGAAACGTCGTGGCGAGCAGCACAAAGCCGACGATGAAGCCGAGGATCGACCACTTCGCGCCCTTGGCCGCATCGAGGCGGTGGGAGCCCTGATTGACGCGAGCGACGAACTGCTTGTCGTGCTCTCGAAGCGTCTGTTCCATCTCTTGGAGGATTCGTTGCTCATCCTCGGAAAGTGGCATGGGTCACCCCCTTCCCGACCGCTCGGGACGTCCTTCTGTACCTTCGTCGACGATAGCCCGCCCACGACCCCTCGGCCGACGGCGGCAGGCAAGATCTTTGCATAGCGAGCGACGGCGGACAATGGCGGACGGCACCTGATTCCGTGGATTCCGTTCATCTCAGTCCGCCGAGTCCGGGGCTGTGGGCTCGGCCGGGCCCCACTGCGCATCGCCGAGGCGCTTGACTCGTAGTCCTGTCGGACCGACGACCGCCGCCGGGCCCACCGCTCCGGCGCCGTACCGGTCCCTGATGGCCCCGACGGCCGCGTCCACGTCACCACGCGCCACGGCGGATGTCACATTGGGGTCGAGGAGCTCCAGCTGCCGCCCTGACGCCGCCTCACGGGGCTCGAGGGAGGACACACTCACTCCGATGAGCCGCACACCGGGCGACACGTCGACGCCGGCGAGCAGCGCGGTCGCCACCCGGGCGATCTCCGACGACGACAGCAGCGAGCCCTTTAGCGAGTGTGACCTCGTGATCGTCGAGAAGTCGCCGAACCTCACCTTCAGCGTCACCGTCCGGCCCACGACCTCGGCTGCCCGCATCCGGTCCCCCACCGAGTCCGACAGGCGCACGAGCTCGCTTTGCAGCGAGCCCGCCTCGTAGTGGTCCGTGGCAAAGGTCTCCTCGTGTCCAACGGACTTGAGGGCCCGATCGGCGACGACGGGTCGGTCGTCCTCGGCCGCGGCCAGAGCGAAGAGCTGGGTACCGGCAGCCCGGCCGACGAGCCTCGTGACGGCAGCCTGGTCGAGGCTGGCGAGGTCGGCGATTGTGTGGATCCCGTAGCGGTTCAGGCGCTCGGCGGTGCGCGGGCCGACACCCCAGAGGTCCGATACCGGCCGCGGGTGAAGAAACTCGATCTCGTCTTCCATCCGCACGACCACGACGCCGGGACCAGGGCGAGGGCCCTCCGGCGAGGCTGTGGGCTTGGCTGCACGGGAGGCGAGCTTGGCGATCAGCTTCGTGCGGGCGACCCCAACAGAGCAGTCGAGGTGGAGTACGTCGCGGACACGGTGCCGGATCGAGTGTGCGATCTCGAAGCTGGTCCCGAACAACCGATGGCTGCCCGAGACGTCGAGGAATGCCTCGTCGAGGGCGATCGGTTCGACGACGGGAGTGAACTCATGGAAGATCGAGTGCAGCTCGGAGCTCACCTCGCCGTAGCGATCGTGCCGACCCGCCAACACGACGGCCGAGGGGCAGCGCCGGCGTGCCTCGGCCATCGGCATGGCGGACCGGACGCCGGTTGATCTGGCCTCGTACGAGCACGCCGCCACCACACCTCTGGTCCCGGTACCTCCCACGATCACCGGCCGGCCGTTGAGCGACGGGTCATCGAGAACCTCCACGGCTGCGAAGAAGCAGTCCATGTCGACATGCAGCACGTCGAGCCCTTCGGACACACCCGGTGCACTCGGGGCTCGGGCCGAGCTGGTCGCGCCGGCCTCGCCGGCCGTCCCGGTAGCGATGCTCGCGCTGGACGCTCGCCGGCCACTTGGCAACCTCGCGGCGCTGTTCACGTCAGCCACACCCTCCGGAACGCCTCGGCGTACCTGACGCCTGCCTGTTGCCCGGCATGCTGCGCCCCGTCCCGGAGCGCCGAGGCAAACCAGTCGTTCGCGTCCGTCAACTGGCTCTGATGACGCGCGACGGCGAGCAACTTCTGGTCGATCGTGGACTCGATGTCGATCCACACATTGGGCTCGTTCGAACCCGACATCAGCGCTTCGTGGATCGGGAACGCCGGCCCCGCGTCGGGAAAATAGCGGGACGAGCCCGACGCCGGTGCTGCCGCGTCGAGGGCCGCCCACCCGACGCTCCGGTGGTCACGGTGGTTGTAGTGGTGGGCGCCGAAGAACACCGCAGTGGGGTCCGGGCACACGACGACATCCGGCTGGTGGCGCCGCATCAGGGCCACGAGCTCTTCGCGTAGCGCGACATCGTTGTCGAGTTCGCCGTCGGGCTTTCCGAGCAGGTGGACCTCGACCACGTTCAAGATCGCGGCGGCTTGCCGAGCCTCGTCCGCCCGTCGATTGACGATGTCTTCGCGATCCGCATGAGGATCCGTCGAGCCCTTGTCACCTGCAGCACAAACGACAACGTGGATCTCACTCCCGGCTCGCGCCCATTTTGCGAGCGTCCCGCCACAGGAGATGTCCGGGTCGTCAGGGTGGGCGTATATCGCCAGGGCCCGTTGGGGAATGTCGTCGAGCAGGTCAGCCACTGGGCTCCTCGGTTCCGCCGCGATCGTCTCTCAGCAAGCCGAGCTCCCGTGCGAAGTCGCCGACCTCTTCGAACCCCTTGTACACGCTCGCGAACCGCACCGACGCGACGTCGTCAAGGGCTCGCAGGCGCTCCAACACAGCGAAACCGACCTCCTCGCTCGTGACCTCCGCACCACCAGAGCGCACGACTTCCTCGACATCAGTAGCCAACGTCTCGATCGCCTCCGGGTTCACGGGACGGTTCTTGCAGGCGGCCCGCACACCAGCCACGACTTTCCTACGCTCGAACGGCTCGCGCTGCCCGGAGCGTTTGAGCACTACGACGACCGCCCCGCTGGCGCGTTCGTAGGTCGTAAAGCGCCGGGAGCACACCGAACACTCCCTACGACGGCGCACGGCCAACCCTTGCTCTACTTCGCGCGAGTCGACGACACGATCGTCGGCCGCGCCACACCACGGACAGCGCACCCTCCGACCGTACTCCGAGGCACGATCCCAAGCCGAGCCACCGTGCTCAACCGTGCAAAGCCGGGAAGCAAGCCACTCCAACTCATCCTGCACACCGGAGTGATGCAGAGCTGCCGTTGTACCTCACGGGGCTACGGGAGCACGAGCCGAGCCCCGGGATCCAGAGTCGCGCCGTGCAGCTCGCTCTGGAGCTGCGCCACGAGCAATCGCGGATCGCCGCCGGGTTCGAGGCGGCTCGCGATCGACCACAACGTGTCGCCCGGCTTGACCACGTACAGGTAGCCAGACGGCGTCCTCACAGAACCGGGAAGGACGGCGAACCGCTGCTGGTGCGCGGCCGACAACGCCCCGAAGCCGGCCCACATCCCGACCAGCACCGCGAGGGTGGCAGCGCCGGGGAGGAGGCGCCGCAACCCTCGCGGCTCGGATCGCACGGCACGCGCCTGAATCGGAGCGGTTGCCAGTGCTGCGGACGTACGGCCCACTGGAAGAGCCCGGGCCGTGAGCTGTGCTTGGCGTGATCGATGCAGCGGTTCAGACACCCGCGATCCCGCCAGCGCCGTGGCTGAATTGCGCCCGAGCTGCGATCGGGATGTCGATGCACCCTCGCGATGGCCGGTGGCTTCGCCGTGCGCGGACACCGATCGCTGTCGGGCTGAGGGGCGCCATCGTTCGTCCGCTGGCTCCGGGTACCCCTGATCAGCCCGGTACTGCAACGACAAGAGCTCCCGCTCGAGCCACTGTTCCCCGTAGGAGAGCGCCGGCCCTTCGTTGACGCGCGCCCTGTTCGATCGCGCTTCACTGGCTCGCCCGCCCTCGGGCTGTGAGCCGAGGTCGGCCTCGGAGCGGAGGCCGAGTAGTAGCCGGTGGACGGGCCGAGGGAACGAAACGATCTCCTCAGCGAGCACGTTCCACGCGCTCGTAGCTGACGACCGATGGGAAGCATCGGTAGTCCGGTCTGTGCGCTTGCCGCTCGCCGGGCGCGACTCGGCCGAGCGCGACTGCGCCGAGCGCTGCCGTCCGCCGGCGGGGGCGGTTGGCTCAACTGCCTCTTCCAACCATGCCTGGGCTTCAGCGCTCATCGGATCTCTCCTTTGCTCCACGCGGCACGTGACGACTCGAGCTCAAGGCTGACGTACGTCTGTTCGCCCCACTATCGAACCACGAACGACTGTTCGATGTCAATAGGAAGCCGAACGAACGTTCCACGAACGAATGTTTGCATCGCGCATTCACACCCGTTAGCCTGTCCCTAACTACGACCGACTCCAGGAGGTCCCCATGGCCGAGGCGAGTTTGAACGGGAAACGCCGACGGATGCTCGAATTCATCGCTGAGTCCATCAGGGAGCGGGGCTATCCGCCCTCCGTGCGGGAGATCGGTGAGGCGGTCGGCCTGACGTCGCCGTCGACCGTGCACGCCCACCTCAAGATCCTCCAGCGCGACGGCTTTCTCAGTAAGGACGCCGACCGGCCCCGGACGATCGTGGTCAACTTCGAGCCTTACTCCGGTGCTGCGCTGCCCGTCCGCCCGGCCACCCACGTCCCTCTCGTCGGCAACGTAGCCGCCGGCACCGGTGTCCTCGCGGAGGAGTCGGTCGAGGAAGTGCTGCCGTTGCCCGAGGACTTCACCGGCAAGGGCGAGCTGTTCATGTTGAAGGTGCGAGGCGACTCCATGATCAACGTCGGCATACTCGATGGCGACTTCGTCGTCGTGAGGCGTCAGCCGCAGGTCGAGCCGGGTGAGACCGTCGTCGCAGGCATCCTGGGCGAGGAAGCCACCGTCAAGATATTCAGGCGACGACGGGGCAAGATCGTCCTGGTCCCGGCGAACGATCGGATGTCCGAGATGGAGTTCCGCCCGGACGACGTCGAGATCTACGGAAAAGTCGTCACGGTTCTCCGCCGCCTCTGAGCGGCAGCCGCTGCTGACGTACCTCCTGCGACTCCTTGACTCTGGGAGCATGCTGTCACCATACGGATGGGGTGTGTCAAAACTCTGACCAGCGCTTTTGCCGGGCCGAGTCCTCATCCGATCGCTCCTTTGCGGTCGGGGGGCCTCGGCCCGGGCGCGAAAGCCGCGAGAATGCCCGAATGACCAACGCTCGAGCCGCCGGAGACGGGCCAACCTGATGCGGGCGCTCCTCGCAGCGATGACCGCCGACAAGGGCCGCCCCTACGCGAACCTCGGCCGCCACCTCGAAATCCTGGATGAGGCGGCGAGGCAGGACTGCGAGGTGGCGGTGTTTCCTGAGTTCTCCCTCACCGGTTCCGTTGATCCGCTCCGTCATCCCGAGTGGCTGGCGACAGTGGGCCACGACGCCGTCCGCATCCTCGCAGCCGCCACTGGTCGCACCAAAGTAGGAGCGATCTTCGGCATCGGCGAACAGGCCAGCGACGGCCCGTACGTCACACAGCTCTACGCGGTAGGCGGTCGATTGCGCGGCCGGCACCGAAAGCGTCACCTCGGCGAGGACGAGGACGGCTACCGGATCGGCACCGAGACGAAAGTCTTCCGGTCCGGCGACATGAGTTTCGGCATCGTCATCTGCGCCGAGGGCGGTGTCGACTTCACCTGGAAAGCGATAGCTGACCAGGGCGCATCCCTCGTGTTCTTCTGCTCGGCACCGGGACTGTACGGCCGCCGCACAGACGAGGCGGGCTGGCGAGACGGGCTCGCCTGGTGGGAGGGGTACGGGCTAGGAGATGCCCGCCGCCACGCAGTGGAGCAACAGACCTGGGTGGCCATGGCCACTCAAGCCGGCTCGACCTTCGATGAGGACTTCCCCGGCCTCGCTGCACTCGTGGCGCCGACCGGCGAGGTCGTGTCCAGAGTCCCAGACTGGATTCCCAACAACCTCGTCGTCGACATCCCGACCGATCCATCGGTCCGAGCGGCAAGCTCAGCCACCGGCGGTCAGCCGCCGCGCGCCAGCAGATCACACAGCACCGAGTAGGCCCGATCCAGGTCGGCCCGTTCCACGCGCTCGCCGGCGCTGTGGGCAAGGGCCGGGTCACCGGGCCCGAAATTGGCGGCCGGCACGCCTCGACTCGCGAAGAAACTCACATCAGTCCACCCCAACTTCGCCCTCGGCGCGGCACCAGACGACTCGACGAGCCGGGCCAGCAGCTGATGACCGAGGCTCGGCGGCGCCGCAAGGACAGTCGACTCGAGACGGATCGAGTCACCATGGGACTCGTCCAGGTTCGGCGCCACGAAGGCGCAGATCGCTTCGAACGCCTCGTCCCCGGTGCGGTCCGGAGCAAATCGGTGATTGAGCACCAAACGGGCCGAATCCGGCACGACGTTGTTCGCCACACCACCCGAGACCGCGACCGCCTGCAGCGCTTCCCGGTACTCGCAACCATCGATGACCGGACGGCGCCCCTCGTACGCGGCCACCGCTCCGAGCACGTCGCTCAACCGGTGGATGGCGTTCACTCCCATCCACGGCCGGGCGGTGTGCGCCCGCTCCCCGCCAATCTCGACCCCGATCCGGAGGGCTCCCTGGCAGCCCGCCTCGACAATCGAAGCGGTCGGCTCGCCGAGTACCGCCGCGTCCGCAGTCAGCCACTCCGGCGCCGAGGCCTCGATCTCCAAAAGCCCCGAGTGGCGCTGCTCAACCTCTTCGCACACGTACGCGATGAACGTCACGTCGAGCGCGGGCACAGTCACGCGTCGCACGGCTTCGATCATGACCGTGAGACCGCCCTTCATGTCGGTCGACCCGAGCCCGCGACAGGTGTCACCGCTCACTCGGGCTCGCTCGTTCCCGTTCGCAGGGACCGTGTCGAGGTGCCCGGCCAGCAGCAACCGCATCGGTCGCTCCGCCCTGCCGGCCAGAGATGTCCGGGCTACGACGTTGTTCCCGATCCGAGCTACTTCGAGGTGCGGCGCCGACGCGAGCATCGCCTGGACGTGGTCGGCGATTGCAGCCTCCTCGTGGCTCACCGACGGTATGTCCACGAGCTGAGCGGTCAGCCCCAGCAGGTCCGGCTCACCGCCGGCCTGCGCGCCGCCGGCCGGCGTGCCCCGCTCCGCGGCGGCATCCGGACCCAACCCTGCGCTCACGCCGACACCCCATGGGTCCGGAGGATCTCGTTCAGCTTCGACTTGTCGTGCCGCTCGCCCTCCGTCAGTCGCTTCAGCACGAGGACGCACGGCAGGAAGAACTCGCCTCCGGGCAGCTCCCGCCTCCGCATCGCGCTCACGGCCACGGACCAGGGCGGCACCACACCTCGGCTCAGCTCCTCGCCGGTCTCACCATCGATCACCGGGATCGAGGGGTTGAGGATCGTCCCCTCGCCGAGCACCGACCCACGCCCGACACGGGCCCCCTGCGTCAGCATCGACCGACTGCCCACCATCACGTCGTCCTCGACGATCACCGGCACGGCGTTCGGCGGTTCGAGCACTCCGCCTATCCCCACGCCTCCCGACAGATGAACCCTGGCTCCGATCTGAGCGCACGACCCGACGGTCGCCCACGTGTCGACCATCGTCCCCGCTCCGACCCAGGCGCCGATGTTGACGTAGCTCGGCATCAGGATCACGCCCCGGCCGAGGAACGAGCCCCACCGAGCGGAGGCACCCGGCACGACGCGCACGCCGGCAGCAGCGAAGTCATGCTTCAGCGGCACCTTGTCCGCGTACTCGAACGGCCCGAGCTCGATCGTGGCGACCTCCGACACAAGAAACCACAACAGAATCGCCCACTTCAGCCACTCATTCACGACCGTGCTCTCCGGGTCGACGACCCGGGCCTCGCCGCGATCGAGCAGACCGATCACCTCGGCGAGAGTGTGCCGCGCGTCGGTGTCCGACGGCGACAGCTCGCGCCGCCGGTTCCACAATTCCCCGACTTCTGCGCGCAACTGGTCCACGACGGCAACCTACTGCCCCGCGAAGACCTGCCGACTACGCTCCCGCTCATGCCCGATCCGGAGCCCACCAGCAACCCCGCCGGCACACCCGGTCTCCCGCAGGCTCTGCACGGCTACACTCGCTCACAGTTCACCGCACTCGGCAAGACCAGGGACGTGTACCAGACCGGCAGCGGGCCCGCCGTGATCGTCATCAGCGAGATTCCCGGCATTACACCGAAAGTGGCCGAATTCGGCCGCCGGGTCGCCTCGATCGGCTGCACCGCCATACTCCCCCACCTCTTCGGCGAGCCAGGCGCCGAGCCGACGATCCCCTACGCCATGAAAGTCATGGCCCACGCGTGCATCTCGCGAGAGTTCTCGACGTTGGCACGCGGGCGGACAAGCCCCATCACGGCGTGGCTGCGCGTGCTCGCGACCGACGCCCACGGTCGCTGTGGCGGTCCAGGGGTTGGTGCGGTCGGGATGTGCCTGACGGGGGGTTTCGCTCTGGCGATGATGGTCGACGACGTCGTGCTGGCACCCGTGCTGTCACAACCGTCTCTTCCCTTCCCACTCGGCTCGGCCCGCAAGCGGGACCTCGGTCTGAGCGATGCCGATCTCTCCAGGGTCAAGCAGCGCTGTGAGGACGAGGACATCTGTGTGCTGGGGTTGCGGTTCACCGGGGACCAAGCTGCCCCAGCCGACCGCTTCCGCCGGCTGAAAGCCGAGCTCGGCGATCGCTTCGTCGCCGTCGAGATCGACTCGAGCCCCGGCAACCCCGACGGCTACCGCAAGGCCGCCCACTCCGTTCTCACCGAGGATCTGAAGGACGAGCCCGGCACGGCGACTCGCGACGCTCTGGATCAGGTGCTCACGCTGTTCAGAGAGAGGCTGCTCGTCCCGTCGACCTGAGATGCCCGCTCGCCCAGGTACAAACGGTGCGCTTCCGACGGCTCAGTGCAAAGCTGCCCGCATGTTCCGCCGTCAGCCAGCTCCCTGAGAGTCGCTTGAGGCCCGGAGCGACCCGACGACCTGTCGGACCAGACTCGGTCCTTCTGTGCTGAGCGCCGATGCCTCGAACAGGAGGTTCCTGGTGGCGACGTAGGCGACGTCAGTGCATTGTTCGCCGGGCACAACAGCGGAGGACGGAGACAGGCTGATCACCTCGCGCGATCGGATGAGAAAGCACTGGAGCGGTCCGATCACAACCCTCGTTCCCCGCACCAACTCGGTCACGGCACCGTGCTCTGTTGAGAGCGGCAGCCCGTGAGCCGCGATGGGCGGGAAAACGAACACGAAGGCCTCGAGCTTGCCGTCGTCGGCGTACCCGACGTATTCCTCGCGTTGAAGGCCGGGACCTATCGAGTTGCCCCAGCCGAGCGCTGTCGGAAAAGCGATCGAGAAGCGCATTGCTCCCTGCCCGTAGGTCTGCGTCGGCAGGGACAAACCGCCGACGAGACCCGCGCCGATCGCGATCACCGCGACAACCACGGCCGCGACGACGGCGAAGCCCTTCACGACAGCAACCGCTCAGCCGCCAGCCGCAAGCGGTCCATCGGCTGCACCATGGCCAGCCGGACGAATCCGGTACCTTTGGGCCCGTAGGCGTCGCCAGGGCTCGAGATGAACCCGCCGGCAGCCGCGAAGTGGCGCCCGAGCGCGAACGCCGGGCTCACGCCACCGGAGCCGCCGGAGCCGCCGGCGAACCGCTCCGGCACCGGCACCCAGAGATAGAACCCTCCGCCCGGGACTTGAGCCGGGATCCCGGCCTCGCTGAGCCAGGCGGCGAACCGCTCCAACCGCTCGAGGTACACCTCCCGCTGGCGGTCCACGTGGACGTCGTCGCCGAACGCCACAGCGGCGGCATGCTGCACCGGCCCGGCGACCATGAACCCGGCGTGGCGCCGCACGGCCGCCAGATACTCGACGAGCTCGGGATCCCCGGCGAACACGCCCACCCGCAGACCGGCCAGGTTCGACCGCTTGGAGAGCGAGTGCACGGCTACGACGCCGGCGTCCCCGTGCTCGAGGATCGTCCGAGGTCCGGACGCCCACGTGAACTCCACGTAGCACTCGTCCGAGAACACGGGGACTCCGTGCGCCCGACCCCAGGCTGCCACCGCCCCCAGGTCCTCCAGCTGCCCGCCGGGGTTGCCAGGACTGTTCACCCACAAGCACAGCGCCCGTTCCGCATCCGAGTCGGCGACAGCCGCCAGGTCCAATAGCCCATCGGCTCCCACCGGGACCGGCACGCCTCGGCACCCGGCCAGCGTGGCGCCCATCTCGTAGGTCGGGTACGCGAGCGAGGGGTACAGCACCGTGTCACGCCGAGGAGAACGCAACCGCAACCATTGAGGAAGCCCGGCGACGAGCTCCTTCGTCCCCACGCAGGCCGCGACAGCCGAAGGGACGACCGATGCTCCGAGCCGCCGCTCCATCCACTCACAAGCCGCTTCCCGCAGCTCGAGCGAGCCGATCGACGTCGGGTAGCCACGCTCGGTCCCCGAGTGGCCGAGCGCCTCGACTACCTCGGCGGGCGGCGGGTCACACGGAGTCCCGATCGACAAGTCGACCGAACCTCCCTCGTGGGCCGAAGCGAGCGAGGCGAACTCGGTCAGCTTGTCGAAGGGGTACACGGGCGGCACGAACCCCTCAGCAACGCTGATCACGACGTCACATTCATTCTCGTCACACTCGTTCTCGACACACTCGCTCCCGCCACGCTCACTTCTGCACGAACTCCTCAAACCGCCGAGCACCTTCCTCGTCGAGCCTTGCATGCATGCGGACCGTCTCGCCCTCGTACCGCTCGTCGATGACCTCACCTTGCCTGTGGAGCGCGGCCACGACATCACCCCGAGCCACTGGAACGGCGAGGTCGAGGACCCGGTCGGACGACCGCAGGCGGTCGGCGATCGTTCGCAGCAGTTCCGGCACGCCCCGCCCGGTCAGAGCCGAGAATGCCACCGCTCCGGGGTGCGACGCAGCCAGACGAGCGGCCTCTCGAGGTGCCCGGTCCGCCTTGTTGACCGCCAGGAGCTCGGGGACGTCGTGAGCGCCGATCTCCGCCAGCACGCCGCGGACCGCTTCGATCTGGCCCGTTGGATCCGACGCCGAGCCGTCGACGACGTGCACCAAGAGATCGGCCTGGCCCACGACCTCGAGCGTGGCATGGAACGCGTCGACGAGCTGGTGCGGCAGCTTCCGCACGAAACCCACCGTGTCCGTACACAACACGGTCTCCCCGCCCGGAAGCTCGAGCCGCCGCGTCCTCGGGTCGAGCGTCGAGAACAAGCGGTTCTCGACTAGGACTCCGGCGTCGGTCAGGCGATTCAGCAGCGTCGACTTGCCGGCGTTCGTATACCCGACGAATGACACCTCACGGTGCGCACTGCGAGCGCGCGATCGGCGCTGGGTCCTCCGCGTGGCCTCGAGCTCCCTGAGCTCCGCCTCGAGCTTGGTGATCCGGCGCATGATGCGCCGGCGGTCGGTTTCGAGCTGGGTCTCACCGGGACCCCGGGTCCCGATCTGGCCGGCCTGCTGGGAGAGCATGATGCCGCGCCCCCGGAGCCGGGGCAGCCGGTACTGAGACAGGGCGAGCTCGACCTGGGCTCGCCCCTCTTCGCTGCGGGCGTTCTGGGCGAAGATGTCCAGGATCACCGCAGTCCGGTCGATCGCGGTGCGGCCGAGGATCTTCTCCAGGTTGCGTTGCTGGGCTGGGCTGAGCTCGTCGTCGAACACGACGGTGTCGGCATCGACCGCCTCGGAGAGCTGCCGGAGCTCTTCGGCTTTGCCCCGGCCGAGGTAGGTCGCGGGGTCTGGTGCATCGCGCCGCTGCACGACACGGCCCACCTCGTCCGCACCGGCGGTGTCCACCAACAGCGCCAGCTCGTCCAAGCTGGCCTCGACCTCTTCGAGCGAGCGCGGCCACGATACGACACCGACGAGGACGATCTTCTCCCGGAACCTCCGCTCGATCAGGCTCACGGGTGCCCACCGACGTCGAGCCCGAACCGGGCTAGGCGCGAGACGACCGTCAAGCGACCACGTCGATCTCGCTCAGCACCATCTCGATGCGAGCGACCCGCGTGGCTGGTCCGGTCAGCCACACCGTGGGGGCCATCAGGTCCGCTCCGTCCTGCTCGACGACGAGTGTCCCCCCGGGGTTGTGAACCTCGACACGCTCTCCTACGAGCCCAGCGGTCCGAGCGGCCGCAGCTGCAGCGCAGCTCCCAGTGCCACAGGCTTCG
Source organism: Acidimicrobiales bacterium (assembly GCA_050010115.1). Classification (GTDB taxonomy): domain Bacteria; phylum Actinomycetota; class Acidimicrobiia; order Acidimicrobiales; family Bog-793; genus JAKACA01. The sequence goes on along the minus strand of JBEKLQ010000009.1, from coordinate 58,330 downwards.
GTGACGCCGGACCCGCGCTCCCAGACGAGCATCTCCAAGCCGCCGTGGCCGTCCGGCGCCACGACCTCGATGTTCTGACCACCAGGCTGCGCGTCCTCGAGCGCCCGACCGAGGGCGGCGATGTCGACACCATCGAGCGAAACGCCGATCAGGACGAGATGAGGGTTGCCGACGTCGACACGACGTGCCTGCCAGTCGCCACCGAGCGGCGGCGCTCGCTCCTCCAGCCCAACTTTGAGCGTTCCCATCTCCGCTTTCACGAGCGCCGTTGCGGGGCTGGTCCGCTCCAGCACGCTGACGAGACGGAGGCCGGCGTCGGTCGCGACGAGCACGTCCGGGCCGGGCACCGACCCGGCATCCACAAGAGCGAGAGCGAGGCAACGCAAGCCGTTGCCACTGGTCTCGGCGCGGCTACCGTCAGCGTTGCGAAGCTCCATGAGAACGTCCGGTCCGGCCGTCCGGCCGTCGCGGGCGCACAGCCGAGCCGCCATCACGCCGTCGGCGCCGACCCCGCGATGGCGATCGCACACCGCCGCCACGAAATCGGCATCGAGCTCTTCTGAGCCCGGGAGCGCGGCGGGATCCAGGGACACGAGGAAGTCATTGCCGAGCGCGTGGTACTTGAGGAACGAAGCGATCGTCACAGTCACGCAGTCTCCCATGAGGGCGCCGCGTCTGCTCCCGCGGCGCGGTCACAAACGGGGGCGTCCGGCGCCCGCCAGTACTCCAGCACCAGCCCCGCAAGGTCGGAGTCACCGGCGGGGAACCAGGTCACGCGCGGGTCGCGCCGGAACCAGGCCTCCTGCCGCCGGGCGAAGGACTTCAGCCGGCGCAGGATCTGCGCCCTTGCGTCCCCCAGTGACGCCCGCCCCTCGGCCACCTCCAACAGCTCCCGGTACCCGATCGCCTGGCGAGCGGTACGCGAGAGCCCACGGGGCCGGAGGAAGAGCGCCTCGACCTCTTCCAAGAAACCCGCCCGCAACTCTCCCTCCAAGCGCTCCTCCAGGCGGCGGTCGATCTCGGCTCGATCGAGCGCCAGCCCGGCCAGCCGTACCGACGCCGCCGGATACTTCGCGAGCCCCGGCCCGAACGACGAGAACGGCCGGCCGCTGCCCACGGTGACCTCGAGCGCCCGGACGATCCGCCGAACGTTGCCGGGTTCGATCCTGGATGCAGCGAGCGGGTCGAGCGCCCCCAGCTGGCTGTACAAGGCTGCCAGACCGGAGGGATCAGCCGCCTCGGTAGCAAGCGCAGCGGCGGTGTCGGGGTAACGGCCGGGGAGCTCCAGATCGTCGATGACCGCACGGTGGTACAAGCCGGTGCCGCCGACGAGTACGGCGAGATGGCCGCGGGAGTGGATGCCGGCGAGCGCCGAGCGCGCCGCCGACTGGAAACGAGCGACGGAGAAGTCGTCGTCAGGCTCGGCGACGTCCAAAAGATGCCAGGGAGCCGGAGAAGCAACCGGTTTCTCGGTCCCGATGTCGAGTCCGCGATACACCGCCATCGCGTCGACCGACACCAGCTCGAGGCCCGCAACCTGGCGCCAGAGCTCGTGCGCGAGCGCTGTCTTGCCTGTTGCCGTCGCCCCGACGATCGCCAGGTCGATCACCGGTCGGCGTGTCAGAGCTCGGTGATCCCTTCGATATCGTTGTCGACCTCGGAGCCCAGATCGGCCTCCGTATCGATCCCTGCAGCGGTGACATACGGCTTGCCGTTCGCGTGGCGCGGCCTGGAGCGATCGACCAGTCGTTTCTTGAGGCGAGTCAACTGCAGCGCCGCCCTGTCGACTGCCGCGTCGAGTGCTTCGGCTTGCCGACCGCCAACGGCGACGGCCCGCACGACGTGCCCGTGTCCCTCCAACACGACTTCGCACTGGGCCGGGTCTCCGGAGCGCCCCACGTGGGTGTCAGAGAAGCACACCTCGGCTCGCTCCATGCCGGCCAGATAACGGCTGAGCCGTTCGGCCTTCCTCATGGCGGATTGCCTCAACTCGTCATCAACCTCGACGTGCCTGCCAACAACGTTGACCTCCACGGGCACCTCCTTGATCCTGCTGGCCAACGGTAGCCGCCAACTCCAAGCGGCTCTGGGCGCGATGGACCCGCACGGCTGACCTGGTCTTTGACCCCACACTCGCCTGCTGAGGGAGTCGCGCGCCAAGCGTGGGCGATCGGAGCGACGCAACCGCGAACGGCCCGGCGACCCGGTCCTGCCACGCCAACAGCGGCCCGCTTCGGCCCTTCTCCCCCGGGCACCGACGACCGGTGCCACGACAGGCAGGACTTACGTCTAAATCGCACCATGCTCAGCGACCACGAGTCGCCTTACGTGGGTCGTTTTGCCTGCGACTGGCATCGACTCGCAACCACAGACCCGTGCGTGTCCATCTCCCACCAGTGTAGGTCCGCCACCTGCCGGGGCGCCGAGCGTCCTCAGTCACCCGATCCACGACGCGAGATAGTCGCGCTGGGCGGCCGTCAGCTCGTCGATCGCGAGGCTCATCGTCGCGAGCTTGAGGCGCGCCACCGCTCCGTCGATCTCGGCTGGGACGTCGTGGACCGTCGGCGACAGCTCCTTGGCGTACTGGACGAGCCACTCGCACGCCAGGGCCTGGACGGCGAAGGAGATGTCCATCACCTGGGCAGGATGGCCGTCGGCTGCACCCAGGTTCACAAGCCGACCCTCCGCCAGCAAGAGCAGTCGACGGCCTCCGCCGACGTCGAACTCCTCCACCATCGGCCGGACGGCGCGCCGCTGCCCGGCCGCGAGCTCGGTGAGGGCGGTGATGTCGATCTCCACGTTGAAGTGGCCGGCGTTCGCCAGGATGGCGCCGTCACTCATCACCGCAAAGTGCTCGGCTCGAAGCACATCCCGGTTGCCCGTCGCCGTCACGAAGACTTGGCCGACCTCGGCCGCCGACTCCATCGGCATCACCGTGAAGCCGTCGAACGCCGCCTCGAGTGCTCGCAACGGGTCGACCTCGGTCACGATCACCGACGCGCCCATCCCCCGAGCGCGCTCAGCTACGCCGCGCCCACAATTGCCGTAGCCGGCGACCACGACGCGTGCTCCGGCCAGCAGGATGTTCGTTGCGCGCACGATCCCGTCGATGGTCGACTGGCCGGTCCCGTAGCGGTTGTCCGCCAACAGCCGCGTGGCCGCCCCGCTCACCGCGACGATCGGGTAGGCGAGGCCGCCGCTGGCGCTGAGTGCCCGGAGGCGTACCGCACCAGTCGTCGTGTCCTCTGTCCCGCCGATCACTGCTCTCGCTTGTGCCGGCCGGTCGAGGTGGAGGCGTGCGACGAGATCGCACCCGTCGTCCACCGTGAGGGCCGGGACCCGGTCCAAGACAGCGTCGACATGTGCGGAGTAGTCGGCCGGGCTCTCGGCGCGCCGCGCGAATGTGGCGATGGAGAAGTCCGCCACGAGGGATGCGGCGACGTCGTCGTGAGTCGACAACGGGTTGGAGGCGCACAGGCTCACGTCGGCACCGCCGGCCGACAACGTGCGCAAGAGGTTGGCGGTCTCCGCCGTGACGTGCAGGCACGCGCCCACGCCGAGCCCGGCGAAGGGGCGCTCAGCCCGAAATCGCTCCTGCACCGTCCCCAGCACCGGCATCCGCTGGGCCGCCCACTCGATCTGCTCGCGTCCGAGCCGTGCGAGGCCCAGCTCAGCGACGTCGTGACGATCGGCCCCGTGCGGCACGGCCTCAGGCTCCCGAGGCCAATCGCCGCTTGAGCTCGGTGAGCGTCGGCACCGGGCCGGGATCGATGCCGTCGCGCGTCGCCAGGTGGAGCGACACGAAGTCTCCGACCATCACGAGGTCGAAAAAGCACGCCAACTCGCCATCTCCTGCCGCCTCCACCTCGATAACCCGCGCGAGCGCCTCTTCGGTCGCTTCGGCGAACAGCTGGAACCGCAGCACGATCCGCGGGTCCTCGGATCCGGTGCGCAGATTGACGAGCGTCAGCACCTGCCGGGTGACGTCACCGTGCTGACCGAAGCCACATACCTCGTTGTGACACACCTCGGGCTGGACACCGAAGTACGCCGGTGACTTGGCGTTCTCGTTGAGCTGAGTCTTCCACCGGCGAGCCGCCACAGCCGGCAACCCGGACCCAGCGTGGAACACCGGGATCGTCCGCCCGATCCGCCGGGCGATGTCAGCCGCGAGACCTGCGCCCGACTCGAGCTCCGACCGGCGGCGAGACAGCTGCGCCACAACTGCCTCCAGCTGCGCCCGGGCGTCTGTGACGAGCCCGAGCTGCTCGCACACGAGCAGCAACGGAACCGCCGTCGCACCCACGGCTGATCTCGGCTGGGTCACGCCGGGCTGGATGAGGATCACCGAGCCACCGCCATCTCTCACCATCTCCGACAGCGCACCACCGCTCGTTACAGCGACCACGTGCGCACCGGCCTTGAGCGCCGCCGCCGTGGCCACCGCAGTCTCCTCGGTGCCGCCCGAGAAGGACACCGCGAACCACAGCGTGCCCGGCCCGACAAAACCAGGAAGCGAGTAGTCGTTCACGAGCACGACCGGCACCTTCGACCTCGGGGCGGCATAGGCCCGGAGGATCTCGCCGGCGACGGCGCTGCCACCCATGCCGGCGACCACGACGCTCGTCAGGCCGTCCGCCCCGGGCAGGCCGGGCAGGCCGTCGATGGGCGCGAACGAGGCCAGAGCCGAGCCGATCTGATCGCCGAGCGACGCTGTCGCTCCGAGCAGATCCTCACTATCAGGATGGAGCCAGGTCTGCGGCTCCGTCCCTTCGGTCACGAGCCGCCTGGGTCACTCGAGGCAGGTCCGGAGCCTGAGACCTCGAAGTTCGGCCGGATCCCGCCGGCCTCGGCCTTCGCCTCGAGACGGGCGTGCTCGTCCTCGCTGACGGTCTCGGCTTCGTCGACGAGCATCACCGGGATGCCGTCGAGGATGCGGTAGCGCCGGCGAAGGCGGGGGTTGTACAGCGTGTCCTCGTCCTCGAAGTACAGCAAAGGTCCCTTGTCCTCCGGGCAAGCGAGGATCTCGAGCAACAGCGGGTCAAGTGCCATCGTGATCAGATCTCCCAGTCGTCGTGCCACTGTCGCCGTCGAGCGCTCGCATGAGCGCCCGGACCTCCTCGACATGAGCGGCGCAATCAGCCTCGTCGGCTGCCTCCAGATTCAACCGCAAGAGCGGCTCGGTGTTCGATGGCCGGAGGTTGAACCACCACGATCCGAGATCGACGGTGAGCCCGTCGAGCCGGTCGGTCGTCGCGCCGCTGCGGGCGTAGTGCTGGGCGACGCCCTCGATGATCACCGAGGCATCGCCCACCTTCGTGTTGATCTCGCCGGAGTCGGCGTACCGCTCAAAGCTCTTCCGGAGCTGCGACAAGGGCACGCCGGCCTTGGACACGAGCTCGAGTACGACGAGGGCGGCGATCATGCCGGAGTCGGCCCGGAAATTATCCCGGAAGTAATAGTGCCCAGAGTGCTCGCCCCCGAACAGCGCGCCCGTCTCTGCCATCGTCTCCTTGATGAACGAGTGGCCGACCCGCGTGCGGATGGGGATGCCACCGCGCTCGCGAACGATCTCGGGCACCGCTTTCGAACAGATGAGATTGTGCAAGATGGTCGCCCCGGGGTTCTTCTCCAGCATGGCGGCAGCGACGATGGCGGTGGTGAGGGAGCCGGACACCGGTTCGGCCTTGTCGTCGACGAGGAACACCCGATCGGCGTCACCGTCGAACGCAAGCCCGACGTCGGCACCGACCTCGAGCAGGCGGCTGCGCAACGACACCAGGTTCTCAACCTGGATCGGGTCGGCCGGATGGTTCGGGAACGTGCCGTCGAGCTCGCCGAAGAGGATCTCGAGATCGATGGGAAGGGGAGCGAAGACTGGGGGAGCCACGAGACCCCCCATGCCGTTGGCCGTGTCGGCGACCACTTTCATGGGCACCAACGCGCCGACATCGATGAACGAGCGGACGTGGGCGGCGAAGGTGTCCAGGAGGTCGGCCGTCGTGTAGCGCGGGTCACCCTCGACCGCGCCGGCGTCGAGCGGCGCGCCAGCCAGCACCGCCTCGGCAGCCGCCCTGATCTCGGCGAGACCGGTGTCCTGGCCGACGGGCTTGGCCCCGGCAAGGCAGAACTTGATGCCGTTGTAGCGAGCCGGGTTGTGAGAAGCCGTGAGCATCGCGCCGGGGACATCGAGATGACCGGAGGCGTAGTACAGCAAGTCAGTCGAGGCGAGCCCGATGTCGAGCACGGATAGCCCCTCCGACAGCACCCCGGCGGCGAAGGCCCGCGAGAGCTCCAGGCCGGATGCCCGCATGTCCCGGCCCAGAACGATCGACTCGGCGCCGCCGGCCGCTCGCGCGAACCGGGCGAAGGCGGCGCCGATCGCACCGACGAGTCGTGCGTCCAGCTGATCGGGCACCGTCCCGCGAACATCGTAGGCCTTGAAGACGGCGTCGAATGGCGAGGTCGATGATCCGGTCGTCTCGGGAGGCATGACGACGGGAGCCTACGTCAGACGCGTCAGCAGGATCGCGACGACCGTGGCCGAGTTGAACGCTACATGGGCGATGATCGAAGGACCGAGGCGACCGGTCCGGTAAGCAAGGTACGCAAGCACCATGCCGAAGCTCGCCAGCCCGAGGAACTGCAGATCCTCGAAGTGCACGAGCCCGAAGACGATGCCCGTGATCACGATCGCCGCCGCCGGTCCGCGCCGTTCCCCGAGCGGCGCGAGCTTCCCGAGCAGGCCTCGCAGCAGCAGACCGCGGAAGAACAGTTCCTCGACGACCGGGCTGCCGATACACACGAGCAGCATGAGAACCCACAAGCTCAGACCGTTTAAGTGGGGGCTGAACAGCTGCCGGGCGGGATGCCCGAGTTTGGAATTGAGGTTGTGCACGAACGGCTGCAGTGGAAGCTCGGCGAGCGGGATCAGCCCGTACTGCGCCGCCAGACCTACGGCGATGCCGAGAGGCAGGTCTGGCCACGGGCGTAGCCGGAAGCCGTAGTCCTGCGCGAAGCTCGGGCTGACCTCCCCCTCGACCCGGACCGGCCCGCCGTCCCCGGCCAGCAGGTCGGTCCGGGGGCTCATGCCTCGCTTCCGGCTGGCGACGACGGCTGCCCCGACGAACCCGGTCCACAGGAACACGAACTCGACGATGTCCGTGCCAATCGTTCCGGGGTGCCCGCCGTTCGCCGTGCTGTAGGCCGACACCGCCACGATCGACAGCAAGAAACCCACCACCAGCCCAAACGCGGCCTCCCACACCCCGAACGGGTTGCCAGCGGCGCGCGATCGGGTCTCGCTCATCCGCGAGCGTCCCAAGGAACGATCGGGGCGGTCAAACCCGAGGCGGTGTCCGCGATGAGAGACAGGACGCCTACCATATTGGGGTGAGTCGTCAACCCCAAGACCTGCGCCCAGGCGGGCAAGGGCGCCCAGGTTCCGGATCTCCCGGGATGGACCAGCCCTGGCGGTGGGCCCTTGCCCTCGCTGCCGTCGTGATCCTCGTCCTGCTCGTCTCCTCGGTCTTCCACAGTTCCGCGGCAAGCCCGCTCCGCTACTCGACGTTCCTGAGCGACGTCAATCACAACCTGGTGGCGAGCGCCAACTACGACAACACGAACGCAACGATCACCGGGCAGCTCACGAACGGCAAGAGCTACACCACGACCGGACCAGGCCAGGGCCTGCCGACCACTGTCGTGGCCGAGCTCAAGAAGAACAACGCCGAGCTGACGTTCTCCACCTCGTCCGGCAGCCTCTTCGACGCCCTGTTCGTGCCGGTGTTGTTCGTCGCAGTGCTGGTGGGTTTCTTCGTGTGGATGAGCCGGCGAGCCCAGGGGCAGATGAGCGGCATCATGTCGATCGGTCGATCCCGGGCCAAGCTCTACACGACCGAGCGACCCCGGACCACGTTCAATGACGTCGCCGGATACGAAGGCGTCAAGCAGGAGATCAGCGAAGTCGTCGACTTCCTGAAATCGTCGGCGCGGTTTCGGGACATCGGCGCCCGCGTGCCGAAAGGCGTGCTGCTCGTAGGTCCTCCGGGGACGGGCAAGACGCTCCTCGCACGCGCCGTTGCCGGTGAGGCAGGGGTTCCCTTCCTCTCGGTCAGCGGCTCGGACTTCATGGAGATGTTCGTCGGGGTGGGCGCGAGCCGCGTGCGAGACCTCTTTCAGACTGCCCGGAAGCAGGCGCCGGCGATCATCTTTGTGGACGAGATCGACTCGATCGGCCGCAAGCGCGGCGCAGGGCTCGGCGGAGGGCACGACGAGCGGGAGCAGACGCTCAACCAGATGTTGTCGGAGATGGACGGTTTTGATCCGGCAGAGGGCGTCGTCATCCTTGCGGCCACCAACCGGCCCGACATCCTCGACCCGGCCCTGCTCCGGCCTGGTCGGTTCGACCGTCAGATCGTCGTCCCGCTCCCCGATCTCGAGGAGCGGCTGCCGATCCTGCAGGTGCACTGCCGGGACAAGCGCATCAGTGACGACGTCGACTTGATGATCGTCGCCCGAGGAACGCCAGGCATGAGCGGCGCGGACCTGGCGAACCTGGTGAACGAAGCAGCGCTTCACGCGGTGCGCCGCGGCAGCCAATGGGTCCAGATGCGCGACTTCGACGCCGCCCGCGACCGAGTGCTCATGGGTCAGCCCCGCGAGTCCATGGCGCTGTCGGACGACGAGAAGGAGCGCATCGCCTACCACGAAGGCGGGCACGCCGTGCTGGCCTACGTGCTCCCGCACGCGGATCCGCTGCTGAAGGTCAGCATCATCCCGACCGGGCTGGCGTTGGGTGTGACCCAGCAGCTTCCCGCCGAGGAGCGGCACATCTATCCCCGTGAGTACATCGAGGACTCGCTCACCGTCCGCATGGGCGGGCGTGTGGCCGAGAAGCTCGTCTACGGCGGCCTCTCCACCGGAGCGAGCGACGACCTGCAGCGCAACACCGAGCTCGCCCGCAAGATGGTCCGCGAGTGGGGTATGTCCGACCGGATCGGTCCTATGGCTTGGGGCTCGCAGGGAACGGTGTTCCTGGGCGAGGACCTCATGCACACCAGGGACTACTCCGAGGACACGAGCCGGGTCGTCGACGAGGAGATCGAGCGGATCCTTCGTGCGCAGGAGCTGCGGGCCGAGACGGTCCTGAACGAGCATCGGGCGGGCCTCGGCGCTGTCGCTCAAGCGCTGCTCGAGCACGAGACGATCGACGGCCGCGAGATCGCCCGCTTGATCGACGAGGCCTACGGCCGCCCCGTGCACGAGTTGCCCGAGGGCGAAGAGGTGCCCGACTCGACACGCTTTGCCATGTCCCTCGGCGGGCGGGACTCCGAGCCTGTAGGAGTGGCGGCGCCGACCCTCGGGAGCGGGTCGTCGATCGACGGTCCTCACGTCCCACCCAGCACCGATTGAGGCAAGCCCGGCGACAGGGCGCCCTTTGCGTGGCCGGCTGATCAGCTCAGGACCGGAACCCCCTCAACCGGGTTGGGAGCCGCCGCCGGCGCACCGCGGGTCGTGGTTGCGGCGGAGAGATCCTGTTCCACAACGACTGCTGAGCTGGCGCGCACGAAGAGTCCCTCGAAGAGTGAGAGTGACACCGGGACGCTGACGGGCGCTGTCACAGTCGAGCCCGGCCCCACAGTCAAGGTCCCAACTGGCGCCAGCTCAGGCCGCCCGCTCGCCGAAGTGAGCTCGGTCACCTCTACCTCGACTGACGTCGAACCGGGGTTCGAGACCTCCACCGAGCCCGTCAACGGCACCAGGGCCGTGGCAGCGGGCAGCACCCAGCCGTTGGCAGGTCCCGACGTGACTGCGATATTGGTGATCGTCTGATGGCCATCTGCCAGCAGCGAGGTGATCCTGGCCACCACGATGCCGACCCCTTGGGCTGAACGAACGACGATCGGGCCTTCCAGCGGAGCCGGCGTCGCACTCCCCCCCTGACCTGTTGCCCGCTTGGCGGCGCCGGGCAGCGGCAGGGCGATCGCCCGCACGCCCCCGGCAGGGATGACATCAGTGATCTCGATCGCAGCGTGGCCGGCAATGGGCGAGCTGATCGTCACCGTGGCCGGCTTGGATTCCGGGTCGTAGGCGCGGACTACGGTGACCCGGCCTGACGCGAGCGGCCCAGGGGTAAAGGTCCACGCGAGCTGTGACCGTTGGACACCGAGTACGAGCGCTTGACCGGTCGCGCTCGATATGGCGCTTTGGGTTTCGGCAGCCCCAACCGCGATCCGACCAATGGTCGCTGTCACCGCCACCGCCACGGTCCCTTGCTGGACGACCCAGCGACCGAGGTCGAAGAGCTGGACGGAGTCCGGCTTGATGATGAGCCCCTGCAGAGCGGGAGGCGCCACCGAGGCCGAACCCGTCGACACCGTGAGTCCGACCACCGCCTGGGTCGCGGTCGGGTTGAACAACGAGACCAAGACGCTCGACTTTCCCAGTGTCGATCCCGTCGCGATGTACGAGGTCGGCGACGTGCCCACGGCACAGGGCGACTCTTCAGGCGCCGCTGTAATCGTTGGTTCGGGCGACGAAGCTCTCTTGCCTGCTCCCCCGCCGGCGTGGGAGGCCGCGGGCGTCCCCGAGAACGGTGTGACCGATTCGAACACGGCGACGGCACCCGTCGTGGACAGGACTCTCACCGCGTCGTTCTGCGCCGGTCCCGTTGTCCTGAGCGGGACCGCGTGCTCGGTGTGCGGCGCCAGGGCGAGCTGAGTCGACCACGGGACGAGCGACGTGCCCGTGCCCTTCGCCGGTGCGCTCGTGCCGACGACTTCCACCACCACGTCGGCCGAGTGCGTTCCTGCGTTCACGACGATCACAACCGAGCGCTCGGTTGTCGCCCCGGCTGGCAGCGGTCCTGGGCAATCCCAAGCCACCGACGCGTCAGAAGTCAGATTCACGCTCGGCAACAGGCCGCTTGGCAGGACGGCGGCCGTTCGTTCCGGCGCGGCATGGAGCGTCGACCCCGCAACCAGGACGGCGGCGAGCAGGACGGCCACCAGGCCGGCAGCGCGAGCACGGTGGATGCGCTCTACTCGGTCCAGGTCGCGTCGCGAGCCCGCCGCCGGACGCTCGTGCCGGGGATTCATCCGCCCGACTCCACTGACGCTGGGCCGGGCTCAGCGATGGCACCCGTGGGCTTTCCCTCCGCGTGGGGCTCGGCCTCCGCGAGGGGCTCGGCCGCGGGCTCGGCCTCCGCGAGGGGCTCGGCCGGAGCGGGCGTCACAACATCAGCCTCACCGGCAGCTGCGCCAACCTCGCTCTCCCCACCGGGCGGCGCGCTGTCTCGGGACCCGGGACTGCCGGCGAGCGCTCGACGGCGGGGCACCCGCCGCCGGATGACTCCCTCACCCACAGTGGCGAGGATCACGACGAGCCCAGCGGCCACGCCGAGCCCGCGGAGCACTGCGTTCGAGGAGGCTCCCGGCCGAGCGATCGACCCCGGCCCGTCAGCGGACACCCAGTCCGTGTTCGCCCACACGAGCACACCATCCTCCTCGGGCAACTGCCGGAGGTCCACCTGATCTTCCAGGGCCAGCACGAGACCGCGTGGAGGCAACGACGCCGGTGGTGTCTGCTCTCCGGTCAGCACAGGCGCGGCCGCAGTCGGCACGACGAGGTACCGGATGCCGGCAGGGGCGAGCAGGGTCCCGAGCTGAAGCGTCGTTCCCGCCTCCGCAGCGACGACATCGGCACTGACTTGAACCGCCGGGCCCCGATCAGCCACGGGCCACACCGTCGAGAGCGACGGCAGACCGGACGTCGTCACAAACCCGGCGAGCCCGGGCCCGGCTTGGAACGACGTCCCGGGCAGCGCCCGGGGGTTCCCGATCCACAGCACCCGTGACCCGTGGGGGGCGGGGATGGTGAACTCGCTGGAAGTGGCGTCAAACCCGGTCGCGGGTAGATCCGCACGCCCGCCGAATGCTGTCCCGAGAGCAGGCGCCAGCCCAACGATCAAGCAACCGGCCGCCAACACGCCAGCGGCTTGACGCCAGCCGAACCGGTGGCGCCTGATATCGAGCTCGAAGGCAGCGGCTCCGAGGCCGCAGCAGGCCGCCAGCGCCACCGCCGCAGGCGCCGCCAGCACCGCCGCACCGCCGCCGCCGGCACCGAGCCAGCCCTGGCTGCCCACCCACGCGAGCGCCACGGCTCCGACGGCACAGACCCACCAACGAGCTGCCCACCCAAGACGAGCTCCGCGAGCCCAAAGGAGTACGAAACCCGCAGCCGCCACGAGACCGAACGCACCCCACCAGCCGCCGATGGGACCCGTGTATCCCCTCAGAAGCTGCGCTGGGCTGAATCCTTGCCCACCCGCAGGGACGGGCCCGGCGAACAAGCTCCACGTGGCACCCGATTGCAACCAGGTCAGTGACCACGGCAAACAGCACCCGAAGGCCACGAGCGCGCCGGCGGCGCCGACAACGGCACTGCGGAGCAAGGCTCGCGACCCACCGACCGCGAGCGACGCCAGGATCGTGGCCAGGACGATCACACCGACGTCGCAGACGACAACCGGCGCGATGGACGCCATCGCCGCGAGCACCAGGCCGAGCGGAGCGGCCTCCGCCACGAGGGACCTCGGGTTCCAGTCCTTCTTGCCAGACCCGTGCACCGGCACGAAAGGTCGGAGACCGCTGGCTCGGGCCAGGCGGGCGAACACGAACGGCAGGCCGGCAAGCGCGACCGACACCTGTATGTCGCCGAGCGCAAGGCCGTTCCACAGCAAGGGAGCGCCCATCAGCGCGGCGAAAGCGATCACGCGGGCTCGCGACGACCCGAAATCCCGAACGAGGCGCGACACACCGATGCCACCGACGGCAAGGCCGCTTATGTAGACCACCTTCAACGCGGTGGCTGAGCTGTTGCCCAGAACGGTCCCGAGCAGCCCGAGCAGGCCGTAGGCGGGCGGCGCCACCTGAGTCGGCCGCCATCCTGGATCGGGCCGGCCACCGAGCCACTGGGCCAGCAAGTGCGTACCCGTCGGACCACCCACCAGGTCTCCGATGACCGGCAGGCGGCCGAAGAGCAACCCTCGGATCCCGATCACGGTAACGAACGCCATGACCGCGTACGCCGTCATCTGGCCGACAGGTAGCTCGCCGCGCCGGATGCTGAGGAGCCAAGCGGTAAGTCGATCCGAGTCCTGCTGCGCCGGGGCCTGCCTGGGGCGTCGCCACCGCACACCCGTTCCGAGATCGCTCCCGCCACCGATATGGGCGGCCGGGCGCAGCGCACGATGCAGCCGGCCGCGCCGGGTCATGCGCTGCGCGAGCGCCCGGTCGCTGACCTGCCTCGTCTCGCGGACGACACGGCGTGCCGCCACCAGCGAGGGGCGGTTGGCAAAGTTCCACCGCAACGCATTCCGCTCCGCCCGGGCGCGGTCACGGCGGTCGGTGACCGAAGCGGTGAGAGTGTCGATGACGGTGAGCAGGACGAGCTCGAGCGCTACGACGCTACGCCGGGCCCCTGCGTAGTTCTTGAGCACCGCGCGCAGCTCGTTGCGACGGCGCAGGACGAGCTCGTCACCGATCGGCCGCTCCCCTGTCGCGTCCACCTGCCGGTGACGCACGATCGCCTGTGGCACGGCCACGACCCGGGCTCCCGCGAGCTGGGCGCGCCAACAAAGATCCGCATCCTCTCCGTAAATGCCCATCTCGCCATCAAAACCCCCGACCGCAGCGAACAAGTCCACTCGGGCCAGCACGCAGGCGCTCGGCACGGCGAAGACCTCGCGGACCTCGTCGTGCTGGGACTGGTCGAGCTCGCCCTCCTCGATGCGAGGGACCGGGGAGCCGAAGCGGTTCACCCCGAGGCCGATCTGGAGCAGATGTTCGGGCGCGTCCCAATCGACCAGCTTCGGGCCGACGATGGCCGCGTTGGAGCGAAACGCCTCCTCGACCAGCAACCGCACTGCGTCCGGCGCGAGCCAGACGTCGTCATGGCAGAAGAGGAAGAAGCTCGCGCCTTCGATCCCGTGCAAAACGTCGTTGGCCGCGGCGCCGAAGCCGCCCAGGTGCTCCCGGCGCCGGACGAACGCCCCCGGCATCACGGCCGCCACCCTGGCGGTCACGCCCTCGTCTGCCCCGGTGTCGATCACGAGCACGTCGAGGCTCGGATAGTCCTGCTGGGCCAGTGATTCGAGGCATTGGTCGAGCCAGGCGCCCGCTTCGGCGGTGACGACGACGGCGACGACCGGTGGTTCATACTCCTCCGGCATCAGGCCCGACACGCTAGCTTGCGCTGCCGACTGTCGAGCAACCGGACCTCGCGGTCATGCTGATCTAGCGACCGCGTTCGTCGAGAAAAGCGGGACCAGGTGCTTGCAACTGTTAGCACTACGCGCTACAGTAGTGAGCAGATAGAGGTGATCATGATGCAGACGACAAGGCAAGTTCGCAAGCCTCAAAAGGGCCTGGTGAGCAAGTCTCAAAGAGGCCCGGTAAGTCCGACGCGGAACGAGAAGGAGAGACGGGACATGGCCGATATCAGGTCCGACGTGACGAAGGCCGCTTGGGAGATGACGAAGGTGGCGCAGGACGCGGCGTACGTGGCCATCGGCCTCGGCGTCATCGGTGTCCAGAAGGCGCAAGTCCGGCGCCGCGACCTGCGAAGCCAGCTCGAGCGTCCGCTCGGGGATGTCCTCAAGGTCGTCGAAGCGCCGATCGCGGACTTCCGCAAGGTCGTCGAACCGTCGATCGCGGACTTCCGCAAGGAGTTCGGCAAGGCTGTCAAGGAGCTCGACAAGTCCTTCGGCCAGTTCATCGAGCGTTTCGACGCCACCCTCGAGCCGATGTCGGAGCGCCTGCCGGCGGGAGCGCAGCAGGTCGTCCAGCAGGCCAAGGAAGCCCGCGACCAGCTGCGTGGCTACCTGACGTCGCTCGCAGCCTGAACCCGCGAGCCGGCTCAGCGGCGATGCCCGGCTGAGCCGGTGATCGGGACGAGCCGGGCCAGCTGGGCTGACTGACTCCTGATCGCATGGTCGCCCGGCGCGGCGAGCAGCGAAGCGTCTCTCCCCCCTGGACCACGCCGCAGCCCGCCGGGACTACGAGGCCCGCCTTCTCCTTCCCCCTCGGAGGAGGTGGGCCTCGCCGCGCCGAGCCTTCGATGCAGACGTCCACCGGCCTGCCACGAAACTCACCCGAGGCGGGTGCGCCAGTGGTCAAGCATGTCGGCGAGCGTCGTGTTGAAGGGTATCTCAGGCTCCCAACCCGTCGTCGCTCGAAGACGAGCCGAGTCGCCCACGAACACCGGGACGTCTACCGGGCGCAGAAGCGCAGGGTCGGGTACGAGCTCGATCTTCGCTGTTGCCAGCCCGCACAACTGACGAGCCACCTCCGCAATCGAGACCGTCACGCCGCTGGCGACGTTGTAGACCTCCCCAGGTTCGCCTCGCTCCGCCACCAAGCGGTACGCCCGAACCACGTCGCGGACGTCGGTGAAGTCCCTTGACGCCTCGAGGTTGCCCACCCGCACCGGGGCGCCGCCGGCAAGCTCGGCCTCCGCTATTCGCCGGGCCAGCGCCGGCACCACGAACTCCGGTGACTGGCCCGGTCCCACGTGGTTGAACGGCCGCACACGGAACACGCGGAGCCCACGGCCGAGCCATGCCTGCAGCCCGAGGTATTCGGCCGCCACCTTGCTCGCCGCGTACGGGGTCACCGGGCGCAGCTCCGTATGCTCGGTGAGCGGCTCGGCGCCAGCGCCGTGGCCGTAGACCTCTGCAGAGCTCACCACGACGACGGCGGGCGGGACCTCACAACCCGCGGCGGCCTCGAGAACCTGCAACGTCCCGCACGCGTTCACCCTGAAGGTCTCCGCTGGGGCCGACCACGATCGGCCGACGTGCGCGAGCGCTGCGAGGTGGTACACGACGTCGGGTGCGTTCGCACTCATCGACGCGGCAACCGCAGCTGCATCGGTGACGTCGACCTCGGCATCGGTGGACACCACGTCGTCGCCTGCTGCTTCCAGGTGCGCCGAGAGCCAGCCCCCGACGAAACCCGACCCCCCCGTCACATACGCCCGCACCGCCTCACCCTACCGGTGCGCACGGTGCTTGCTCGAACCCGGACGGCGGCGAGCGGTCCGGTCAACGTTTGGCGGCTCGGTAGGCGTCGGCGTGCACCGCGGCCGCCCGCGCCCACGAGTAACTCGAGGCCCGCTCCAAGCCTTCGGCCACGCGGCGGGCGCGCTCGGTGTCTCCGGCAGCGAGAGCCGACCCGAGTGCTTCGGCCAAGGCCGCCGGGTCGCGGGGCTGCGCCGTCCACGCGGCCGTGCCCGCCACTTCCGCCATGGCGGTACCCGACGTGGTCACGAGCGGAGCGCCGCACGCGAGCGCCTCGAGTGCCGGCAGACCGAAACCTTCCTCGTACGACGGGTACGCCACGACCTGTGCCCGTCTCAGCAGAGCGGGCACAGCTTCGTCCTCCACGTAGCCGAGGCGCTTCACACGATCGCCATGGCGGCACGCCGCGATCGTCCCCGCGACTTCCGCACCGCCCCATCCGTCAAGCCCGGCGAGGACGAGGTGGAGCTCCGGCTGGGCGTCGGCGATCTTGTCGAAGGCCGTCACGAGATCGTTCACGCCCTTGCGTGGCTCGATCGTACCGAGGTGCAGCACGTACGGCATCCCGGCCGGCACAGCAAGACGCTCGAGCATGACGGCGTCGCCTGCCTCGGTTTCCAAGGCGCCGGCTGGTCGGAACCGAGTGTGGTCGACCCCGTGGGGAGCCACCATCACGTCACCTCGAGGCGTGCACAGCACCCGGAGGCGATCGGCAGTGGAGCTGCTGACGCAGACGATCACGTCCGCCTCGCTCGCCGCCCTGCGGATGGCGCGCTGGAAGAACCGTACCTTCGTACTCTCGTGCCACTCCGGGTGGTCGAAGAACGTGAGGTCGTGCACCGTCACGACCGTGCCGATCCTGCCGAGCCCATGGGGAAAGGTGTAGTGAGGCCCGTGGTACACGGCGATCGGGGGATCGGTGAGAGCGGCCACGACGGAGCCGAGGCGCCACTGCTCGTAGGCCAACCTCAAGGGCCGGGACGCCCACACGCTGTCGAGCACCCGGCTCAACGGCGCCAGCGCCTGCCAGCGAGCCCCGTCACCCTTGCGTGCGACGAGCGTGAGGGTGACGTCGTCACGAAACCCCAGCGCCCGGACGAGTTCGACGACGTACCGGCCCGCGCCGGCGGGCTGGGCGGGAATCGCACTCACATCCAGGCAGGTGGGGGTCGACTCGCTCAACCGACGACCTCGGCCCACCAGGCCAGATGGCTGCGGGCGACGTCGGACCACCGCTGGCCGGCGACACTGGCCGGGCCAGCGATCGCCAGCTCGGCCCGCCGGGCATCGTCGGTTGCGAGCAATGCCAAGGCCGTGGCGATCGCCTCGACCGAGAACGGGTCCACGACAACCGCCGGCGCACTCAGCTCTGCGATGCAGGGAACGCCGGAGCTGACGACGAGTGGGGCGCCGGCAGCGAGCGCTTCGACTGCCGGCAGCCCGAAGCCTTCGACGAGTGGCACGTATACCACGACACGCGCCGCCTCGTAGAGCGCCCTCAGCACGGGGCTCGGAACCTGGCCCGCCAGCACGACGCCCGGAGCCTCGCGGAGCTGCGGTCCCCAGCCAGCCGGCCCGACGACGACGAGCGGCCAGGGCTCGGGCAGGTCCGGGCGTATCCGACGGTACGCGTCGAGGAGGCGTTGCAGGTTCTTGCGCGGCTCCAGCGTGCTCACGCTCAAGAGGTACTCCCCCGTCACGCCGAGCCGGCCGAGGGCCTCACGAGCTGCCTCGTGATCCGGCGGGGGCAGGTGGTCACACCCCTCGGGGATCACGGTGATCCGGCTGGGATCGAGCTCGACCGCCGCCCGCTCCAGATCCAGAGCGACAGCGTGAGACGGCACGACGACGGCGCGGGCGGTACGGCACGTACGGGAGAGTGCGGCCTCGTGCCAGGCGAGGCCACGCGGAGGGTAGGACTCGGGCGTCTGGCGCCAGGCGACGTCGTGCACCATGACGGTGAGCGGCGTCCGTCCTACTGGCGGTGCTGCGAGCGAGACCGAGTGCACGAGATCTGTTCGGCCGTCGCGCTCGCTGCCAAGCTTGAGCATCCCCCGAGCCCACAAGCGGGTCACGATCTGGCTCGGGGCGCTCGGCCAGCGGGGGCTCCGTGCGAGGCCGGCCAGGAACGGACCGCCCACGGCGCTCACGGGGAAGCCGAACTCGGTGAGGGGATCCCGCCTGTTCGACGGTGCCGGGCTGGCGACGATCGAGACATCGGGACGCGGCTGCAACGCCGCGAGCCCGCACAGCAACCCGGTCGCGTAGGTGCCGATGCCACCGGGCACCCGGCGGCGCAACTGCTCGGCGACGACGGTCACCCTCGGCCCGAGGTACGGCGCGGTGCCGGTGTGCTCGGGCTGGTCCTCAGGCATCGTCGGAACCCCTCAGCACCGTCAGCGTCCTCGGGCACGGTCGGCGTCGGCGTCGGCGTAGAGAGCCACCATGGCATCGGCTGCTGATTCCCAGGAGTAACGCGCCGCTCGCACCCTCCCACGAGCCACCAGCTCGCGGCGGAGTTGCTCGTCGTCGACGACTTGGCCGAGGGCGCTGGCGAGAGCGGCGGCATCTCCCACCGGGACGACGACGGCGCCGTCGCCCACGACCTCCGGGATCGCCCCGCCTGCCGTTGCCACGACCGGCACGCCTGCTGCCATCGCCTCGAGCGGAGGCAGGCCAAAACCTTCGTAGATCGACGGGTAAGCGAGCACCGCTGCTCCCGCGAGCAGCGATGCTCTCGTGGCGCTGTCGACATAGCCGAGTCGGATGATCCGGGCACCGCAGCCCGCCGACGCCACCGCAGCATCGAGCTCCCGAGTACCCCTACCTTCGGACCCGGCGATGACCAGCTGGAGATCGGGCCTCTGCGCTGCCAACTCGACGAATGCCGCCACCAGCGTCGGGTAGCCCTTGCGCGGCTCGACGGTCCCGATCGCGAGCACGTACGGCAACTGGCGCAGGGGACTGTTGGCTCCGGCGGCGTAGCGATCGCTGGGTCGATCGAGACGACCGAGGCCGTGCGGGATGGCACGCACTCGTTCCGCGTGAACCCCGACCGCGGCGACGAACTCGTCGGCGACGAACTGCGAAGGCGTGTGTACGAATGCGCCCCGCAGAACCGCCCGGCGCACCAGCGCGGGGTACGCCCGGGATGCAGGCGCACACAGCTCCGGGTACCGCCAAGGGCTCATGTCATGCACCGTCAACACGGTCGCCGCCCGCCGAGCAGGCGGCACGACGAAGTTCGTCCCGTGCACGACCGAGGCGGGACCGGCGAGGCGTTCGGCCGAAGGGGCACCGGTGACCAGCCATGACGCGTGCACCGCTCGCGCCGGCACCGCTGTCACGCGGCACGTCACCGACGGTGGCAAGCGGTCACGAGCCTGAGCGGCGCCCCACCCGACCGCGAACGCGCTGAGTGCCAAGTCGCTCCGATTCGCGAGCGATCGGATCAGCTGGTCGCAGAACACACCGACCCCGGTCGGCGACCCCACGAGCGGCAAGGCGTCGATCGCGACTGCAAGCCGCCCCGCGCCGCTCACCGAAACAGGTCCTCCCCGTACGGCCTCACCACGTGCTCCCGTACCGATCCCTCGCCGAGCACCGACGGGTCGACGCCGCGGACCACCGCCACCGGTATCGCTGCCGCCTTGCCCATGACCAGCTCGGCAGCCCCGGCGATCTCATCCACGACGCAGATCTCGGTGGCGACGAGCGTGCGTCCCATGGCGTCGGTCGTGCCGCGCAGGTCGACGACCGGGACCACGCCCGCACTGCCGATCGCCACGTCGGTCACACCGCGGCGCCAAGCCCGGCCGAACGTGTCCGAGACGATGACACCGACGTCGCAGCCGGTTCCCGATCGCAAGCCGTCACGGATGCGACGGGCTGATCGGTCAGGGTCCACCGGCAGAAGCGCCGCGTACCCGTTCGCCATGTTCGAGAGGTCCACGCCGGAGTTTGCGCAGATGAAGCCGTGGCGGGTTTCGGTGACGACGAGATCGCCGCGGCGCCGGAGCACGCGCACAGCCTCGCCCTCTGCGAGCTGGCGCCGGGCCTCTGCGTCCTCCGGGTCGACGGCCACCACCCTGCCCTCGGCCTTCGACACGATCTTCTGGGTCACGACGACGACGTCACCGGGCGCGAGCTCAGCCCCCGCTGCGATCATCGATGCCAGATCATCGCCGGCCCGCACCTCCGGCAAACCCGCGATGCCGAAGATCGTCAGTGCCCCGATACCGTTCACGCTCGGATTCTGCCCCACGACGGCCGCTCCGTCGGGCCGCCGGCACTCGGCAACCGCAGGGCTAAGCGAGCTCAGTCAGCCCACCGGCCGCCAGCACCGTCCGTGCAAGGCCAGCCGCGACTTCGGCATCGGACATGACGGTTGGGGTCACCACGCAAGTCATGCCGTGCGCTTCGACGTCGGCAGCATGATCGGCATCGGCCTCGTCGACGACGAGGACGCCCACGACGTCAGCCAGCCACGCGGCGACACCTGCCGCCGTGGCCGAGCCTCCGAGCTCGGTCAACAACCGATCGGCGGGGCCCTTCAGCGCCGCGCCCGCGACGATCGGCGAGATGGCGACGACCCGCTCGCGCCTGGACCGCAGCGCCTCCCGGATGCCCGGCACGGCGAGGATGGGATCGATCGACACAACCGGGTTGGACGGGGCGATGATGATGATGCGGGCTCCCGTCAGGGCCTCGATCACGCCCGGCGCCGGCGAAGCGGCAGCCGCCGCGGGCCAGCGGACTGCCCGCACGGCGACCGCGTGGCGCAACCGCACGAAGTAGTCCTGGAACCCGACGGTCCCACCGTCGACGAGCTCGAGCAAGGTCCGCACCGGCTCGTTGCTCATCGGCAACAGCGTCAACCGGAGACCGAACGCCCGGGCCAGCTCCGCCGTCACCTCCGTGACCGTGGCCCCCTGGCGGAGCCGTCCGGTGCGGTAGAGGTGCGTGGCAAGGTCGAGGTTGCCGAGCCGGAACCACGTGCTGCCACCAAGAGCGTCCAGCGCGTCCATCGTTGAGAACTCGTCACCGGCGAGGCCCCAGCCCGTCTCGGGGTTGACCCGACCCGACAGCGTGTAGGTGATCGTGTCGAGATCAGGGCTGATCGACAACCCGTGCAACTCGGTGTCGTCACCGGTGTTCACGATGGCCACGACCTCGGCCGGGTCCACGACGCCCACGAGGCCCGCGAGGAAGCGGGCGGCACCGACGCCCCCGCACAGGACGGCGATCACCGGGCGGCCTGGCGGTGCTCGTCGATCACACGCTCGACGCCGTCGCGCACCGAGGTCCACGGCTTCCAACCCAGATGGATGCTCGCCCGGTCCGGGTCGAGCGCGTTGCGCCGGGTGTCGCCGGAACGCTCCGGGCCATGACGAGGTGGAGCAGAGGTCCCGAACGCCTCCGCCATCTGCCGGTACAGGTCCGAGGTGGAGGTCTCGATGCCGGTGCCGACGTTCAGGACCAGCCCACCGCCGCGCTTGGCGGCGCGCGCAAAGGCGTCGACCACGTCGTCGACATACACGTAGTCCCGGGTATGGCCCCCGTCACCGTTGATCACGCACGGCTCGCCAGCCACCAGCTTGGCAGCGAAGATGGCGACGACGCCGGCCTCCCCGTGCGGGTTCTGCCGGGGCCCGTAGGCGTTCGCCAGCGCCAGCGCCGTGAACTCGAGCCCGTGCAGGTCGCGGTAAGCGACCATGTAGTCGATGGCGGCCTTCTTGGAGACCCCGTAAGGCGACCGTGGGTTGTGGGGTGCATGCTCCGGGATCGGAAGATCGGACTCCTCCTGCGGCCCGTACAGCGTGCCGCCGCTGGCGGCGTACACGATCTTCTTCGTCTTCGCCGCCCTCGCCGCCTCGAGCACGCGAAGGGTCCCGATGATGTTCACCTCAGCGTCCAGCACGGGCTCCCTCACCGAGATCGGGACCGAAGCCTGGGCCGCCAGGTGGAAGATCACCTCCGGGCGCCGACGCACCACGATGCCGGCGAGCTCCTCGTCCCGGATGTCGAGGTGGTGGAAACGGAACGTCCCCCCAGCGCCCTCTGCCCGTGCCTCGGACAGGTTGGCGAGGGACCCGGAGCTCAGGTTGTCCACGACGTCGACCTCGTGACCTTCCGCCAAGAGACGGTCGACGAGAGTTGAGCCGATGAAACCGGCGCCGCCGGTGACGAGCATGCGGCTCATGGCGTCGGGTACCGATCGGCGATGAGTTCCGCGCCGGCCGGGACCTCGACGCCCCCGCGGACCACGGTAAACTTTCTCAGCCGGGCTCCGGCACCGAGCACCGCACCGGGCCCGACTATGGAATCGGCGACCACGCAGCCTTCACTCACACGCGCGCCCGGCAGCACCGCCGATCGCTCGACCCGCGCACCAGCGCACACCTTGGCGCCGGCCCCGAGTATCGAGTCGACCAGCGACGCCGCCGTCTCGACTACCGCGCCGGAACCGACGTAGGCCACGCCGGCAATGCTCCCATGAACGACGACGCCGGGCGCTACGAATTCCCCCGGCGTGACCTCTTCGGCGGCGGGCCTCGTGCTCGTGCGCAGCCCGCGCAGGATG
Organism: Acidimicrobiales bacterium; assembly: GCA_050010115.1. Lineage (GTDB taxonomy): Bacteria > Actinomycetota > Acidimicrobiia > Acidimicrobiales > Bog-793 > JAKACA01. Next base: position 35,666 of record JBEKLQ010000009.1, on the reverse strand, counting down.
TCGAGCTGAGCCTGCAGGTACTTGGCCGGGGTACCGGCGTCGAGCCAGTAGGCATCCGAGGCGACGGCAAAGAGCAGCCCCGCTTCGGCCAGAGCCGGGAACGTCTCCCGCTCGATCGAGACGGCCCGGTCTCCGGGGATGCGATCCAGCACGGAGGTCTCGAGCACGTAGGCGCCGGCGTTGATGAGGTTGGTTGGGGCGGTGCCTGGGGCGGGTTTCTCGGTGAACTCGATCACCCTGCCGGTGTCGTCGGTGGCAACGACCCCGAAGGTCGACGGATCGTCGACCGGCGTCAGATAGATGGAGGCGGTCGCCTCGTGCTCGGCGTGAAAACACACCAATGATGCGCCATCGAAGTCCGTGAGCACATCACCGTTCAGTACGAGGAAGCGCCCTTCCACACCAGCGCATTCAGCAGCGAACCGTATGGCGCCAGCCGTCCCCAGCGGCTCCGGCTCCACGGCGTAGGTGAGCGTCACACCGTCAATCTCGCCGGTCGGGAAAGCCTCGATGAACGCGTCCGGCCTGTAGCCGAGCGACAGGATCGCGCGACCGATCCCATTGCGGCCGAGCCAGGACACGACATGCTCGACGAGCACACGATCGACGATCGGGAGCATCTGCTTCGGGATGTCGTAGGTGAGTGGCCGGAGTCGTGTGCCCTCACCTCCGACGAGCACGATCGCGTCCATCAAGCGGCAAGGCGCACGACGGCGAACCGCCTCGCTACCCCGTGGACGACGTCGTCGTCGACGATGACGAGCTGGACGAGGTCGAGGTGGACTTTGCCGTGGTCGACGACGTGGTGCTGCTCGTGCTGCTGCCGGCGACCGTTGTCGACGACGTGGACGGCGTCGTGACCGGCACCGTGCTCGTCGTGGTGGCGAACCCACTCGGGTCCTCGATCAGGAAGGTCGCCACCGCCTGACGAGTCGCCGCAGGTGGGCGAGGGATCGCGACGCCCTTGGGCAGGAAGGCGATCGTGATGAGCTGGCCGTTCGTGAACCGGATGCTGTTCGCCTGGGCCGCTGCGACGACGTGACCGGCCTTGGCCCCCGGGGAGCTCCACGTCTCCACCTCCACCTGGCCTGGCTTGGAACCGCAGAGCTTGCCGTTCTTGTAGACCACGGCCGGACCTGGCTTCGTGGCGACCGTCGTGGTGGTGGTCGTACTCGACGTCGAGGTGGTCGACGAGGTGGAGGTCGCCTTCGACTTCGTGCCCGTCGGCTTGGTCGTCGTGGTCGTCGTCGGCGACGTGGTCGTCGTCGTCGACGTGGTCGTCGTCGGCACCGGGACCGGCTTGCCGGGAACCGAGAGGATGATGGGGGTGATCTCAGCACCCTCGATGCTGAGGTAGGCGCCGAGAGTCGCTTTGGTTCCTTCGAACGCCGCAGCATCCGGCGACAGGCCCGGCTCGATACGGACCACTCCGTTGCCGATCGAAGCCAACGGGTCCGTGGCAATGGCGTCCACCGGCAACGCGGAGGGCACGAAGGTGCCACAGATGTCAACGGCCACGCCGGCTTGCCACTCGTCGGTCGAAGTCGGCGGAGTCTGCTTCACGGGTGCGGCGGCCACGGGGTGCTCCCGCTCATATCGGCTGTACGTCACGAGGGACAGCCCCAACAGGCAGACCATCAGCAGCACGAGGTACCAGGTGACAGGCGTCTGGGCGCGATAGGTGCGGCCCCCGCCGGCTGCGGCGGCGCGCGCGACCCTTCGGCTGAAATTGTCCCCGGGCACGGTCGGCGATCTTAGCCGTGGTGCGGGCGCAGTCTGGACCGCGGGCTCAGCAGGTGCTCGCCCCACGCGAGCAAGAGCCTGACGGCGAGACCCGCGGCCACCAGCGGCAGGAGCGCCCGCTCCCAGCCGATGGCGGTCTGCCGGGCGAAGCGCCACATGGAGCGGTGATGGGCCACCAACATCCGGTAGGGGTGGCGCGACGCCGAGCGGCCTTGCTCGTGCACGACCTCGGCCGAAGGTTCGTAGCGGATCAGCCAGCCGGCACGATGGAGCCGCCAGCACAGGTCGACGTCCTCCACGTACATGAAGTAGCGCTCGTCAAAACCCCCGACATCCTCGAACGCCTGTCGTCTGACCAGGAAGAACGCACCCGATACCCAATCGGCCACCCGGGCGCGATGCTGGGATTGCCCGATCTGGCGATAGCGCTGAGTCCAGGGGTTGCCACCCCACACCAATCCGACGAACCCATGCCCGATCGACTCTGCCATCCCCGGGAACTCGCGACCCGACGGGTAGACCACGCCGGAAGGCTCCCGCAGCATCGGGCCGACGAGACCGACCTCTGGGCTGCGGTCGAGGACGCCGGCCAGAACGTCGACAGTGTCCCGGCTCGCGACCAGGTCCGGGTTGCAGATCAGAAGGTACTGACCAGCGGACGAACGGGCGCCGAGGTTGGCAGCGGCGCCGTAGCCGAGATTCCGGCCCGACCTGATCTGGCGCGTGCGTGGCCACGACTTGGCGAGCCGCGCCATGGAGTCATCCATCGAGGCGTTGTCCACCACGATGACCTCGCCGACCCCGGCCGCCGCGAGACTGGCGACACAAGCACCCAGCGCTTCTCCCGCGTTGTAGTTGACGACGACTGCGGCGACCCTTGCGGCCGGCCGGGGCACCGCTGTCGGTTGCAGGTCAGTCACCCAGCAGCTCGCTCACGAGACGGGCGAGGGACTCCTCCCATCGAGGCAGCAGCTCGTCGCCGGCGAGCCGCAGCGCGGCGTTGTCGAGCACCGAGCAGGCGGGCCGCCGCGCGGGTCGGCTTGGGACGAGATCCGCTGTCGCGATCGGCTCGACTCGGCCCGGGTCAGCGCCGGCGATGCGCAGCACCTCCCGGGCGAAGCCGTACCAGGTCGTCTCGCCTTGGTTGGTCACGTGGTACGTGCCCGGCCGCCGAGAGAGCGCCAGATCGACAACCTTCGCAGCGAGGTCGCTTGCGACGGTGGGCGAGCCACGTTGGTCATCGACGAAACGCAGCGTCTCGCTCTGCTGCGCCAGCCGCAGAACGGTCTTCGCCATGTTGGGCCCCTGGCGCCCGTTCACCCACGCCGTGCGCACGATCGTTGCCGATCGGTCCAGCTCCCGCTCCCCACCCAGCTTGGACCGCCCATAGACCGAGGTCGGTGCGGGCTCGTCCCATTCGTTGTACGGCCGCTCCGACCGGCCGTCGAAGACATAATCGGTCGAGAGGTAGCAGACGTGAGCGCCGACGAGCCGGGCGGCCTCTGCGACGTGGCGCGTACCGAGCGCGTTGATCCGGAAAGCCCGGTCCGGGTCAGCTTCACAGGCGTCGACGGCCGTCCAAGCGGCGGGATGGATGATCACCTGCGGCTCGGCGCTCGCCACCGCTGCAAACACCGAGTCACGCGACGACACGTCGAGCTGGGCGCGCGTGGTGGCGGCGATGTACCACCGGCCTCCCCTCACCCGCTCAGCTGCCCGCCGCTCCAGCTCGGCCACGACCTCGGAGCCGACCTGGCCGGCTGCTCCGGTTACGAGGATCCGCAACGTGACTCCGGTATCGGGATCGGCGCCGTCACGAGCCGGGCGCGGTCGACGCCGCTCATTTCGACCAGGCATCCTCGACGACGGGCGAGCGCCCGATGAGCGGCTCCCACCAGTCAGTGTGGTCCCGGTACCACGCGATCGTCGCCGCGATGCCCTCGTCGAAGCCCACCTCGGGTTGCCAGCCGAGCTCCGTCCGGATCTTCGTCGAGTCGAGCAGGTACCGGCGATCGTGCCCGGGTCGGTCCGGAACGATGGTCTTCAGGCTGTTCGGCTGCCCGGTCGCCGCCAGCACCAGGTTGGCGATGTCGTCGATGCTCGCCTCGTGGCCCGACCCGACGAGGTACGTCTCACCGATGCGCCCACGTTGCAGGACGGCGTCGACCGCCCGGCAGTGGTCGTCCACGTGCAGCCACTCGCGGCGGTTCTGTGTAGAGGCGTACAGCGGGAGCGGCTCACCCCTGAGCGCTCTAGTAGAGAACAACGGGATCACCTTCTCGGGAAACTGGTACGGCCCGTAGTTGTTGCAGCAGTTCGTGATCGTGGCGCGAAGCCCGAACGTCTCGGTGTACGAGCGGACGACGTGGTCGGCAGCCGCCTTCGACGCGTTGTACGGCGTCCGCGGCCGGTAGGGAGAGTCCTCCTTGAAGGACTCGTCACTGTCGAGGGCGAGGTCGCCGTACACCTCGCAGGTCGAGATGTGATGCATCCTCGGCACTTCAAGCCGGCGGGCGGCGTCGCAGAGCGCCTGGGTGCCGAGCACATTCGTGCGGAAGAAGCGGGCAGGGTCGAGCACCGCCAGCGAGTTGTGGCTCTCGGCGGCGAAGTTCACGATCGTGTCGATCTGGTGGCGCTCGAGCGTGGACTCGACGAACGGCTGGTCGCAGATGTCACCGTGGACGAACGCGACCCGGCCGGCGCCCTCGAGGTCAGCCAAGTTCTCCCGGTTGCCCGCGTAGGTCAGGACATCAAACACCACGAGCGCGTCTTTCGGATGGTGCTCCGACCAGTAGCGGGCGAAATTCGACCCGATAAAGCCGGCGCCGCCCGTGATCAGCAGTCGCATGGCCTGCAGGCTACTCAGGCGCTCCCTGGCGTCACGCTCGCGGGCAGAACGGTTGCCGGCGGATCGCCCCCGGGAATCAGCGAACGTGGACGACGTCACCCACCGCGACCGTGCGGATGCAGGCACCGATATCCACAAGGAGGTGGCCGGAGTCGTCGACGTCGAGAGCAGTTCCCGTGAAGGACTCATCGGCAAGGTCGATCCTGACCCGCTGGGAGATGGTGGCAAGGCTCGCCCGGTACTCCGCAGCCAGGGAGGCGGCGTAGTGGTCGTCACCGCGCAGAGCCGAGTATCGCCCGGCCACCCCGTCGAGCAGCTCGGCCGCTACCTCGTCGGAATCGACGCGGTAGCCTGCAACCCGATCGAGCGACGTAGCTCGCGCGGCGATCTCCGCTGCGTCTGGGTCGCCCGCCGGCGGCCAATCCGCCGGCCAGTTGCAGTTGACCCCGATGCCGACCACGAGCGCGCCGGCCGGCGGCGTGGCGCCCGAGGGAGCCGGCGGCGCGGCAACCTCGGCAAGTAGGCCGGCCACCTTCCGATCGCCGGCTTGCAGGTCGTTCGGCCATTTAAGGGTCAACTCCGTTCCAGCCACCCTTGCGCAGGCATCCCGGGCGGCAAGCGCCACGAGCCAGGACAACAGGTGCCACCGCGTCGGGTCGAGCGCCGGCCGAAACAGCACCGAGCACAGTACCGATTCCCCCTCCACGTCGACCCACCTGCGCCCGAGCCTGCCCCGGCCGGCGGTCTGGCAGCGGGCCAGCACGGATGTCCCCTCCGCGGCGCCGGATCGGGCGAGATCGACGAGGTACCGGTTCGTCGAGTCCACCACCTCGAGCCGCTCGGGGGACCGGAACCGCAAGCCGGTACCGTCGTGGGACGTCATGAGCACCTGCGCTCTCGAGGACGCTTCATTGGCTGCCGGGCGCCGCGGGTAGCCTGCTCGGCTGAGCCCTCCGGCCTGGGCCGTCCCTGAGCTGTGGGGTGGCGGGCATCGACAGGCGACGATAGGCGCTGAGGAAGGGGAACCGTGTTCGAGAAGGTGTTGATCGCCAATCGTGGCGAGATCGCCGTACGCGTCATCCGCACATGCCGCGAGCTCGGTATCGCCAGCGTGGCGGTGTACTCCGAGCTCGACCGGGACGCGTTGCACGTGCGCCTGGCGGACGAGGCGTACGCGCTCGGCGGTCAGACCGCGGCCGAGAGCTACCTCAACACCGACGCGATCCTCGGAGCATTGGCCCGTAGTGGGGCTGATGCGGTGCACCCCGGGTACGGTTTCTTCGCCGAGAACGCGGACTTCGCCCGCGCGATCACGGTAGCCGGCGTGACGTTCATCGGCCCCCCACCCGAGGCCATCGAGGTCATGGGCGACAAGATCTCGTCGCGGATCGCCGCCGAGGCCGTTGGCGTCCCGGGCGTCCCGGGGCAAAGCGAGGCATTACAGGACCCGTCGGAGGTCATCGCATTCGGTGACGCCCACGGCTGGCCCGTCGCGATCAAAGCGGCGTTCGGCGGCGGCGGGCGCGGCATGAAGGTCGTCGCCGGGCCCGACGAGGCGGCGGACGCCATGGAATCGGCACAACGGGAGGCGACCGCGTACTTCGGCCGGCCAGAGGTGTACCTGGAGCGCTACCTGCAGTGGCCACGGCACATCGAGATGCAGGTGTTCGCCGATCGTCACGGCACGGCGCTATGGCTCGGTGAGCGTGACTGCTCGTACCAGCGGCGCCACCAGAAACTGATCGAGGAGTCCCCCGCCGCCAACTTCGACGACAGCGTCCGCCAGGCCATGGGTGAGGCGGCCGTCAAGATCTCCAGGGCGTGCGGCTACGAGGGTGCTGGCACGGTCGAGTTCCTCTACGAAGACGGGTCCTTCTACTTCCTGGAGATGAACACCCGGCTCCAGGTCGAGCACCCGGTGACGGAGCTCGTGACCGGCCTCGACCTCGTGGCCCTGCAGCTCAAAGTGGCAGCAGGCGAGCCGATCGGTCTCACGCAAGCCGACTTGGAGGCGAGGCGGCACGGACACGCCATCGAATGCCGCATCAACGCCGAAGACCCAGCCGGTGGCAAGTTCCTCCCGAGCCCGGGTCGGATCTCGCAGTTCCGCCCCCCTGGCGGTTTTGGTGTCCGGGTCGACACCGGATACGACCGGGGCGACACCGTGAGCCAGTACTACGACAATCTCATCGCCAAGATCATCGTGTGGGGTGAGGACCGCGCCACCGCCCGGCACCGCATGCAACGTGCCCTGCGGGAGACCGCCATCGAGGGCGTGGCGACGACCATCCCGGCTCACGAGGCCATCCTCAGCCATCCCGAGTTCGCCGCCGCAGCCCACTCGACTCGATGGGTGGAGGAGCACCTCGACCTGTCCGCAGTCACGGCCGCTCCGGCACCGCCGGCACCGCCTGCGGGCGACCTCGCCGAACACCGGGTCCTCCGCGACGTCGACGCCGAAGTGGACGGCCGGCGCTACCGGGTCAAGCTCTGGGTGCCCGAATCCGCCGGCGCCGGCGAAGGTGGAGGCGGTGGAGGCGGTGCTGCCGGCCCGGTTCGGTCGTCGAGCCGAGGCCGGTCGCCAGGAAGCCCGGTCGCCACCGGGGACGGTCGTGTGACTGTTCCCATGCAAGGGACGATCGTGAAGGTGCTCGTGAGCGAAGGAGACACCGTGGAGATGGGTCAGACGATCTGCGTCCTCGAGGCCATGAAGATGGAGAACCCGATCAACGCCGACCGAGCGGGGACGGTGAAGGACTTGAAAGTGCAGACTGGCGACGCGCTAGGCGCGGGCGACATCGTGGCGGTGATCTCATGAACGCGCCCGGCTCGGGCGCGGCGGCAGCCCTGAAGGACCGGGCCGCTTCCACCGTGGCACGTGACAGCACAGCACTCGTGGACCTGTCACACCGGATCCATGCGACTCCGGAGTTGGGTTTCGAGGAGGAGAGCGCATCGACGTGGTGCGCTGAGCAGCTGGCGGATGTCGGCATGTCGGTGCAAATGGGCATCTGCGACCTTCCGACCGCCTTCGTTGCCAGTGCCGGGTCCGGGCCGTTCGTGCTCGCCATCTGTGCCGAGTACGACGCTCTCCCCGGGATCGGGCACGCGTGCGGTCACAACGTCATCGCCAGCGCCGCCATCGGGGCCGGACGTGCCTTGGCGCCGATCGCTGACGACCTCGGGATCACCGTCCGTGTGCTCGGGACGCCGGCCGAGGAGGGCGGTGGCGGCAAGGTGCTCATGATGGAGCGGGGTGGCTTCGACGGCGTGCACGCAGCGATGATGGTGCACCCTGCTCCGGGCGAGCTCGACCGGATGCCGTGCCTCGCCGTCGAGCATTTCGACGTCGTCTACCGGGGCAAGGAGGCACACGCGTCGGCCTTCCCGGAACGTGGCATCAACGCCGCCGATGCGCTCATCGTTGCCCAGGTGGCGATCGGGCTGCTCCGCCAGCATGCCGACTACGGGGACCAGGTACACGGGATCGTCACGCTGGGTGGCGCCGCACCCAACATCGTCCCAGCTCTCACGAGGGCGAAGTACTACGTGCGGGCTCGGACGCTGGCAGCCCTGGAGTCGTGGTCGCCACGGGTCCGGCGGTGTTTCGAGGCCGGGGCGATCGCGACCGGGGCCACGCTCGAGATCGTGCCGCAGGGGCCGACGTACTCCGAGTTCCACACCGACGAGGCGATGGCCGACCTGTACCGAGCCAACGCGTCGGCGCTCGGGCGTGTCTTCCCGCCTCCGGGCAACCGCACCATGAGCGGATCGACCGACATGGCGAACGTGTCGTTGGCGATCCCGGCGATCCATCCGATGCTCGGGCTGGACTCGCTGCCCGCGGTGAACCATCAGCCGGAGTTCACCGCTGCGGCCGGCGGGCCCGTCGCCGACCAAGCGGTGCTCGATGGCGCGACCGCCATGGCATGGACCGTCATCGATCTCGCGCTCTCTCCGCCTGAGCGCGAGCGCCTCACGGCGTCGGCTTACCGGCACGGGGCTTAGGGGCGGCGGGGCGGCGGGGTGGCGGGGTGGCGGGGTGGCGGGGTGGCGGGGCGGCGGGGTGGCGGGGCGGCGGGCCTCGCTGTCACCGAAGCTTTGCACTGTGCAAACTGAACGTGACACCGACTGGCACGATGATCCGCGCCGCCAGCAGCGTCTCGACTGGCCCGGTTCCCCCGGCCACCGCGGAAGCACGCTCCGGGTCGTGACGCGGATCGCCGTCGGCAGGAGGGGGCTCGGGTGTCACCGGATCGAGCGGGAGCCAAGCTGGCCACCGGCTGTCGTCAGTGGCCGGGCAGGTACTCGCCGAACGCCTCCCGGAGGACGTCGGACACCTCACCCAGGGTCGCCTCGCACTTGAGCGCCTCGCGCATGGGGACGAGAAGGTTCTGCGTGCCGCGGGCAGCCGCGGCCACAGTGCCGAGCGCCGCGTCCACCGCAGCCTGATCGCGGCGCTGCCGGAGGGACCTCACCCGCTCGATCTGGGCCTCCTGCAACGCCGGATCGATCGGGAAGACCTCGGGCTCCGTCGTCTCGTCCTCGACGAACCGGTTCACCCCGACGACCACCTTCTCGCCGGAATCGATGCCCTTCGCGTACTCATAGGCCGCCTGCTCGATCTCGTCCTGCAGGTAGCCAGCCTCGATCGCAGCCACCGCTCCGCCCATCTCGTCGATCCGGGCCAGGTACTCGTTCGCCAGCCGCTCGACCTCGTCGGTCAACGACTCGACGAAGTACGAACCGGCGAGCGGGTCGACGGTATCGGTCACCCCGGACTCGTAACCGATCGCCTGCTGCGTGCGCAGGGCGAGCTTGGCCGCCTGCTCGGTCGGAAGGCCCAGTGCCTCGTCGAAGCTGTTCGTGTGCAAGCTCTGCGTGCCGCCGAGCACGGCCGAGAGCGCCTGCACAGCAGTTCGCACGATGTTTACCTCCGGCTGCTGGGCCGTCAGCGTCGACCCACCCGTCTGGGTGTGAAAACGCAGGCGCATCGAACGCTCGCTCCTCGCCCCGAACCGCTCTCGCATGATCCGCGCCCACATCCGCCGCGCCGCCCGGAACTTGGCCACTTCCTCGAACAGGTTGTTATGGGCGTTGAAGAAGAAGCTCACCCGCCCGGCGAACTCGTCCACCTCCAGCCCCGCCGACATCGCCGCCTCGACGTAGGCAATGCCATCGGCGAGTGTGAAGGCAAGCTCTTGGACGGCGGTCGAGCCGGCTTCCCTGATGTGGTAGCCGGAGATCGAGATCATGTTCCATGCCGGGATGTGCTCGGCGCAGTAGGCGAACGTGTCGGTGACCAACCTCATGGAGGGCCGGGGTGGGTAGATGTACGTGCCGCGGGCGACGTACTCCTTGAGGATGTCGTTTTGGATCGTGCCGCCGATCTTCGTGGCGGGCACACCCTGCTCCTCGGCGACCAGTTCGTAGAGCAAGATCAGTATCGCCGCGGTCGCGTTGATAGTCATCGAGGTCGTCACTTGGTCGAGCGGCAGGCCTGCAAGCAGCAGGCGCACGTCCTCGATCGAATCGATGGCCACGCCCACCTTGCCGACCTCCCCCTCGGCTCTCGGGTGATCGGAGTCGTAGCCCATCTGGGTCGGCAGATCGAACGCGCACGACAGGCCTGTCTGGCCTGCGGCGAGGAGGAACTTGAACCGCTCGTTCGTGGCCTCCGCCGACCCGAAGCCGGCGTACTGCCGCATCGTCCAGAGGCGGCCCCGGTACATGTCCCGTTGCACGCCCCTCGTGTACGGGAACTCGCCTGGCTCGCCCAACTGCTTAGCCGGGTCCCAGCCGGCGAGATCGTCCGCCGCATACAGCCGCCGGATCTCGATACCCGAGTCGGTCTGGCGTTCGGCATCGTCATTGGGCATGACCGAAGCGTAAGAGTCTGGCTGTCCTGGTGCCACCCGGGGCCACGTGGGGCACGTGGGGCACGTGGGCCACGTGGGAATGGCAGCAGGGACCACGACAGCGGCAGTCACGCCGGCAATCTCCGTGATGCAGCCCGCTCGAGCGCAGCGATAATGGCCGCGCACACCGCGCCCGGGTCGTTGCGCACCATCTCGGGGGTGACCCGGATCACCTCCCAGCCAGCTGCGCTGAGCCGATTGGCCCGCTGCCGGTCGGCAACAAACGCCCGATAGCTGGAGTGGTAGGCGTAACCGTCCATCTCGAGCACGACCCGCGGGGTCTCCCAGGCAAAATCCGCCCGGCCGATGAAGTGGCCGTTGTCGTAGATGTTGAGACCCGTCACCGGCAACTCGATGCCGGCCTCTGCCAGCAGGCGCAGCACCTCGCCCTCCACAACGCTGTCGATCATGGCGGCGGCGCCCACGAACTGACGAAGCCGGTGAGCACCTGGGTTCTTAGCCGCGCCCTGCTCTACGAACTTGCGGAACGTCTGGAAGAGGAAGTGCCGCTCGGCGATGCAATGATCCAAGAAACCCTGCAGCAACCCATCCTCCATCGGTCCCCCTGCGAGATCGAGCAGGGTGCGAAACGGCCGAGTGACCGGCAGCCCGCTCCGAATGACCCCAAGGTCCGCTATCGCCCGTTCGGTCGAATGCACTACCAGCCCGCGACCAGAGCGATTTCGGCCGTTCCTCGCAACGGTGACGTGAACTGGCGTCTCTGGAAACTTGGTGTAGCCCCACAGGAGCGGCGCCGAGTCGTGGGAGATAGTGCCTCTGGTCGTCATCGCTGCGAGCTGATAGCGCTGGAGGTTTCCGGCTTCGACTCCTGCGATTCGGTAGGCGCCTCGCCGCTCTCGCACGATCAGCGCCTCATCGACCAGACGGTCGAGGGTCCATCGACTCAGGCCAACCCCAAGCGCCTGCTCAGTCGTGAACATCCCGTGCTGCTTGGCGGCCATGGCTATCAATAGCTGGACCGTGCTGCGCCTGCCGTCGTCCGGGATGCGTGTGGAGACAGCGACCGGGAACATGCCGCCGATCATGAACCGGAGGTGTGTCAGCGGCGGCGGGCCAGGACTTTCGCTGGGCTTCGATTGTGATTGGCGGCACCGATGTCACCGAAGCTTTGCACTGTGCCGACTGGACGTGACAGCGGCGGCGGGCCAGGACTTTCGCTGGGCTTCGATTGTGATTGGCGGCACCGATGTCACCGAAGCTTTGCACTGTGCCGACTGGACGTGACAGCGGCGGTCGGGACCAAACCCCGGCATCGGCGGCGGACGAACTCCTATGCCGGCACGGGCACCACCTGCGGGTGCGGCATGCACAGCTCGTCGTACTCGGCGATGACGATCGGGCCGGCGTTCTCGCCACAGGCGGGGCACGCCGGGTCGCGGCGCACCTTGAACGTGCGGAACGACGCCTCGAGCGCGTCGTACGCGAGCAGGCGTCCGACCAACGGGTCGCCGAGGCCCAGCAGGAGCTTGATCGTCTCCATGGCCTGCATCGAGCCGATGATCCCGGGCAGGACGCCCAGCACGCCGGCCTCGGCGCACGACGGCGCCAGCTCGGCCGGCGGCGGCTCGGGGATGAGGCACCGGTAGCACGGGCCGTCGTACGGCTTGAACACCGTGATCTGGCCCTCGAACCGGAAGATCGACCCGTGCACAACCGGGATCCGGACCAGCAACGAGGCGTCGTTCACGAGGTAGCGGGTCGGGAAGTTGTCCGTGCCGTCGACGATGACGTCGTAGCCCTCGAAGATCGAGAGAATGTTGTCCGCGCCGAGGCGCGCGTCGTAGGTCACGACGTCGACGTCAGGGTTCATCGCCGTGAGCGCCTTCTTGGCCGAGTCGACCTTCCGCTCGCCCACCCGGTCGAGGTTGTGGAGGATCTGCCGCTGGAGGTTCGACGCGTCGACGACGTCCATGTCGATGATGCCGAGCGTCCCGACGCCCGCCGCCGCCAAGTACAGGGCGGCTGGCGAGCCGAGCCCACCCGCCCCGAGCAGCAGCACGCGGGACTCGAGCAGGCGTTGCTGCCCAGCCTCACCGACCTCGGGCAGGAGCAGGTGCCGGTGGTACCGGTTGCGCTGGTCGGCGTCGAGGGTACGCGGAGCCGCCCACGGGCGGCCCTCGTCCTTCCACTTGTTGAAGCCACCCGCCATCGACACCACGTCGGTGTATCCGAGGTCGCCCAGAGCCTTGGCGGCGAGCGCCGACCTGGTCCCGCCGGCGCAGTAGACGACGACCGGCTGCGACTTGTCAGGGACTCGGCCTTCGCCTGGCTGCGCCGGGCTTCGGCCCCCGCGGGGTCGACCTCTCGAATCGACTGCTTGACCTGGCTCAACAGGTCCCTGAAACTCGTCACTTTGCGCTCGCCTCCCGATCGCGTGCGTACGCCTACAGAAACCCTACCCCGCGACTCAACATTCCCCTCACAGCCGAGGCCGAGGTCACAAGATTTCATCGACAGGTATTGAAACATATGAAACTTTATGAAAATCTATGACAAGACGCTATCTGCGCTCGACCCCTTGGAGGCGACATGACGACAACCCTGTACGACGAGAGCTACCGGAAGGGCGGGCAGGCCGGGATCGGCGCCCGTGACCTCGTCCGGATCGCAGGCCCCGACTCCGTGGCGCGAGCCTGTGAGGCGACCCTGCACATCGAGACCTGGCTCGACCCGGTCGTCGACCAGATCGGCCATGACCCACGCTCGTCGTACGTCGAGACGTACTGGCTGCCCGTGCTCGGGCCGTCGACGACGTGGCTGCTCCGTCGTTTCGCCTCCTACCTCGACGAGATGCCGGCGGGCATCGCTCTCGATACCGAGGAACTCGCTCGTGGGCTGGGCCTCGGTGAGCGCTACGGGCCGAACGCGCCGTTCGCGCGGACGATCAAGCGATGCGTGGACTTCCAGATGGCCGAATGGCGGCACAGCTCACTCGCCGTGCGCCGCCACGTCCCCCCGCTGGCGAGGCGGCACCTGAGGCGGCTGCCCGAGGCGCTGCAGGTCCGTCATGCCGCCGAGGTCGAAGCCGCGCTCCGGAGCAACGTCACCGACCGGCTCCGGTTGCACGGCCGGCGCCTGGCGCTCAGCCTACTCGACTACGGCGAGGACCGGGCGGCGGTTGAGCAGCAGCTCATGCGTTGGGCGTTCCACCCTGCGCTGGCGGCCGAGTGCGCCACGTGGGCCGTGCTGGAGCATGCCCGCAGGCAGGCGTCTCGAGCCGTGCACCCGGCTTGCGGTGACGCCGCACCCCCTGCTGGCACGACGCGGGGCCAGGCAGACCAGGCCCAGGCGGCACCGTCCCAAGCGGCACCGTCCCAGGCGGCACCGTCCCAGGCAGCACAGGCCCACGGAACACAGCCCAAAGCAGCCCAAGCCCAACCGCAGGTCCAGATTCGAGCCTGACCTGGCCCCGGTCACGCCGGGTCGAAGGGACGACGCATTGCGCCAAGTAGGATGCAGGGGAAGGTGTCGTCTTCCCCCAACTACCTGGAGTTCGCGCGCGAGCGCGTCGTCATCTTCGACGGCGCGACCGGGACGAACCTGCAACGCCGCGAGCTCGGGCCCGACGACTTCGGCGGCGAAGCGTACGAGGGCTGCAACGAGATGCTCTGCCTCACGCGGCCCGATGTCATCAGGGACCTGCACCGCTCGTTCCTCGACGTCGGCGTCGATGTCGTGGAGACGAACTCCTTCGGCTGCCTGCCCTTCGTGCTGGCCGAGTACCGGCTGGAGCATCAGACCGAAGAGATCGCTCGGCGAGCTGCAGAGCTCGCTGTCGAGGTCGCTCGTGACTACTCGACGAAAGACCGCCCGCGGTTCGTCGCCGGTTCGCTCGGGCCAGGGACCAAGCTCCCGACGCTCGGTCAGATCAGTTTCGTCGACATGCGCCACGACTACGAGGTGCTGGCCCGCGGCCTGCTGGCCGGCGGTGCGGACCTCCTCGTCATCGAGACGAGCTATGACACGCTTCAGGCCAAGGCTGCCATCCAGGCCTGCCGCCGGGCGATGGCTACCGAGGAACGAGAGGTCCCGCTCCAGGTTCAGGTCACGGTCGAGCTGACCGGGCGCATGCTCCTCGGGACCGAGATCGGCGCGGCCCTCACGGCGCTCGAAGCGATGGGCCCTGACGTGATGGGAATGAACTGTGCCACCGGCCCGATCGAGATGCGCGAGTCACTCCACCACTTGAGCGAGCACTCGCTCACTCCAATCTCGGCGCTGCCCAACGCCGGCCTGCCCTCGGTCGTCGACGGCCGCATGCACTACGACCTCACACCCGACGAGCTCGCGCGCCATCTTGCATCGTTCGTGACAGAGCTCGGCGTCACCGTGATCGGTGGTTGCTGTGGCACGACACCCGAGCATCTCCGCTCCGTCGTCGAAGCCTGCCGGGACCTCACGCCGGCCCGGCGCGAGCCCGTTCACGAGCCCGGGGCGGCCTCGCTCTACGCGGCGGTGCCCTTCGAGCAGGAGCTCTCGTTCCTCGTGATCGGGGAGCGGACGAACGCCAACGGATCCAAGCGATTCCGCGAAGCCATGCTCTCGGGCGACTGGGAGACGACGGTGGCGATGGCGAAGGATCAGGTGCGCGAGGGCGCCCACATGATCGACGTCTGTGTGGACTACACCGGGGCCAACGGCGTGAGCGACATGAGGGAGGTGGCCTCGCGTCTTGCGGGACAATCGACCATCCCCCTCGTCATCGACTCCACCGAGCCCCCGGTCATCGAGGAAGCCCTCCAGTGGATCGGTGGCCGTGCGGTCCTCAACTCGGTGAACCTCGAAGACGGCGACGCCCCTGGCACAAGGTTGGACCGCTTCCTCACGCTCGCCAAGCAGTACGGCGCTGCCGTCATCTGCACGTGTATCGACACCGAGGGCCAAGCGCGCACCGCTGACTGGAAGGTCCGGGCGGCCAAGGCGATCCACGACCTGGCCGTCGGCCGCTACGGGCTGAGGTCGACCGACCTGCTGTTCGACCCGCTGGCGCTACCGCTGTCGACCGGCATGGAGGAGTCCCGGCGTGACGGGATCGAGACGATCGAAGGGATCAAGCGGATCAAGGCCGAGCTGCCCGGTGTCCACACCGTCCTCGGCCTCTCGAACGTGTCGTTCGGCCTCGCTCCGGCCGCCCGGCAGGTCCTCAACTCCGTGTTTCTCCACGAGTGCACCGAGGCAGGGCTCGACGCCGCCATCGTGCACGCCGGCAAGATCCTCCCGCTGAACCGCATCGGCGAGACCGAGCAAAACTTGTGCCTCGACCTCGTGTATGACCGCCGCCGCGAGGGCTACGACCCGCTCGCCGAGCTGATCGAGTTCTACGAGAAGGCAGGCGGATCGACGGCGAGCACCCGCGAAGACCACAGCGGTTGGCCGATCGAGCGGCGCCTCGAGCAGCGCATCGTCGACGGCGACCGCAACGGGCTCACCGACGAGCTCGAGGAAGCACTCGTTGCGGGACACTCGGCACTCGCCATCGTCAACGACATGCTGCTCGCCGGCATGCGCACGGTCGGTGAGCTGTTCGGATCGGGCCAGATGCAGCTGCCGTTCGTGCTGCAATCGGCGGAGACGATGAAGGCGGCGGTCGCCCATCTGGAGCCCCACATGGAGAAGACCGAGTCGAGCGGTCGCGGCAGGATCGTGCTCGCGACCGTGAAGGGCGACGTCCACGACATCGGCAAGAACCTCGTCGACATCATCCTGACGAACAACGGATACGAGGTCTTCAACCTCGGGATCAAAGTGCCGATCGCCGAGATGATCGCCAAAGCCGACGATGTCGAAGCCGATGCCATCGGCATGAGCGGGCTGCTCGTAAAGTCCACGCTGATCATGCGCGAGAACCTGGAGGAACTGAACCGCACCGGGCGCTCGGGCTACACGGTGCTCCTCGGTGGGGCGGCGCTGACGCGAACCTATGTCGAGAAGGATCTGCGGGAGACCTACGACGGCAAGGTGTTCTACGGCAAGGACGCGTTCGAGGGTCTCCGCGTGCTCGACCGCATGATGGAGATCAAGCACAGCGGCATTGACGACCCGACGTTCGGCACCGAACGGTCTGGCCGCGTCCTGCCCAAGCGCAACAGCGAGCAGCTGGCAGAGGTCGACCCCGCCACGATCCCGGACCACTCACCCGACGTCGAGAAGGACAACCCGGTCTTCGTGCCACCGTTCCTCGGCAGCCGGGTGGCAAAAGGCATCCCGCTCGACGACGTGGTCTCTTACCTGAACGAGACCGCTCTCTTCCGCAACCAGTGGGGCTATCGGCCCGTCGACGGCGAGACGGACGCCGATTTCAAGGAGCGGGTCCGGGCCGAGCTGCGGGCGCGGCTCGATGAGGCGAAAGCCGAAGGCACACTCATCCCGTCGGTCGCCTGGGGCTACTTCCCCGCCAACTCCGACGGCGACGACCTCATCGTGTACACCGACGACACCCGGACGACCGAGCGGACGAGATTCCACTTTCCGCGCCAACGGCGGGAGCCGTACCTATGCATCGCCGACTTCTTCCGCTCCACGACCTCCGATGACGCCGACTACGTCGCCTTCCACGTCGTCACGATGGGAGCTGCGGCTTCCGAGCGCACGGCCGAGCTCTTCGCCGCCAACCGGTACCTGGACTACGTCAGCCTGCACGGCCTGTCGGTCGAGATGGCAGAGGCGCTGGCGGAACTGTGGCACCGGCGGATCCGGGAGGAGTGGGGTTTCGCGGCTGAGGACGCTCCTACGCTGACTGGCCTGTTCCGCCAGCAGCACCGCGGCGGCCGCTACTCCTTCGGCTACCCCGCCTGCCCGGACCTGGAGGACAACGCCAAGGTCGTCGAGCTGCTCGAGGCCGGGAGGATCGGCGTGACGGTGAGCGAGGGTTTCCAGCTGCACCCGGAACAAACGACGCTGGCGATCGTCTGTCACCACCCGAAGGCGAAGTACTTCGTAGCGTGACGAGCCCTGGCGGGACGGGCGCGAACCGGCGCCTCCACCGGTAGCGTCGATTTCGTGCCAGCGCTCGACATCACTGACGCCACCTTCGAGGCCGACGTCCTCAACCGGTCGCAGGCCGTCCCGGTGCTCGTCGACCTGTGGGCACCGTGGTGCGCGCCGTGCCGAACGTTCGGGCCGGTCATCGAGAAGGTCGTCGACGCCACGAACGGCGCGGTCGCTCTGGTCAAGGTGAACGTCGACGAGAACCCGAGAGTGGCTTCGATCTTCCAGGTGCAGTCAATCCCGGCCGTGTTCGCGATCGATCGGGGGAAGATCGTCGACCATTTCATCGGGGCGCTCCCGGAGCGCTCGGTGGAGGAGTTCGTCGCACGCCTCGTCGCAGTACCGAGCGAGACCGACGAGCTCGTCGCCCTCGGCGACGAGGCGTCGCTTCGCCAGGCGCTCGAGCTCGATCCGGCGCACACCGGCGCCATCGTGGCGCTGGCGGAGCTCCTCGTCGACCGGGATGAGCTGGATGAGGCGCTTGCCTTGCTCGAACGCATCCCCGAGACTGCCGACACCCGGCGCATCGCCGCTCGGGCTCGCCTCGCCCGTGCGGATGCCGGGGCCCAAGCGTGGTCGGCCGGCCGGGTCGAGGCTCGCATCCGGGAGCTGCTGGAGAAGCTGCCGGGCGACACCGAAGCCCGCCAGGAGATCGTCGACCTGATCGAGACGTTCGACGGCGACGACGCCCGGCGGGCGGAGTTCCGCCGCGCGCTCGCCTCCAAGCTCTTTTGACCGAACCGTGAAGACGGCCCACCCGCACCCCCAGGGCAAGCTACCCATCGCGGGTTCGCTCGACCTCGGCGCGCATCGCTTCGACGTCACGAGCCGGGCGCTCGTCATGGGGATCTGCAACCGTACGCCGGACTCGTTCTTCGACAAGGGCGAGCACTTCGAATTCGATCGGTTTCTCGCCCGGGTCGATGACATCGTCGGCGAAGGCGCCGACGTGATCGACGTCGGAGGAGTGAAGGCCGGCCCAGGCCCCGAAGTCAGCGAGGCCGAGGAGGTCGACCGCGTGATACCGGCCATCGTGGCGATCACCGAGCGCTTCGATATCCCCCTGTCGGTCGACACCTGGCGCGCGGTCGTCGCTCGTGAGGCGTTCGCCGCCGGAGCGGTGGTGGGCAATGACATCAGCGGATTCGCAGATGCGGACTACCTCACCGAGGCCGGGGCGGCAGGCGCGAGCGTCGTCGCCACACACATCCGGCTACCGCCGCGGGTCCCCGATCCCGATCCTCACTACGACGATCTGATCGGCGACGTGAGCTCGTTCCTGCTAGAGCGAGCCGCACGGGCAACGGCGGCCGGCATCCCGCCGGAGCGCATCATCCTCGACGCCGGCCTCGACCTCGGGAAGACGGCCGGCCAGTCGCTCGAGCTCCTCCGGTGCTCCGATCGTCTTGCCGCCTTGGGGTACCCGTTGTTGTTGTCGGCGTCGAACAAGCGGTTTCTCGGCGATGTCCTCGGTCTCGAGGTGACCGAGCGGCGGGACGCCTCGCTGGCGGCTGCGGCCCTCGGCATCGCCAGGGGCTGCCGTATCGTCCGCGCCCACGACGTGGCCGCGACGGTCAAGGTGCGCGACGTCGTTGCGGCGGTGCTCAGCACATGACCGTGGCCTCGTACCTCATCACGGGTGACGACCCGAGCCTTCAGTCGGAGGCCCTCACCGGTTTGCTCGACAGGCTGTGCGGGGCGGACTTCGTACCGGTCGAGGAGCACGGCCCTGACGGTGACGACTCGATCGACATTGGGCCGGTGCTCGACGCCCTCGTCACGCCGCCGTTCCTCGCCGACCGGAGAATCGTGGTTGTGCGTAGCGCTGAGAAGCTCGATGCGACGCAAGCGGCCCAGCTCGCCGACCACGTGAAGGAACCGAGCGAGTCCAACATCCTCGTGCTGGTGACGAGCGGGGCAAGCTCGGGTGCCGGAGCCACCCGCAGCGTGCCGGTCGGCTTGTCGAGGGCCGTGAAATCTCACGGCGAGGTGATCGACACCTCGCCAGGGCAAGGGCGCCAGCGGTCCGACTGGCTGGGCCAGCGCATCCGTGCGGCGCCCGTACGTCTCGATGCCGAGGCGGCAAGGCTGCTGAGCGAGCATCTGGGCGAGGACGTCGCTCGGCTTCATTCGATCCTGGACATGCTCGAGTCCACCTACGGTGAGGGCGGGAAGGTCGGCGCGGTCGAACTTGCCCCGTTTCTCGGCGACAGCGGCACCGTCCCGCCATGGGATCTCACGGACGCGCTGGACCGGGGCAACACGGCCGAGGCCATCACCGCGTTGCATCGCATGATGGACGCCGGCGGGCGGCACCCCCTCCAGATCATGGCGACCCTGCAACGCCACTTCGGAGGGATGCTGCGGCTCGACGGCGCTGAGGTGCGGACGGGTGAGGACGCAGCGGCCATCCTGAAGATGTCACCGTTCCCGGCCCGCAAGGTCCTCGAGCAGGGTCGCCGGCTCGGTCATGAGAGGATCGCCCGTGCAATCGAAGTGCTCGCTCAAGCCGACGCCGATCTCCGGGGGCGCCTTGGCTGGCCCGACGCCCTCGTCATGGAGGTGCTCGTGGCACGCCTCGCCCAGCTCGCCCGGTCGCAGGCAGCGCCTGCCCGATCCCGATCCCGATGACGAGATCGACGACGAGCGAAGGGCGACCAGGCGACCCGGAGGACCTAGCAGATCCCGCCTTCCTCCGGCGCCTGGCAGAACTTGCCAGGTCGACCGCCCTCGAAGCGGGGCAGGTGTTGGCTGATCGGTTCTCAGCCGCCGGGCCCACGAAACGGGTGACCGACAGCGTGCGCTCGAAGTCGACCCGGACCGATCTGGTCACCGAAGCGGACCAGGCCAGCGAGCAGCTGATCGTGGCGAGGCTGCTGGCCGAACGTCCCGCCGATGCCATCGTGGCGGAGGAGAGCGGGTCGCGCGAGGGTACGAGCGGGCTCACGTGGGTCGTCGATCCACTCGACGGGACGATCAACTTCGTCTACGGCTTCCCGGTCTTCGGCGTCTCGATCGCCTGCCGCTCGAGCATCGACGGAACGACCGTGGTCGGCGTCGTCCACGACCCGATACGGGGTGAGACGTTCAGCGCGCTGTTAGGTGGCGGGGCGTTCCGGGACGGCGTGCGCCTGGTGCTCGAGCCGGGGCCGGAGCTCGGCGAGGCGTTGGTAGGGACGGGTTTCTCGTACCAGAGCGGCCGGCGCGCCGCCCAAGCCAGCCTGCTCGGGTCTATCCTGCCCCGGGTCCGCGACATCCGCCGCGCCGGCGCCGCCGCCATCGACCTGTGTTGGGTGGCGGCCGGCCGCCTCGACGCTTTCTATGAAGCAGGCCTGGCGCCGTGGGACCTCGCCGCCGGCTCGCTGATCGTGACTGAGGCCGGTGGGACGGTCGACCAAACCGACGGGCTCCTCCGCGGCCACCGAGGCGTGAGCACCCTCATCGCCGCAGCGCCCGGGCTTGGGGCCACCCTCGGGGAGGTGCTGCTGGAAGCGAGGCATCGTGAGGATCCGTGAACGTCGCGACGAGGATCTCCTCTCATGTGCCGAAGCGCCGGCCTGATTCCCGCCGCCGCCGGCCGGTCGCCACGGCTAGCGTCGCCGCCATGGAATTCGAAGTCGTCGTAGAGATCCCGAAGGGCCAGCGGAACAAGTACGAGATGGACCATAAGTCGGGTCGCATCTACCTCGACCGCATGCTGTTCACGTCTACCCGGTATCCGGCTGACTACGGCTTCGTCGACGGGACCCTCGGCCTTGATGGCGATCCGCTCGACGCCTTGGTCCTCGTGGACGAGCCGACGTTTCCCGGCTGCGTGATCCGAGCCCGGACGATCGGAATGTTCCGGATGACCGACGAGAAGGGCCCGGACGACAAGGTGATCGCAGTGCCGATGGCTGACCCCCGCCACGAGCACCTCCAGGATCTCCGGCACCTACCGGAATTCGAGCGGCTCGAGATCCAGCATTTCTTCGAGGTCTACAAGGACCTCGAACCGGGCAAGTCCGTCGAGGGCGCCACGTGGGTGGGCCGCGAGGAGGCAGAGCGCGAGATCGAGCTGGCCCGGGCGCGCTACGGGAGCACGTGAAGGTTCACGTGCCAGGCTTGCTGCATCGGTTGAACTAGCGCGCGAGCGAGGAGATCCCAGCCGGCCGGGTCGAGGTGCACGCCGTCCGATGTGCGGATCTGGACTTCGGCGCCATGGATCTTCAGGTACTCCGTGAACTTGCCGTGCGGGCCGGCGAGGAGGTTCCACGACGGCACGAACGTGACGCCCGGGTGAAGCCGAGTCTGGGCCATGTAGATGGAATTCACCTGCTTGACGAAGGCGTTCGTGATGTTCCCGCCACCCATCGGTGGCAGGCCGACCCAGATGACGCGGGCACGGGCCGCCAGGCACTGCTCCATGAGGGTCGCCACGCGCGGTGTGTACAGCTTGACCCAGGCCGGCGAACCGGGCGTCGCGCCTTCGATGTCCGTGTCGTCGTTCGCGCCCATCATGATGACGACGGCGCCCGGGTGGTACTTCTCGAGATACTGCTGGAGGTGCCCCGGCCAGTCGTAGTACGAGGGATCTGAGAGCCCCGTGCTCTCGACTCCTTCCTGGCGGATGTTCACGTACGGGTCACCGGTGAAGATGTCACCGAGCCCGAAACCCAGATCCTCCCCGATCGAGTCCCCGATGTCGAGGATGGTCAAGCGGTCGCGCGGCGTTGGCTGGGGGATCACCGGGATCGTGGGGGGAGGCGGCACGATCTCCGAGATTCCCTTGTGCCAGCCGTGGGGAAGCGGGTTCGTACCGTTCATCAAGTGGTTCGGCGGCTGTGCCGTCGGGATACCGGTCACAGGTTGCGGCAGGTTCTGGTTCCCTCCTGGACCTGTGGTGTGACCGAGCTCGGAGTCGCCCCAGTTCACGAGGCCGGAGAAGTGCAGCAGGTTCGCGACCGCCGCGACCGGCCTGAGCACGGTCATCGCCGCCGTGCGTCGAACGCCGGGAGACGAGATGGACGCCTCGTGGAGGAGCTGGTTGGCGTCGAGCAGTGTCCACAGCGAGAAGCACAGCACGGTGACGCCGATGATGCGCCCAGCCGAGGCGTAGTGACCGCTCCACTGGATGAGCCGGCGATCGCCACCTGCGATACCCGGCTCTCGTCGGGTCCGGCTCGGCTTGGGCTCGGTGGCGTCGCTCCGTTCTCGAGTCGCGGTGAGGGCGCCCACCGGGCTCGTGAGCGACGGATCCTCCCCGCCCTGCCGATCGCCCTCTGGCCTGCCAAGCGCTTTTAGTTGACCAGCTGCCTTCGGACGACCACCGGCCTTCGGACGACCACCCGGTGCAGGGGCCGAGGCGCCGCCTGCAGCCGGACGGGCGGCCTTGTTGGTGGCCGCCGCCCGCTGCGCCTTTCCATTGGTGAGCTCCGCGTGCTCTCGCGCATGACCGTTGGAACCAGCGGCGCGCGCTTTCACCCGGGCGTCGATGCGAGCCAGTGCTTCGGCCCGAACCCGAGCACGCTCGTCGGATCCGGCGCGGCGTCCTCGCGATGGCGTCTTGGGCGGCACTGCCGGCGGGTCTGCCGGTGGCTGCGGAGGTGAGGGAGGGGGACTCATGGCGTCAAGGAACTCCGTACATCATCCATCAGAACCTGAAGTAGATGAACGGCGCGACACCGGGAGGGCCCATCGTCGTGATCACGAGCAGGATCCCCGCCAGCGTGATCCCCTGCAACGCCGGGCGCAGACGGCCGAAGACGTCCTGAGCCCGAGCAGAGACGCCCTGGGGCACGTACTGGGTCCCGATCCCGACGAGGATCGTCAGGAGCACCGGGAACGTCACGAGTGGCGACGGGAGGGCCCAGCCCGAGGTCAGCCGGCCGAGTACGGCGAAGGCGTTCGAGAACGACGTCGCGCGGAAGAAGACCCAGCCAAGGCAGACGTACTGGAAGGTGGCGAACCGTTGCCACGCCACGGCGAGGCGCCCATCGCTTTGAGCGGGAAGGCCGCGGGCGACCCGGCGCCCGCGGCGCCAGTGACCGGTGCACTGGCCGGCGCCGTGCAGCGCCCCCCAGGCGACGAATGTCCAGCCGGCGCCGTGCCACAGGCCGCCGAGCAGCATCGTGATCATGATGTTCCGGTACATCGTCCACTTGGAGCTGCCCTGGTTGCCGCCGAGCGGGATGTAGACGTAGTCGCGCAACCAGAACGAGAGCGTCATGTGCCAGCGCCGCCAGAAGTCCTGCAGCGACCTGGCGGTGTACGGAGAGTTGAAGTTCTCCGGGAACCGGAAACCCAGCAGCAGCGCGCACCCGATGGCGATGTCGGTGTATCCGCTGAAGTCGCAGTAGATCTGCACTGCGTAGCCCCAGACGGCGAACAGCACTTCGGGAGCAGAATGCAGGCCCGGGTTGGCGAATACCGTGTCGACGATCGCCGAGGAGATGTAGCTCGACAGCACGACCTTCTTGAACAGTCCTCCGAAGATCAGGTAGGCGGCACGAGGGAGGTCGATGTGGCGTGGGTTTCGCCGGCTCGAGCTCGTGATCTGCGGGAGCAAGTCGGACCCGCGCACGATCGGACCGGCGACGAGGTGGGGGAAGAAGCAGACGAACACCGCCACATCGAGCCACGGCGATGGTTCGAGACGGCGCCGGTAGATGTCGAACACGTACGACAGGCCCATGAACGTGAAGAACGAGATGCCGACGGGCAAGGTGACCGTCATCGGCGCGCTGAGCGAGGCCAGGCCCAGCCGGTGAAGAGCACTGTCCACGTTCTGGTAGACGAAGCCGTAGTACTTGAACCACGCCAGCAGACCGAGCTCCGCGGTCAAGGTCGCGACGAGCCAGAATCGGCGGGCGCGTTCGGACACCGACCGGTGCACGAGCCGTCCGCCGGCGATCGTCGTGACCGTCGAGATCGCCAGCAGGAAGATGAACCGCCAGTCCCACCACGCGTAGAACACGTAGCTGGCCGCGATGATGAAGACCTTCCACCGACGGGGGAAGGGCGCGAGCAACCAATTCAGGATGAAGACAATCCCGAAGAAGATTGCGAAGTCGGTGGTCGGAAACAGCATCGCCGGGTCCCTAGAGGCCGCGCCCCGTGCGCGACGACTGGCGAACCCTACCCATGTGAACGGGTCGCCGACTCATTGGGCGCAGTAGGTCTGCCGGCATCATCTCAGTACTGACGACGGCCGCGGTCGCGGCCTTGCGTCCGATGTCCAAGCCGTGCGTCCCGCGCCACCGGCGGACCCCGGGCGGCGCCGCCGGCGCAAGCGGCACCGGTGAGGCTTACCCCTGACGGGCCTTGATCGCGTCGATCAGTTTCGGCAACACCTTGTGGACGTCGCCGACGACGCCGAGATCTGCGATCGAGAAGATCGGGGCGTCCTGATCCTTGTTGACGGCGATGATGTTCTTGGAGCCTTTCATCCCGACCATGTGCTGGGTGGCACCGGAGATGCCGCAGGCGATGTACACGGTGGGCTTGACCGTCTTGCCTGTCTGGCCCACTTGGTGCGAATAGGGCACCCAACCGGCGTCCACGATCGCCCGCGACGCACCAGCGGCCCCCTTCAACAACTTCGCCAGCTCTTCGATCATGGCGTAGCTCTCCGCTGCGCCGAGGCCTCGCCCACCGGAGACCACGACCGGCGCGTCGTCGAGCTTCGGGCCGCTCTGTGCCTCCGCATGGCGGCTGGTGATCTTGGCGCCGTCGGTCGCTCCGGTCTCGGGCAGCTCGACGGGGACGACCTCAGGCGCGGCCCCTGCGCCGGCGGCCGGCTCGGCAGCGAACGACTTGGCTCGCACCACGAAGATGCCCGGGCCCTCGCCGGTGAAGCGGGCCTTCAGCACCTGGCTGCCGCCGAAGATGCCGTGCTCGCTGATCAGGGTGCCGGCGTCGGACTCGAGCCCGATGATGTTGGTGAGGACGGGGCGGTCCAGGCGTGCCGACAAGCGACCGGCGATGTCGCGGCCGTCATAGGTCGTCCCCACGAAGACAGCCTCCGGCGTCGCCGAGGGGTCCGCCTCGATCTGGGTCGCGATGGCTGCCGCCACACGCGGACCAGGCAGCGAGTCGCCAATGTCGCCGGCGTCGTAGACCCTCGTCGCCCCGTACTCGCCGAGCACACCGGCGGCGCCTGCGCCACCACTGCCCCACGTGAACGCCTCGACGTGCCCGCCGTCACCGACCAGCGAGCGTGCTGCGGTGAGGAGCTCAAGAACGATGCCGAGCGGGCTCCCGTCACTTTGCTCGGCCAGTACCCAGATGCGGTCCACGTCTCCTCCTAGAGAACTTTGATCTGCTCGAGGAACGCGACCACGCGCTCGTGCGCGTCGCCTTCGTCCACCACGATCTCGCCGCCAGCGCGCGCTTCAGCGGCTTGGACCGACACGACTTGCTGGCGCGCTCCGGCGGCACCGACCTGCGACGCCTCGAGGCCGAGAGCGCTCACCGTCAGCTCCGTGACCGGCTTCGACCGAGCGGCCATGATCCCCTTGAACGACGGGTACCGGGGCTCGACCACCCCTGCAGTGACACTGACGACCGCCGGCAGAGGGCAGGTCACCTCGTCATAGCCCGCCTCGGTCTGGCGCCGGACCTTAACGATGCCGTCGCCGACTTCCACGTGCTTCGCGAACGTCACCGACGGCCAGCCGAGGAGCTCGGCGAGCTGGACCGGAGTGGTGCCCGTGTACCCGTCCGTCGACTCGGTGGCGGTCAGCACGAGCTCGGGCTGCGGGTCTGCCGTCCGGATCGCCGCTGCCAGCACCTTGGCGGTGCCGAGCGCGTCCGAACCGGCGAGAGCCGGATCGCTCACCAGGATGGCACCGGCAGCGCCCATGGCCAGCGCGGTTCGCAGTCCGCTGGTCTCGTTGTTCGGGGCCATCGACACGAGGACGACGTCTCCACCGCCCCCGGCCTCGACCAGCTGGAGCGCCATTTCGACTCCGTAGGAATCGGAGTCGTCAAGGATGAGCTTGCCCTCACGGACAAGGGTGTGCGTGTTCGGGTCGAGTGCCATGGACTCGGCCTGATCCGGTATCTGCTTCACACAGACGGCGACGTTCATCCCTTGATTGTTCCCGAATACGGGTTGGTCTGACCAACTGAGGCCAGCTTGAAGCCGCTGCCTGGCTCTTTGCCTTGCTGCTGGCGACCGGTTGCGGGCGGTCGCTGGCGGTCGCGGGCGGTCGCGGGCGGTCGCGGGCGGTCGCGGGCGGTCGCGGGCGGTCGCGGGGTGACTCTCGGGTCGATCGGGAACACATGTGTCCCATGGCGGGCAGAGAGTCGCGACGTGGCCGGCCAGCCCGACCCGGCCTCACGCACGGCCGAGCGCTTTCAAGGCAGCGGGCACGTCATTGGTGATGACGGCGTCGACCCCAAGTTCGCCGAGCTGCGCGATCCGGTCCGGATCGCTCACCGGCCAGACGCGAACCGCCAACCCGTCATTGTGCGCCCGCCGCAAGTAGGCAGCATCGACCACCGTGTCGTAGGGGTGCACTCCCTCCAGCCCGAGAGTCCCGAGGACCCCCTGTGACCAGGGCGCGGGCTCAGTGGAGTCGTGCCACAGCAGCCAGGCAAGTGCCAGGCCGTCCGCCGACTCCCGGACCGCCGCCAAGGCGGCGATGGAGAACGACGATATGACGATGCGGCTGTGCTCCTGTGCCTGCGCGCACAGTGCCGCCGACGCCCGCGCACACAGCTCCGCCGGATCGTGATGCGGGCCGGCGAGCTCGCTTTTCACTTCCACGTTTACATCGAGGCCGAGGCTCGCGCACAGCGCCAGCGCATCATCGAGCGTCGGGACCTGCGGCGGAAGATCGCTCCGCCGAAGGCCCGACACCGGGCCGAGCCCACTCGCCTCGAGGTCGTGGTGGAGCACGACACAGCCGTCGGCAGTACGCCGGACGTCCAGCTCGACCCCGTCAGCGCCCAGCGCGGCGGCCGCGCGAACGGCATCGAGCGAATTCTCGGGAGCGGCCTCGACCGAGCCGCGATGGGCAAGTATCGATGTCAACGGGGTGAATGCCTCCTGTGACCGGGGTTCCGGTCCCTGTGCTCGTGAGCACATGCTTGCAAACGGCCTTGATCCCGCCTATTCTGGCTCCCCGCAGCTCCACTCGCTCTCGCCTCCCCCAGCCGTCGTCTCGGCGTTCTTGCTGGTATGTGGTGGCCAGGGTTTGTGACTGTTTTCACGAGTCGACCGGGCGAGTGGACACCGGGCATGGACGAAGGAGGCGACCTTGGCGCTCACCTGGACCCGCTCAATCGAGTGGGATACCGATGACTGGCGAAAGAATGCAGCGTGCCGGGATACTGACCCCGACCTCTTTTTTCCGATCGGCACCACTGGCCAGGCGATCGATCAGATCGAGGCAGCGAGGGCGGTGTGTTTTGGGTGCGACGCTCGTGAACCCTGTCTCGAGTTCGCTCTGGCTACCAACCAAGAGTCAGGCGTGTGGGGCGGCACCTCCGAGGAGGAGCGCCGCAAGCTGCGTAAGGCGTGGCTGGCGGCTCGCAGGCGGCGCACAGCCTGAGCTTCGCCCTGCCGGGTTACGACATTGGCGCTCGGCCACGGCCACGGCCTCGAGCCACGCTCCGGCCGTCGGTCAGCTCAGCGCTGAGTCTCGCAGCCCGACGCCACCCCGATCGGGACGTCGCCTTCGACGAGCCCTGATCGGAGGTTCTCGCAGAACGTCGTCCGGCTCACCTGCCAGATGCCTGACGAGCTCAGCTGGGCGTCCCCGGTCTCCAGCACTCCCCCACTCACCCGGTAGATGACCTCCGCCGCCCAGGCGGATCTGAACCACACTTGGCGCACTTCCACCGCGCCGTCTCCCGGAGCGCCGCCGGATCTGGCCTGCGCCGGTTCCTCCGTCCTCGCCGGCGAGCGCTTTGACGATCGCACCGGCGTGCTCAAGGACGCGCTGTCGCTCACCGCTGCCAGGTTGGCGGCAAAGCCGAGCAGCGGGTTCGCTGAGTAGCCCTGTTCAAAAGCGGCGATGATCGATGCAGCGGCAAGGGGTGGCTCGGCCGGTTGGCTCGAAGATGCCGACGAGGGTTCGGCTGGCAGCTTCAGGGCGGAGCAACCCGGCAGGTCGGACTCGGTCGCCGACACGCCGACCGCCCTCGGTCCCGAGCCCAACAAGAAACCCAACGACTCGTCTCCCGCCACCCCCTCCGCCACGGCGCTCATCTCGCCGCTGGCAGCGCTCGAACCCGACATGGACCCGACGATGATCGCGATCCCGTCGGATGGCTCCGCAACGACGGGGGCGCCACCCAAGTTCTCGGCCGCGACCCGCGACACGCCGCCTCCGACTGCCGTGGTGACCCACCAAAGCTGACCGCCGCCGGAGACCTGCAGGACCCCGGACGAGAGGATCTCGAGGCCGCCGGCGCCGAGGCTTGGCAGCCCTGCCACGGACGTTCCTCCACCGAACGAACCGCCCTCCCCGACAGTCGTCATTACGATCTCGCCGGTCGCACACTCCAACGACGCGCTCCCCTGCCCGGAGATGGCCACCGGCATCATGAGAGGTTGCACGGTCGCCGTCACCGTCACGCCGTTGCGGAGCTGTTGATCGATGACGGTACGGACAGCCGCCGGCGCCGGCGCGACAGAGTCCGCGCCTGACTTGTCACCGGAGACTGACTTGGGGCGGTGCCGGGACTTGCCCTCATCCGTCGGCGCAGCACCGGTCTCACCCTGCTCGTAGCGGGACGCGAACGAACTGCTCGACTTCGCCCGAGGAGCATTTGCCATCGCCCCGGCGAGACCACCGAGGGACGCCGAAAGCACGACTATGGCGGCGCCGAGAGCCAGGCGCTCGTGGCGCGTCGCTCGCCGCTCGCTCACCCGGATCCTGGAGCTGAGGTCGCGGAGATCCGGAGCGACGCGGACGCTCGTGGCCTTCGCCTGCAGCTGACGACCGATGTCGTCTTCGATGCTCACTCTTCCAACGCCTTTCGCATCCGCTCGAGACCGCGGTGGATCAGCGAGCCCACGGTTCCCGGGCGGCACCCGAGTATCTCGCCGATCTCGTTCTCCGACAGGTCTGAGTAGTAACGCAGCACGATCGCTGCTCGTTGGCGATACGGCAGCGACAGGAGCACATCGTTGAGCTCGCCGCTGCCACCTGGACCGTCCTCATCGCCCGGCACGACGTAGAGCAGCGGCCGCTTGTCACGCTCGCGCCCCACCCGGCGGAAGTGGGAGCGAGACGCGTTGACGACCGAACGACGGATGTAGCGATCGGGTGCATCGACGTTCTCGTAGTGGCGGTGCAACCGGACGAAGGAGTCCTGCACCAGATCCTCCGCTGTCTCGCGGGAGCTCGTGAGCACGTAGGCGAGACGGACGAGGCTCTCGTAGGACGCGACATAGAAGGCCTCGAACGAGGCCGGGTTGACGACCGAATCGCGCTCCGGGTCCGCCGTAGCCTCCTCCTTGGATCGTGCAGCACCCTGCCGCCGCCCCAATGGCGCCGGCAGCGGGAAGCGGAGCCGGCTCTCGCTGGGTCCGGCAGGCACCCCATTGATCGAGCACGCCTCGGCAACCTCCATCGGTGCTAAGACGCCACTGCCGGTCGCTTCCTTGCGGGCAATCTTGCCGCGATGCAAGCCAGTGCCGGTCGCGCCCTATCGCCCCCCGGCCCGCAGGCTCGGGACAGGTATCCGGAGGCGGACCAGCGTGCCGTGATCGGTCGCCATCGTGATGGAGCCGTTGAGCTGAGTGCGGACAAGATCCCGCACGATCGCGAGCCCGAGGCTCCGTGTGCTTTCGATGTCGAAGCCTTCGGGCAAGCCGGCTCCATTATCCCGCACCACCACCGCGTAGTGATCGGGGGCGTGCTCGAACGTGAGGTCGATCCGTGGCGATATAGCCTCCGCCTCATCGACAAAGCCGTGCTCGATGGCGTTCTGCAGCAGCTCCGCGAGCACGACCGCCAGTGGCGTCGCTATCTCTGCCGGCAGGTCGCCGAGCTCACCGTCCACCCGGACGGCGACCGACGCCGAGCCATAGCTCGACTCCTGCGCCATCCGAACGAGCGCGTGGATGATCTCGTCGAAGGGAACCTGATCCCCGGCCTCGCGGGACAGGATCTCATGGACGACAGCGATCGCCCGGATGCGGCGCTCGGCCTCGGCGAGGGCGGTCCGGCCTTCCGGCACGTCGATCCGGCGGGCCTGCAGCCGCAGCAACGACGAGATCGTCTGGAGGTTGTTCTTGACCCGGTGATGGACCTCACGGATCGTCGCATCTTTCGTCAGCAGCAACCGGTCACGCCGGCGGACGTCGGTCACGTCACGCACAAGGACGGCACCGCCGGTCACCTCGCCCCGGGCGAGCAGCGGGATGCACCGCAGCAACAGCGTGGTGTCGGAACGACGCTCGATCTCCTCCACGACAGGGAGCCGCGTGGCGAACGAGTCCTGGATGAGGGTCGTGTCAAGCCCGAGCGCCGGCAGCGTCGTCCCGTGGATCGCGCTCACGATCCCGATCCGGTGGAGGGCACTGACCGCGTTCGGGGACGCGAAGCTGATCCGGCCCCGGTCGTCGACGACGATCACGCCGTCGCCGACCCGAGGGGCGGTCTCGACCGGGAGATCGTCGTCGGCGAACGGGAAAATACCGTCGGTGACCATCAGCGAGAGGCGCTCGAACAGCTCCAGGTACACGCGCTCGAGGGCTCCCCGGCGGCGAGCGGTCTGCGGCGACCACACCCGGCACATCACGGCCACGACCTGTCCCGAGTAGCGGACCGGGATGCACTCGAGCCGTTGATGACCGTCTCCGAGGTCGCTGCGCTGCTCACCGATCGAGATCGCACCGGTCCGGAGCGCCTCGAGGACGAGCGGGAGCTGCCGTGCCGTCACGACTTGACCCACCAGGTCGATCTCGAACAACGTCGGGTTCGTCGTGGGGCGGACCTGCCCGATTGCCACGAACGGCGTGTCACCCTGCCCCGCTTCGGCGCCGGCGAGCCGATCGGCGGGGACGTAGAGCAACATGTCAGAGAAACACAGGTCGGCCAGCAGGTTCCACGACGCCATGAGGCGTTCGAGGTGGCGGCGCGCTCCGGGCTCGAGACCGGCCGTTCGATAGGCGAGCTCGAGTGGAGAGCTCACGGCACGGACTTGGAGTCGGTGAGATCGGCGGCATCGTCCGGGTGCTCGGTGACCGCGGCTGTGCCGAGTGGAACGTCGTAGCCCTCCCGCTTGCGGTAGGCCCGCAGAGTCGAATAGCCGGCAGCCTCCGCCAGGTCGTGCAGCTCGTGGCTGCGGTCGGCGATGTGGCTGAGGCCATGGGTGTCCGACGCCGTCGTGAGCGGCACACCTCGCTGGAAGAAGCGGTCCAGCAATGTCACCGACGGGTACGCCTCCCCGACGGGTTTGCGGAAGCCCGCCGAGGAAAGCTCAGCCGCCATGCTGCTCGAGGCGGCGGCCTCGGCGATGCGCTCCTCTACCTCGGTGACGACACCGGGATCGGCGATCCTCCCCGTGACCTTGACCACATCGGGATGGGCGAGCACGTCGCAGGTCCGGGTGCCGGCGAGCTCCTCGATCGCCTCGCCGTAGGCGCTCCAGGTGGCGTTCGTCCCCCGTTCGGCCCAGACCCTCATCTGTTCGGGTGAATCCACGATGTCGAACATCCAGGTGCCGAGCCAGTGGATCGATCCAAGCAGGACGTCGAATGGGTAACCATCGAGGAGCGATCCGACCTTGTCCATCAGGCCCGGGTAGTAGTCGACTTCCAGGCCGGCGACAATGGGCAGCCCGGCATCCTTCGCGGCCAGCACCGTCTCGACATACCGATCGAGATCGACGGTCGCATGGTGGTCGAAATAGTGCGAGATGTAGGTGCGGAGGTAGTAGTCGGGCTCGGTCGCCCACCAACCCTCGACGATCTCCCGGCCCTGAGCGAAACGGTGATAGTGCTCCGTGAGGGCGATCTCGGTCACGCCCGCAGCGACCGCCCGCTCGCAGTACACCGCCAGCCGCTCGATTGCGAGGTCCGTCTCGTCAGCGCGCTCCGGGTGAGGCCACAGGTGGACGTGGTAGTCGAGCATCGCCTGATCAGCCGGCCGCGCCGAGGCGGCGGATCAAGGTGACGCCGTCTCGGACCGTGAGCTGGACGCAGCGAACCCGAGAGTCAGCCACGACGTGGTCGTTGAACGCCCGGATCGCTCGGGTGTCGGTGGAGTCATCCTCCGTCGCGAGGACCCTCCCGCTCCACAGCGTGTTGTCGACGGCGATCAGCCCGGAACTGGAGAGCTTCGGGAGGGTGGCCTCGAAGTAGTCGAGGTAGCTGGCCTTGTCGGCGTCGATGAACACGAAGTCGAACGGTCCCTCCAAGCCAGCGATCGTCTCGATCGCGGGGCCTTCACGCAGCTCGATGCGGCCGGCGAACGGGCTGGCGGCGATGTTCTTGCGTGCGAAGGCGGCGTGCTCAGGGTCGACCTCGCAGGTGATGATCCGGCCGCCTTCTGACAGCGCTGCCGCCATCGAGATCGCCGAATAGCCGGTGAACGAGCCGATCTCGAGCACGAGTCGTGCTCCCACCGCATGAACGAGCATCTCGAGGAAGGCTCCCTCCAGACGCCCGACCATCATCGATGCGTCGGCATGCTCCGCTCGCGTACTGCTGGCCACCTGCTTGAGGTGGGTACCGATCGGAGAGGAGTGCTCGGTGGCATACGCCTCGATCTCGGGGTTGACCAGATCCATTCAGGGCTCCTTGTCTTCGGTGCGCTCTGCCCCGTCGTCACCATCTGCGGTGCGGGCGGTGCGGGTGGTGCGGGTGGTGCGGGCGGTGCGCTGAGCGGCCTTCCTACCCGCTGCGGTCCCGCTGTCAACCCTCGGCGCGGCGGACCTGCGAGTTACGGCCGGGCGCGCTCGCCGGCTGGTCGTGGCCGTCGAGGTCATCGACGGCATGCCCGGCTCGCCCGGCTCCGGGTCACCCCAGATCCTCGCGCCGATGGCGAGCAGCCCTGTCAGGTCCGTGATGTTGCCCGGCCGGTAGCCGACGGTTGCCGTGACGTCGTGGGCCGCAGAGAGCTCCCGGAGCAGCTCGGCCTCACGGTTGGCCACCAGACGGAAGTTCGAGAAGCTGCGGGCGACCTCCTCGAGAACGCCGGCCACGACTTCGTCGCCGACCTTCGGGCTCAGCTCACGGGCGATCTGTCCCGCCAGTTCAGCCGCCTCGCCACCGAGGCGGTCGGCGACTCGCTGGGCAGCGGGATCCGACAGCGTTGCCGGCAGCACCTTGTTGCACACGAGCAAGCCGAGGTGGAGGTGCCGTTCGAAGAGCGCCTGAGTCATCTCCTGCGCCTCGTGCGCCGGAACCGCCTCCAGCGTCGTCACGAGCAAGAACGTGGTCCGCGAGTCCCGCAGCAAGCGGTTGACAGCTTCGGCGCGGGCCACGAAACCCTCCCGCATGGTCTGGAACAGGATGAAGAAATCCGCCAGATCCTGCAGCAGCTGGCTGCCGAGGATGCGGTCGGCGATCTGGTAGAACGGCCTCGAAGCCAAGTTGACGAGGCGGGAGCGGTAGGGCACGGTGAGCCAGCGGAGCAGCCGCGACGAGAAGAACTCCGCCATTCGAGCGGGGGCGTCGAGAAGATCGAGAGCATTCCGGGACGGGGGCGTGTCGACGACCAGCAGGTCGTAGTGGCCCTCCTCGTGAAGCTCGTACAGCCGCTCCATGGCGATGTAGTCGTGGCCCTGGGCAAAGCGACGGGTGATGTTCTGGTACAGCGGGTTCGCCAGGATCTGACCTGCGGTCTTCGTGTCCGGAGCGTGGCGATTCACGAGAGCATCCCAGGACTCGGACATGTCGAGCATGGCAGCCCAGAGCTCGCCCTTCGGGTGCACTCCAGCCGCTTCGAATGCATCGTCGGGCACCCGTGTGGCGGTGTTACCGAGCCCGACGAGCCCGAGCGCATCGGCCAGCCGTCGTGCCGGATCCACGGTGACGACGAGCACGCGGCCGCCGATGCGAGCGGCCGCCACCGCTGCGAGCGCGGCCGCCGCAGTCGTCTTTCCAACCCCGCCGGGGCCGCAGGCCACGACGACCTCCTTGGCGGCGATGAGCTGTTCGATCTGGCGCTGCGAGTCGGGGGCGGGACGGGATCGCGGAGACGGCGCCATCACAGCTCCTCACCGAGTGACTGGGCGACCTGACGGATCGCCCTCATCCCGTGCGCCCGGCCGAACAGGTACGGCAGGTAGAGCAGCGGGACATCCTGCCCGATCGCCGAACGGAGCCGCTCCAGGTGTGCCGAACCGTCACGGCGGATGGTCACCGCCAGTCGAGCTGCCGCGAGCACAGAGGCCAAGTCGACCGCGTCGACGTCGAGGTGATCGGCGATCCGGCCGATCTCTGCCGGAGCGACGAGCTGATCGAACACCTGCTCCTCGGTGCGCCCGAACAACTCGGGCAGCACACGATTGGCGATGACGCAGGCGAGGTGCACCGGCGTCTCGTCCGCGAGACGGCCGGCCAGATCGATCGCCTCGGTCACCGGCATCTCCTCTGGAGTGGTCACGAGCACTACGCCGGTCTGGAGCGGGTCTCTCAGGATCTCCAGCATCCACTCGGTCTGCTGGCGCACCACGCCCACGTGCACCAGCTCGTTGATCCCTGTGGGAGCAGCCAGCTGGCCGACCACGGACCCAGTCGCCGATGCGTCTACGACCACGAGGTCGTAGTGGCGATCCCGCACCTCGAAGCACAGCTTGCCGATCGTGAGAATCTCCCGAATGCCTGGTGCGGCCGTGGCGACGAATTCGAATGCCCTCGCGACCGGCGAGATGCGCCCCATCACCGGCACTCTCGTCACCTCGCGGAGGTACTCGCGGAGCGACGCCTCGGTGTCCATCGACATCGCAGTCAGGTCAGGTGCCACTTGGCGACCCTTGAACGGGGTCGGTCCGCACTCGTACGCGACCGAGAGATCACCCTTCGGCTCGACCTCACACACGAGCGTGCGCTTACCCTGCTCGGCGGCGAGCAGCCCGAGCGCGGCAGCGACGGTGGTCTTGCCGACACCACCCTTGCCGGTGACGAAGAGCAACCGCCGTGCGAGCAGCTCCGTCATGTCGCGCTCATCGTCAACTGTCCTTGGACCGCGAGCTCCACGCTC
>JBEKLQ010000008.1:0-80284 GCA_050010115.1 Acidimicrobiales bacterium | reverse complement strand
CTGCGTAACCATGTCCAGAAGACCGTCGGTAAGCCGTGTGCGGGAGAACCGCACGCACGGATTGAAAGGGGGATGGGGAACCGGGTCTGCGTTGCAGGCACCGCGCCCCTGACTACCAATGAGTCTCCGAGCCAGCCTCGTACTGCGAGCGTCGGCGCTCTTCGCCGTGTGGATCTGGGTCGTTCTGATCCGCAACATGGTGATCGCCGCCCATGACAGCTGGAGCTTCCGGCTGATCCACATCGGCCTCGGGGTCGCCTCGATCGCGTTTGCCGTCGCGACCTGGGTGATCACGAACAATTCCCGAAGGTTCACGAAGTCCGTCGGGCGAGCCGGCCGGCCTCCATCAAGTGGACTCACCTCGGTCTCGGCAGCTGGCGCCGCCGGGGCGATCGGTCGTGGTATCGGTGGGCGGCGCCGCAGCGCTCGAGACGCCGGCTCGGAGCTGCCCGTAGCTGGTCCGCCAGGGGTCGCTGCCGGTGGACCGGCTGGGATCCCGGGCATGAGCCCAGGTGGCGGCGCCCCCGGCCTTCCGTTCGACTCGCCGGCCACTGCCGGTTCGCCGCTGCCGGTCGACAGACGAGACTGAGCTCTCGGCCCCCCAGCTGCCCCCGGCCGCGCACACCCGGCAAGGCGAGCGTACGGTGGGCATGTGCGGGTCTTTTCGCCAGCGTATGTGGCGACCCTTATCGCCACGATCGTGACTGCAACGATGCTCTGCGTAGCCGGCAGGCGGCAACGCGGGCCTGCCCTGTGGGTCATCGTGGCCAACTGGGTGCTGGCGGTCGCCCTCCTCACGGCGAGCGGGTTGTGGCTGGACACGACGCTCGCAGGTCAGCGTTTCTCGCCGGCGACGTCGCTCCCGTTCGCGCTGTGCGACCTCGCCGCGCTCGTGGCAGCGGCCGCCCTCGTCACGCGCAAGCCGCTGCTGGTGGAGCTCACGTACTTCTGGGGCCTTGCCGGGACGTTGCAATCCCTGCTGACCCCGGACCTGAACGTCGGCTGGCCGAGCCTCCAGTTCGTCGAGTACGTAATCGCGCACGCCGCCATCGTTTGCGCGGCGCTCTTCCTCGTCGTCGGGCAGCGCCTGGCTCCTCGGCCACGGGCGGTGCCGAGGATCTGGCTTATCACAGTGGGGTACTCAGCCATCGTGGGCGGGATCGACGCCATCACCGGCGGCAACTACATGTACCTGAGGAAGCCGCCGGCCAGCTGGACCCTGCTCAGTGTGCTCGGTCCCTGGCCGTGGTACATGGCCTCGGCCGCCGGGGTGGCGATCGTCCTGTTCACCCTGCTCGACGTCCCGTTCTGGCGGGGTCGGTCAGCCTCGCGTGCCTCCGCCCAACCGGTCGGGCTATGGGGGGATGGCACGCGCCGCCGTAGCACGTCCAACGTCCCGACCGGCCGGGCGGATGCACGTCCCTTGCGGGCTGAGGAGCAGCCCGACGGAGCCTTGCGGCTGGAACCATCCGAAGTACGTCGTCAGGACGTGACCTTAGAGAAGCGAGATGAATCCGAGGTGTCGCCTCAGAGAACCTGAGGCGAATATCGCGTGATCAGCCGGGGCGCGTCCCGAGGACCACCGCAGCCTCGTTGACCACGGGTACGGCTTTCACGTCCACAAAACCCGCCCCCTCGAACATCGCCACCCACGCCGCCATGGAGACTGGCCGCTCCTGGGTCCGCAGGACGTAGCGAGCGCCGTTCTTGGCGATACGCCACCACCCGCCCGGTCCCTTGCGGACGAGTAGCGAGAGCTTGGAGGCGATGATCTGCCGATCACGGGAGTCTCCACCGCGCCCGAACATCATGTCGCCGATCACGAGACGACCTCCGGGCTTCAGCCACGTGAACACCTGGCGCACGACCGCTGGCTTGTCGGCATCGCGGAGGTGATGCAGGGCGTAGTTCGACACGACGAGGTCCACAGAGCCGGGAGCGAAGTCCAGTTGCTCGATCGGGATGGCGCTGCCCTCGACGTTCGTCGCCCCTGCCTCGCGGGCGTTGTCGAGCAGCAGGTCGATCATCTTCTGGCTCACGTCAATGGCGAGCACCGAGGCCGTCTTCTCGGCGAGTGCCAGCGTCACCTGGCCCGAACCGCACCCCAGGTCCACGGCGTGGTCGTCAGGCTGCGGGTTCGCCTCGGCGATGACGGTCGCGACGACCTTGACCAGGCCCGGGTTGTTGCCAGCACCGTGATCCCAGCTCACGGCTTGCCGTGTCCAGAAGCGCTGCTGCCTGGCGATGTTCCGCCGTGACGGCAGCGGGGTCGGTGATGTGTTCGTCATCGGGCGGTGACGCTATCGGCGCGGCGCGCCCGGCTGGGTCAATGACCGTTCGGCTCGAGGACGACGTACCAGGGAGCGTGGGACGGGGTCGGGACGATCCCGATGGGCTTGATGCCTACCCAGAGCTGAATCGTCGCGCCGGTGTGGAAGACCTCGAAGCTGAGCTGGTGTCCGGCTTGGACCATTATGGACGGAAAGTGCGAGCCCATTTGCACGGTCTCTTTCTGGGCAGGGCCCACCGGCTTGCCGTTGGCCATCACTTGTGCGGACACGAAGACCGCCGAGGTGCTCGCCTTGATGACGACCGTGAACTCGGGCTGGTTCACACGGTACGCGGTCGTGTTCACCGGTAGCCCAGCCGGCGTCTTGATCACGCTAATGACTCCCGCGGATTTCGGGCCGGTCCCGCCGCCAGGGGTAGTAGTGCGCGTCGAGCCGGCGGCTGCCGACTGAGCCGGCACGATGTGGCGCAGCACAGCAACCCAGCTCGGGTGGTAGCGGACGACAAAGTCCCCGGTGGCACCCAGGAAGACGGCAAAAGCCAAGACCCAGACGGCCACTCGGAGGATCAGTGGCGCCGGCAGACGTTTGCGGGAGCCCGGGTACCAGACGGTCCCGTCAGGTAGGAGGACGCCGTACGAGGGCCCTGCACGGACAGCTGGGATCTCAGCAGTGATCACGGTTGCAGCGGCAGTGTCACGTACTGGTAGAGCGCTCGCGCGCCCCCCCGCGCCCTGCTGAGGGGCGATCGTCGCATGGCTGGTTCCCGACACCGACGACGAAGTGTCGCTGGCCACCGTCCCTCCCTTCTTCTCCAGGTTGTAACGCTACCGCGATACGGCGGGGGACCTGACTCGGCGGGCGGCAGATATCTGCCAGGATTCGACCTCGTATGGTGACTGGACGGTGGAAAGACGGTGGATTCGTGGTGCTCTGTGCGCTGCCTCCAGAAGCGATCGCGGTTCGGGTCGGCCTGGCGCTGTCGGGCCGGCGCACCGGCAAGGGCTCGGGCGCGGGTGGCAACGTTCGGCTCACGGGGGTGGGCCCGGTACGTGCACGTCGTGCGGCGGCCCGACTGGCGTCGTCACTTCCCGACGGCCTCCCGGTCGTGGTGTTGGGGGTGGGTGGGGCGCTGGAGGTGGGTTTCACGCCTGGGGATCTGGTGGTGGGAAGCGAGTTCGGCACCGCCGATGTAGGGCCTGACGGCGAGCTCCAAGTGACCCGGGCGCCGGCTTCCCTGGACGAGGCTTCGTCAGCGTTCGCCCGGCGCCTTGCCGACGCGCTGTCAGGGCCGTTCCCGTCGACGAGCCTGGCGCCGCTGCTGTCGGCGGGGCGCACGGCGAAAGGCGGCGAGCGAGTGGCACTGGCTCGCTCGGGCGCAGTGATCTGTGACACGGAATCCGCCTGGCTTGCCCGGTTGGGCGAGCGCCGGCCGTTCGCTGTCGTGCGTTCCATCGTGGACACGCCCGAGCGGGAGCTCGTGAGCCTGCAGACCGTCACTGGCGGAGTGGTCGGGTTGAAGCGCCTGAGCGACGCCGCTGGGCTTATCGCCGACGTGCTGGCCGGTTGACAAGCCAGGCTGCCGGCGGCTCCGTCCCATGGGCTGGACGGGCATAGGGTCGCGAGTCGTGGATCCAACCCGAGCGATCGATGTTGGGGAGGGTTGGCTCAGCCCGTCACCCCGCCTTCTGGCGTTGCGGCGGACCGAAGCCGGCGTGGCCGTGCTGGTCGCTGCACTCGCCGCCTTGTGGACCCTGTCTGCCCCCGTCCCCGTCGTCATAGCCGTCTACAGCGGAATCGTCGTGCTCGGAGCCCTTGCACAAGTGCTCGTCGTACGCCGCTACCGCTCCTGGGGGTACTGTGAGCGGGCCCGTGACCTGCTCGTTCGCAGAGGAATCCTCATGCGGCGACTGACGGTTGTGCCGTACGGGCGGATGCAGCTGGTCGACGTCACGGCAGGGGCAGCGGAACGGGCCTTCGGTCTGGCGACGATCAAGCTCCACACGGCGGCCGCGACCACCGACGCCCGCATCCCGGGGCTGAGACCGGAGGAGGCCACGCGCCTCCGGGACCGCCTCGCTGCACTTGGCGAAGCTCAAGCCGCTGGCGTCTGAGGCGATGCCCGACCAGGAAGTATCGAAGGGACCGCCGCCTCTGCTGCCACACGGTGGGCAGTGGGCCCGGCAACCGCCAACCACTTCCCTTCCCGTAGCGCCGCAACGCCTTAGTCCATTGTCGCCGATCGTCCGTGCCGGACGCGCCTTCCTCGGGCTCTTGACCATCCTGACCGCAGAGGGCGCATCGACGGCCGGCAGAGGTGGCGGTGCCAGTTTTGTCCCTGACTACTTCGTCGTCGGGTTGGCGGTCGTCCTTGGTGTCATCTCCTGGTACATGACCACCTGGAGGGTCGATGGCGACTCCCTCCAGGTCGCGAGTGGGCTCATACGTCGCAGGACGATCCGGGTCCCGCTGTCGCGGGTGCAAGCAGTTGATCTCGCCGAGCCGCTACTTGCCCGGATCCTCGGCTTGGCGGAGGTCCGCGTGCGCACGGCCGGCGGGAAAGACGGCGACGCTCGCTTGATGTACCTCAAACTTGAGGAGGCCGACCGGGTACGGGGCGGCCTTCTCGCTCTCGTCCACGGACTGCCACAGACGACCCCACCTCCGCCCGAGCGACCCCTGCTCCGGGGGTCGAACCGGCGCTTGGTGGCGTCCAACCTCTTGACCGGAGCGTTTCTAGCGAGCGTCGTAGCCCTCGCCATTCCCGTGGTGCTGCTGTCGTCGGGAAAGGTCGGCGCTGCGGTCATCGGTGCTTCAGGCGGGACACTGGTACTGGACCTCTTCGCTGTCGTGAGCAGGATGGTGAGGCGGGTGGCAAGTGAGTGGGGTTTTGAGGTGGCTGAGGCGCCGGACGGGTTGAGGATCCGGTGTGGCTTTGCATCGCGGGTCGCCGAGACCATTCCTTACGGGCGGGTCCAGGCGATCCGCATGTTGGAGCCGTTGTGGTGGCGGTCGCTCGGATGGTGCCGGCTCGAACTGCATCTGGCGGGCGGCGTAGCAAAGGGGCGGAACCAGCCGCGAGCCGCAATCCGCCGGGCGCTGCTACCGGTCGGCACTCGTGCGGAAGCGGAGATGCTGCTCGGGCGTATCCTCGCCGACCACGCCATCACCGTGACCCCGCCGCCTCGCCGTGCCATGTGGCGGGCGCCGCTCAGCTACCACTTCCTCGCAGCCGGCAAGAACCCATCCTGTGCCATGTCCGTCGGCGGCCGGGTTTGCAGGCTGACCGAGTGGATTCCCATGGCCAAGGTCCAAAGCATCCGGTACACCCAGGGCCCGTTACAGCGGGCGCTCGATCTTGCATCCGTGCAGCTCGACGTCGCCGGCCATCGCGCGAGAGCGCACTGGTCACACCGGTCGTCAAAGGAGGCGAACGCCCTGATGGCGGTGCTACCGGACGAGTGCCGGGTCGCCCGTGACTGGGAGGCTTCAACGGGCAGCAGTGCACATGGACCGGGCCCGATGGCAACGGCTCATCTTTCGCCGCCACCGCCGGCCTGACCCGTGGACCTAACAGGCCACCGCGGAAGAGGGCGTAGGCTGAAAGATCCCGAGGCCACCTCCGTGGCGGCACGAGGAACCGTTCGGGGGCTGTAGCTCAGTTGGTAGAGCACCGGCTTTGCAAGCCGGGTGTCGCCGGTTCGAGTCCGGTCAGCTCCACGAAAAGCGCAGCTCAACGTCCACGTTTTTATTGTTGCTCCGGTGTCGATACCGACGTTGGACATCAAATTGGCAATCAGCGGCTTGCGTCAGAGAGTTCGGACAGCCATTCCAGGTGACCACGGCTGCGACTGAGGTCTGGTCTGGATCGCAATTGGAACATGGGCTAAAGCGCTATTGCAGATCGGTCCAAACCGCTAACCTATCGTCCGTGTCCGCGGCTGCCTACACGCCACGTCTCGTCGACAACCCGCTCGCCGAGCTGTTCGATCAGCTGCCAGCGCTGCTGTTGGTAGGTCCGCGAGCCGCCGGAAAGACCACCACTGCTAGACGTCTCGCCCGCTCTGTGGTCAGGCTGGATGTGCCGGCCGAGGCCGCGGCGTTCCGATTTGACGCGGACGCAGCGCTTAGGGCGATGACCCCGCCGGTGCTTCTCGACGAGTGGCAGGAGGTCCCCGAGCTGATGGGGGCAGTGCGGCGGGCGGTCGACGAGGACTCCCGTCCAGGTCGATTCCTGCTGACCGGGAGCGCTAGGCCGCGGCGCGGCAGCAGCGCATGGTCGGGCATCGGCAGAGTAATCCAACTGAAGATGTGCGGTCTCACTGAGCGCGAGATCGTCGGGCGCAGCGACGGCGCTGGATTCGTCGATCGGCTTCGGACGGCCGATCTGGCCATGTTCCCTGCTCCCGCGAACCCACCGGATCTTCGTGGCTATATCGAACTTGCGCTGCGCGGCGGGTTCCCTGAGCCAGCCTTGCGTCTGGTTGGAGCGGCGAGGCAGCTCTGGCTCGATTCGTACGTGGATCAGTTGGTGACCCGCGACGCCGAGTCCCTGGACGGCGTCCGAGACCCGGTGTTGTTTCGCCGTTACTTCGAGGCACTTTGCGTGAACACTGCTGGCCTCGTCGATGACAAGACTGTGTACGACGCGGCGGGGATCAGCCGGATGACAGCAGGCGCGTACGAGCGCCTTCTGGCCGAGATGGGCGTCTTCGAGGCACTGCCGGCTTGGAGCAACAATCGGTTCTCGCGTCTGGTTAAGGGCTCGAAGCGCTACATGGTGGACACTTCTCTGGTGGCGGCTGCGCTTCGACTCGATGAACGAGCAGTCTTGCGAGATGGCGATTTGCTCGGGCGGCTCATTGATACTTTCGTGGTTTCGCAGGTGCGACCCGAGGCGGAGCTCAGCCATCTACGCCCACGCCTCTACCATCTGCGCGAGAAAGAGGGAAGGCACGAGATCGACCTGCTTGTCGAGATGGCAGGTGGCGAGGTGGTCGCGGTCGAGATCAAAGCGACGGCCTCTCCTGACAGCGGGGACGCCCGGCATCTCGCGTGGTTGCGGGATCAACTCGGCCCACGATTCATCGCTGGAGCCGTCCTTCACACTGGTCCTCGTCCGTTCTCTCTCGGCGAGAGAATCCTCGCGATTCCCGTCTGCTCGCTCTGGAACTGATTGTCGATCGTCGGCCATCAGATGACACGCTGTGGCGACTGGGTTCCGTACTGTTGACAGTGCGACTGTCATATTGAGGTGCAGAATTGGGGCTCTCCTGACTAATCCGTATCCGTGGGCGCGATCCACGATCATGCGTGCGATGTGAGGCTGATGGTCGGCGCTCGACCAAGATGGGGCGGTGGATAACACGGCCTCGCGCTGGGAGCCTGAGGGTGACGACGACTATGAGTCGGCGAACGCCGAGCTGAAGGCTCGCTTCGCCGCCTGGGCCGCGGACGAGAGCCTCGCGGTCGATCCCGATGCTCCAGAGGGGCTGCTCCACTACAAGTGGGGGTATGTCGACGGCCATCTCACTCGCTGGACGCGTCGCGACCTGAACGAGATCTATCTCGAGCTGTACCCGGCCAAGGTCATGGCGGAGCTCGACGAGCTCGACGAGGTGCTCGCCGAGGCGAGGGCATTCCTCACCTTCCTCTCTGCGACCGGACTGCTCGATGAGGAAAGCGAGCCCGCCGAGGTTCTTCTCGACCACCTCGGTCGCATCGAAGGACAGTTCCGGGCCAACATGGCCGATCGGTCGCGCTACAGCTTCGGCAAGCGCCTGTGGACCGAAGCGGCGACCGAGGGCGTGCGGCTCGACGACCCCGCTGCGGTCGAGGCCTTCATGGCGCGCTTCAACGCCCGTCCCCGAGCCGAGCGGGACGCGATCCTCGGCGAGGGCCCGAAGCCGAATCGCCGGGCGGCGACGGGCCGGTTCACTCCTCCGGGAACCCCGCCCCGGCCCGGTTCAGGAAAGCGCCCCAAGCGCCGGCGCTGAGCGACCCGGCAGCGGGGGGCAGTAGCCGCCACGATCGAGAAGCGCGAGGGCGATCAGGTGCTCGGGATCGCGAAAGCCGAACGCCATGCGGTGGAGCACACGCAGCTTGGTGTTCGTCGACTCGACGAGCGCGTTCGAGACGTTGTGCAGCATCGCCGCCTCGATGCCTGGCAGGTGGCGGCGGATCTTCCGGCCGAGCTCGACAAAGGCGGTGATGCGGCAACGCTGTGCCCAAGAGAGCCACTCCTCGAGCATCGTGAGTGAAAGGACGCCCTTCGTCCTGATCGCGAGACGAAGTTGCTCCTTCATCAAGTACGCGCGATAGAGCGGCGAGTTCGTCTTCGCGATGGTCGCGAGCTTCCCCCGCTGGCGGCGCGTCAGGTCCTC
Source organism: Acidimicrobiales bacterium (assembly GCA_050010115.1). Lineage (GTDB taxonomy): Bacteria > Actinomycetota > Acidimicrobiia > Acidimicrobiales > Bog-793 > JAKACA01. The sequence continues at coordinate 71,613 of JBEKLQ010000008.1, read as the reverse complement.
GGGGTTCTTCCACAGGGCGAAGCGTGCCCCCTTCAGCTCTCTCGCGTGCTCGAAGACGGTGAGCCCTCACGTTCTGCGGCACACCTGTGCCATGAGATTGTTGGAGAGTGGTTGTGACCTGGCCACGATTTCCCTATGGCTCGGTCACGAGAATCCTCGAACGAGCCTGATCTACCTGCACGCCCACCTCGCTCTCAAGGAGCGCGCACTCGCTCGCGCCACGCCGCCGAACACGAAGCCGGGGCGCTACCGGCCACCCGACCGGCTCCTCGCCTTCCTCGACCAGTTGTGACGCGATAATGCGGATCGACTCGACCAGGGATCCACCTGTGACCAGGGTCTTGGCCCGACGCTGCCGGATTACGGCGCCATCGACATTATTGCCAATTCGGACTGCCAAGGTACACGCGCCGACGGTTCTTCGACTCTGACAGCGATCCCTCATCAAGCAGCTGGCGTTCAAGGTGGCCGCGTCTGACCACTGCTGTCCGGAAGCGGAATCGACACGATGCCTTCATCGCGACAGAGGTCGAGCAGGTGCGGATCGGCGGTGGCAAGCGACCACCCCGGCCGCCGCGCGGTTTCCGCTGCGACGCAGTCGGCGAGGCTGACCGCTCGATTCTTCCGGTGGTAGTGACGAGCCCGCAGCAAGCCTGCACGCACTCCGAGAGAGGCGTCGACCGGCGACGGCGAATCGAGGGCAAGTTGCGCAACATCGAGGACGGCGTCGTCTTCTTCCGCACCCACCAGGCGGACGAGGTGGTCGACCACTTCCGCCACGCCAAGCGCTGTGAGGGTCGTCTCCTCTTCGCCGGCCAGTAGCTGTGCAACCTGGCCAGCGGCGGCCTCACCCTTCAAGAAGGCGATCACGGCATAGGCGTCGAGAACAATCACCTCCGCCGCTCGCGTGCGGCATCGTCGGTCTGAGCCTGGCGCCGCGCACGTTCGCTGCTCGGACCGCGTCCCCGGTACTTTCCTTGCAGCTCTGCGACTGGCTCCGGCGGCAGAGGACGCAACACCACCCGGTCGCCGAGATCCACGACGACCACACGGTCCGCCTTCCAGCGCGCTCGGGTCTCAGCCGGAATCGAGACCTGGCCATTCGATGAGACCTTCATGACGTGGGTGCTGGACATCGCTCGGCCCTTCGTTGAGATTGTATGAACGGCAACTCGTATTGTATGACAGCAAACGAGGACTCACTACGCCGCCCCGAAGGAGACTGCGCTCGTGAGGCCCCGACCGCGAGCGCTATGCCCGATGCGACTTGCGACAACCGCCTTGTCCGTCAAGCAACCGCGCGCGGGGTGACCCCGTCGAGCACCGCCTCCACTCTGACAGGGCGTTGACGAGCGTCCGGCTGAGCCGCCGAGCCAATCTCCGGTTCGCTCAGGTGCTGTTCGGTCGAGGTCCTGCGAGCCGCACGGAGGGTTGGCGGCCAGGTCCTGGCGGAGGCTCGCGCCGTAGTCGGCGACCTCGATTTGGTATCGCTCGACCGCGCGGTGCAAGACGTCGCCTGCGACATCGGCGAACCGACACCGCGTACCCTCGACGTTCTGCACCTGGCGTCAGCGCTACTGCTCGGCGAAGGCGTGACAGTGTTCATCTCCTACGACCAGCGACTGGCCGACGCCGCCCATGCCGCGGGGCTAGTCGTAGCCACGCCCGGCCGGCCCCCACCGCCCGAGGAGCGCTGAAGCGGGGCGGTCACCCCGTGGCAACATTCCCTGGAGGGCTATGGCAAAGGTGATAGTTGGCAGTTGTACTGTCGAAAGATGCCCACCCTTGGGTATCAAAGTTGGGTATCAACTGCCGCCGTCCCCAGCCGAAACGGGCCGACCCAGCAGACGAAGAGTCCAGCTCAGGCCGGCTGGAACGACTCAGGGCGACGTCGACGACACTCCCGGCAGGCTTTGCAAGCCGGGTGTCGCCGGTTCGAGTCCGGTCAGCTCCACTCCCGAAGGTGCAGGTCAGAGGGCCTGTAGTCGGCTCTGGTTCTGCGAGGAGTCTGCGAGCCCTCGTTGGCAATCTGTTGTGGCAATCCGGTGATCCGCCACAGTCTCGCCGCCGGCGCGCCGCCGGCGGCTGAGCTTCCCCCGCTTCTCCCGACAGGTTGGCTGTGATGATCATGCCGCAGCGGCGCCCTCGGCCAGTCGCGAACGCTTGACATGTGACTGATTGGGGCGGCACGTTCTACGACGAGTCGTACAAACCGCTGCCGCTGCCGACGGAGGCGTAGCCGGGTTCAGTGAGCAGTGGTTCAGTTGACGACGAACCACGCCACCAATGCGGTGTGGCCCGTTGCCACAGCTTTATTCAGATTGATCGTGAACTTCGAGTGGGCGACATTCGGGATGGCGTTCTCCACGAACACCCCTGACTTGTTCTGAACGGTCGCGAGCACGAGGCTCCCGGCTCGGAGCGAGACGCCCGTGACCGTCACCGACTTGGCTCCGGCGGCGACGCTGGCAAGCCCGCTCAAGAGAAACTGAGCGGGACCGACCGCATTGAGGGCGATGCCGGTCCCGTCGAATGCCGACGAGGCCACAACCCCGGTGCCTCCCGACAGGGGCACGCCGAGGACACCGCGCCCGCCGTACCCGAGCACACCGGTGTCGGGGCCGTCGCCCTGCACGCCGACGGCACCCACACCCGAGCCAAAACTCTGACCGAAGATGGCGGGCATGGCGGCGTTCGTCGTGCCGTGGACCCCGTAACCCGACCCGCTGGAGCCGGACACCCCGTCAGTCGTGTCCGAACTAGCGGACACACCGGCCGCACCCGTTCCCGTGGCCAGCACACCCATGCCACCGCTCGAGCCACCGTAGGCCTGCACTCCGGCCCCGGATCCGGACCCTTGGGCCACGAGGCCGATGCCTTCGGAGCTCCCGCCGCCCACGGCCACGACACCGATCCCATCCGTCGCCGAGGGACCCGTGCCCCCGTAGCCGATCACTCCCGTTCCGGCGTTGCCCCCCGAGCGGCCCCCGCCGGTGCCGACCACGCCGGGAGAAGCAGTGGTCGCTCCACCCCCGTCACCTCCGGTTGCGGCGACGCCGGTGCCGTGGGTGCTCGCGCCGGTGACCCCCGAGCCGCTGACGCTCTGGCCGGCGACGCCCTCGGCGCCCTGGCCGGCGCCGACGAGCCCTCGGCCGGCCGATCCCGTCTGCAGGACCAGCACGTCGCCGGGGGAGCTCGCGATCACCGTCGGCGCGCCGGCACTGTTGCTCGATCCCAGTAGTACGGGGTCGCCGGTGGCGGCTTGTGCGGGGGCAGCCTTCGCCAATGACCCCACGGCGATGACGCCAGCGGCGCCCGCTGCCCCCGTTAGCAGCTGCCGCCTCGAGCGGCGCTGCCTCGAATTCTCCGGATCCGGTGTCGACCGGAGCGATCAGGTGCTCAGGTCGCTCCGGGAGCAGGCGGTCATCCTAGAAAAGCGTCTGCGAGGAGGAAAGGGGCAAATGTTTCGCGGAGGAGGCGGCGGAGTTCAGACATGGGCTGGTTTCTGAGCGCTTACCCCAGGAGAAGGCCGTACCGCTCGGCGACGTCCGGCTCAGCCGTACATCAACGATCCCGGCGTGGTGAGCATTGGCCCCCTCGCGCATCTGGTCGTGAGTGAGGGTCAGCCGGCAGGAATCGCCGATGGGCTCGATCTCCCAAGTGACTCTCGAGGTGCCCTCGATCTTCACATCGTCGCTCCAAAGCGCAACAAAGCTCTGGACGAGCCGGCGCGGCGGGTCGACCTCCAGGTTCTCTCCCTCGCCCAGCAAGCCGTTCGCCTTCGGCGCGCTCATTTCGAAGCGCGAGCCCGGCGTCCAATCGGAGGTGACCTGGACCCCGAAGTTGTACTTGGCCCTGATCTCGGGATCGGTGATCGCCTCCCAGAGGCGCTCCGGGGTCGTGCGGATGTAGATCTCGAATAACTTCTCCATCGGAGTCTCCAGTCTTTGCTTGAGCCCGCTGAGCGCAGCAGTCCAGGGTTCGGTGTACTTATCGATCCATCGATCGTGGATCAGGCGGATTGGTACTCGTCCTCGACCAAGGCGAGATGCTTAAGCAGCCCAGGGTCATCGACGAGGCACCGACTGTCGCCTCAGGCCGACCGCGTCCAGTCCCCCGCACTTCCACGCGAAGGTCGCGCGCTGGCGCTCCAGGGAGCCCAGCAGGGTGGAAGTCTCGTCGCCCGCGATGGGAGGCTCGGCGCGACCGTCCTCGTTTAGGTGAGTCATGGGCGGCGAATGTACCGCCTGGGGCCGAATGCCCGTGCGCCCCAAAGCTGACACCAGCGTTTTGATCGCCGCTGACGTGCAGCCATTGGAGGGAGAGCTTGCGATCAGTGCCGCCACGCTCGGCGAGCTCCACTTCGGTGTGCTCGTCACCACGGACGCGGCCGTTCGTGCCGAGCGTCTGCGAAGACTGTCGGACCTTCAGCGCAAGTTCGACGCCTTGCCGGTCGACGATGATGTCGCCACCAGCTATGGCCAGCTGGCTGCAGCCGTCGTCGCCGCAGGCCGCAAACCGCGGTTACGGGTCATGGACATCCTGATCGCTGCGACCGCCCACGCCCACTCAGCACGGCTCTATACCCGAAACGCCGCAGACCTTGCCGGGATCGAACACCTCATAGAGATCGTTCAGCTGTGACGAGCCGCTGGTGGCTCGTAGAGGTTGCGCCGCATCAAGCGCCGACCATTACAGCAGCGGCCACCTTCCTCGATCGGAACACGCCAACGGCGGGGATCCGGCTGGGCACTGCGCGTCTACGTGTGAGTGCCAGCCTGATTTGCCACCACGTCGGCACTCAGGAACTCGCGGGCGATTCGCCACACACGAGCGTCGGGTCTGCCGGCTGGCGCGACTTTGGCGGCGGATAAACGGCTCTGGCAATCGTGGCGGAGAGCCACCCGCTCGGCCACACAATGAAGGCCAAGCGGATGGCGTCCCGTTGGGTACCGATTTGACGCTCTTTCCAACCCACAGTTGGCTCCGAGCAGAACCGCGCGCGTATCGAGAGGTCGGTGCTGATCAGGAACCCGGAAAACGCAGGCACGCCTCCTGTTGCCGTCCGACGAAACCTGCACTCTCCGAGTTCACGCGCCATGTCGGCGCTGATGCGCCGTACGTCAACGCGGGCTCTTGTTGTGGCATCAGGACGCGTACATCGTGAGGCGCCCTCGCCGTCACTGCTCTTGCACCGGGGCCGCGGCTCCGGTGAGGCCATCCGCGATGAGCGCGACGAGGTCAGCGACGAGCTGTGCTCGGGGCACATCAGGCTGGCGCGCCCACAGCGCGCCGGCAAGATGGACCATTCCGACGACGCCGTGCGCCCATGTCCTTGCCGGCCGGGTGTCGAGGGCGTGAGCCTCGAGGGTGTCACGCATGACCCGCGTGATCAGCTCTGCGACCCGATCGATGACCGCGACGAGCGCCGGGCTGCCGAGCGGCGCCTGTTGGGTCAAGAAGCCGTAGAGAGCTGGGTCCTCCTGGATAAACGTGACGTAGCTTTCGATGGCCGCCCGGATCAGCACCTCGGCGTCCTCCCTCGGAGCGCCGCCGAGCGCCTGCTCGAGTCGGGCCACAAGGACGTCCGAGAAACGCTCGGCCACCGCCGCGATCAGGCCGTCGCGGTCACCGAAGTATCGGTAGAGAACGGGCTTGGTGATCCCTGCCCCTGCCGCCATCTCGTCCATCGATGCGCCGGGGCCGACGCGGCGGATGACGTCGAGAGCGGCAGCCACTAACTCGGCACGCCTACCAGGTGGGCGCCGGCTGACCCGGTCCTGCACCTCGCTGGTCCCGGCCGTCGATGAACCGTCCACCTTTCCCACGAATCCATCCTCCCCCATCCTCCAACCGCCGCAGGCAATTGCGCCCAACTCTGCCTAATTGACAGATCTGTAACGACCAGTAATATTACCGGTGGTTACACTGACCACACCGGAGCGGCGTGGTCAGTCTGGAAGGGGGAGGAATGAAACGAGTCACCGCGGCCTTCGGGGCCGGCCTGCTCGCGCTCGGCATCGCCGCTTCGGCGAGCCTCGTGGGAGCTCCCGCGTCGTTGGCGAGCACAAAACCCGCGCCGACGGTGACGAGCATCTCGCCAAGCTCAGGACCCGGCTCGGGCGGTACGGTCGTCACTGTCACTGGCACCAACTTGTCGGGCGCGACCAAAGTCGATTTCGTCGAGAGCGGGACGTCCTTCGCGGCGACGGACGTCAGAGACGTGTCGCCGACCAAGGTCGAGGCGACATCTCCGACCGGCGATCCGAACGATGATCCCTACGACGTCACCGTCACGACAAAGGGCGGCACTTCAGCAACCAACGCAGGTGATGAGTTCAACTACACGGCCGATCCGACGGCCGGAACGATCTCCGTCAAGGCGTCGAACCTGTCGATCCTGAAGGGGGACAAGCTCACCATAACTGGCACGGGCTGGACGCCCGGCCTGCTTGTCATCATCACTATCTGCAATGCGGACGCGTCAAACCTCAGCCCGTTGACCCAGCTGTCAGAGTTCGACTTCAGCCCGGATGCCTGTGGGCCGATCACCATAGCCCTCTCGCCGAGCGGGAGCTTCGCCGAGGTCACGTTGTCGGGTCCGAGGGCTGGGGACTTCACCTGGACCGGTACCCTCACTCCAGGACAGCTCGACCCAAGCGTCGACAGTCCTCTCGCGGAGTGCCCACAGGACCAGGTGCAAGCCGCGGAGGGGGTCAACTGCATCGTGGGCGCCGCGGAGCTCGTCGGATTTTCCTCTGACGGCAACACGGCCGACGCCCGGGTCTTCTTTGCTCCGCCCGCGCTGAGCTCCTCGGACGCCTGGCAGAGCGGGCTTGGCACTTCCGCGGAGTACGACGTCACGCTGTACGACAACGGTGCGTTCACCGAGAGCGGGGACCCGCCGGTCGCAACGGCCAGCGGGGTCCCGAACACCGGTGGCTTTGCTACCGATGGCGTCATCTGCGAAGCCGGTACGGGTCCCGGTTCCTCCCCCTCTGAGCCTTGCTCGCCGGAGCTCAAGGCACCGGCTCAGAACGGCGAGGGAGTCTGGACGGTCAGCCCGACGGGCTGTCAAGCCGCGTCGTTCCCGGACGGAGCGGCGTGGTCGCCAACAGCCACGCCGCTCTGCACCTATGGCGCGGCAGTTGGCGAGCCGATCCTGATCGAGCTCACCGGTTACACGGCGCCGAAAGGTACGTCGTTGACGAACTCAATCCCGATTGGCCAGCCGCTCGACTGCTCGGGCGGCAGTTCGGTCAGTGATCCGTTCACCTGCACGGTTGAGGCGAACGCCGGCGCCGACGTCTTCGATCCGGGTGGCTTCAACAGCGGTATCACCGACTCCACCACGGGTCAATCGCCGCCTCCTGACCTCCAGGACATGCAGCCTGGCAAGTACTCGTTCGAGGCCATCGGTGAATCTTCCGGCAACATTGCCAAGGGCTCCGTCACGTTGCGGGTAGGGCCGTCCAGCTAGGCAACTTGTCGGAAGCTTCATGGAAAGTGCCCCAGCTTCGGCTGGGGCACTTTCTCGTCTCTGGGATCCAACGGCGGTCCTGCATGAGGAAGGGAATCTCATCCTCGCCCGGCCGGCACGCGTGAACTCAGGACGTCTTCTGATGCGTCTTCTTGCCGTAGGCGATCAGCGCCCTGTTGAACGCCGTGAGGGAGACGATGCCGGTAGTCGGCGCCGCTGGTCCGGCTCCCGGGAGCGGCTTGGTGCTGTAGTAGAGCACTGACACCGAGTAAACTGAACCCTTGGCGGCACAGGCATAGCCGAATGCGCCGAGCCTTCCGGAGCTCGACAGATAGACGGTGAGCAGCAAAGTGCGGTTGTCCAATAGCAGTCGTGCGATGGCTTGGTAGGCGGTTGGTGTCCGGGCGTCGGATATGGCGCTCATGGCAGCGCTCGCCGAAATCCTCGCCGTGTATCCCTGGTCCGTTACCCCGAGGATCTCGCCTGAGTGACCTTTTTGGTACAGCACGCCGGATGCCGATGCGGCTTCGGCAGCCATGAGAGGCGTGATGCCGAGCGGCAGCGGCGGGGTGTTCCTCAGCTGGCTGATCGAGCCGGATATCGTGATCCACTTGGCCTTCGGCATGACAACCGCGAGTGACGAGGGGTCCATGTAAGCAGCGCCGCCGGCGTCGATCACCTTCTGGGCGTAGAAAGTGTTCGTCACACGAAGCGGGAGCGCAGTGACCGACCATGCTCCATCTGAGCGATCAAGCGTGCCCGTACCCGTGTAAACCGAGTACTGCTGGGAACCTGTCCCTTGCAGCGTCTCGCTCAGCACGATCGTGGCCTGCGACCTCGAGGCAAGGAAGGCCTTCAGCTGCGAGACCACCGGTCCGCGGTTCTCTGCGAGGCTGGCGCCGCCAGCACCCCCACCGGAACTGCACGCACCGAGGCCCAAAATCATAGAGGCGCCAGCTGCACCGACCGCCAAGCTGCGGCGCACCCGCGAGCTTCTCGACATTCCGTCCCTCCTACGCCTCAGGGCGTTCGACCGTGGCCCCCCGATCGAAGCCCGGAGCGTACCAGCGGTGGCGAGGGCGACTATTAGTGGCCCTCGCTCGAAGCGGAGCCTGATCTGCACCAGCCCGGGAGGCAGCCCTCCGTCACGACGAGCTCCACGAGCAGTGGCCGGTCCTTCTCTCACTCACCTCGCGGTCGGTGCCTCGTTGAGGTGGGCGTCCAGCTCGGCGATGGCCTGGTCGTTGTTGACGAAGAGCACGCCGGTCATCCCGACGCGACGGGCTCCGTCGATGCAGGCCTGGGTGTCGTCGAGGAAGACCGCCTCGTGGGGCTCCACGCCGAGCCGTTCGATGACGATCCTGTAGAAGCGAGGATCGGGCTTCTCCCTGCCCTCTTCGCGGGAGTAGACCACGACATCGCAGAGGTCCTCGAACCCGTACGCCTCGCGTTCTCGCTCTCGGGCGCCTACGAAGCTGTTGCTCAAGGTGGCAGTCTTATAACGCGGACGCAGGGCAGCGAAGTAATCGGCCAGCTCTTCGTTCAAGGTGCCGAGATACTCGACCCACAGGTCGTCGGGAGTGACACGGACACCAAGATGTTCGGGCTGGATATCGCCAAATGCCGCATGGGGAGTCAGCCCTCGACGAGTCGGCGAAACTCCTCGTCGACGACGCCGGCCGCCTGCTTGTCGGCAAGCTCGTCGAGCCACTTCTGCGCCTGGGCGCTCTTGGCGGCATCGACCATCTGCTTCGGGAGCGCCTTCATGACGTACCCCTCGGGCATGGCCGGCGAGCGGTCCTGCTTGCGGGCGAGCGCTTCGGAGATGATCGGAGCCCACCGTTCCGCCTTCGCCACGCTGGCGACCTCGTCCCGCTCGACGAATTCCGGCAGAACCTCGGACCCGAAGAGCTCAATCGACTCCATGATGTGCTCGTGGCGGTTGTTCCCCGCCTGCATCACGAAGATCAGCTGGTCCACACCGGCCTCTTCGTAGCGCCGGAGGAATTCGCGCAGTTGCTCCGGCGTTCCGACAGCACCGCGCAGCCCGGTCTCGTCACCAGAAGCGATCGTGGCGCCGAGCGTCTGCTGCCGCGTCGCCAAGGCGGCCTCCGGCGAGTAGCCCATCTTGCCCCGGCGGTCCTTGAACTCCTCCCAGACATTCGTGCGGGCGGGGACGTGCTCGCCGAAGACGTAGAAGTGGGCCAGCGAGTAACCGAAGAAGTTGGCTCCCTCGAGCCCGCGGCGGATCGCCTCGTCCTCGTCGTGAGCGCACATCATCGGCGTGACGCAGGCCACCTGTGGATTGATCGTCCAACCCACCGGAACGCACTTGGTGCGGACCGTTGCCTCGTAGTCGTCCACCCAGGCCTTGGCATCCTCTGGCTCGATGAAGGCGAAGGTGAGCGCGCCGATGCCCTTCTCCGCCGCCAGCAGGATCGTGTCGCGTCGGCTGCAGGCGACCCACAGCGGAGGGTGAGGCTTCTGCACCGGCTTCGGGACAACATTGCGGGGCGGCATCGTGACGTACTTGCCCTCGACGCCCGTGAACGGCGACTCCACCATGCAGCGAAGCGCCACTTCGAGGCCCTCGAGCCACGCCTCGCGCTTCATGGCGGGGTCCAGTAGGAAACCGCCCAGCTCGGCCTCCGACCCGGACTCGCCGGACCCGAACTCGACACGCCCGTTCGAGACGAGGTCGAGCATCGCAACCCGCTCGGCTGTGCGAGCCGGGTGGTTGTACGCCGGCGCCGTCTGGATGATCCCGTGGCCGATACGCATCTGCCCGGTGCGCTGGCTGGCTGCCGCCAGGAAGACCTCCGGGGCGCTCGAATGTGAGTACTCCTCCAGGAAGTGGTGCTCGACTTCCCACAGGTACTGGATGCCCAGGCGGTCGGCCAACTCGACTTGTTCGAGAGCGTCGTTGATCAACTGCTGCTCGCTCCGGTCGTCCCACGGCCGCGGCAGCTGGTGCTCGTAGAAGATTCCGAACTTCACGATTCCTCCGTTCAGCCGGTCAGGTGCTCTGTCGTCGAGTCGCGTACGGTCAGGTAGCTCTCCGTGACGTCGAGGTGGTCAACCGTAGGCGCGGAGACTTGCGCAGGCGCGGTAGACCAGTGACATGGTCACTGCCATCGTGCTGCTCACGGCCGAGCCGAATCATGTCGCCGCTCTCGGGCAGGCGCTCGCCGACGTACCTGGCGTCGACGTCGCCTACTCGGTGGCCGGCGACGAGGATCTCGTCGCCATCGTGAGGGCGAAAAGTCACGAAGAGCTGGCGGAGCTCGTGACCGAGCGCATCGCGCCGCTCGAGGGGGTCATCCGGACGAGGACGCTGATCGCCTTCCGTGCCTACTCGAGCGAGGACCTCCGCAACATCTGATCCCCGCCTGAGCGGTCATGATGTGGATGTGCCTGGTCTGAAGCGTTCCTAGCGGGAGGTCCCGCATGCCTGGGAAGTACCACCAGTTGCAAGTGGGGTTCGACCATGCTTGAGATCTCCGACCTCGTCCACCGATTCGGCGAACGAGTCGCCGTGGACCGGCTGACTGCCGCTGTGGCCCCGGGCGAGATCGTCGGACTGGTCGGACGCAATGGAGCCGGCAAGACGACGACCATGCGAGCTGTGATGGGTATCCTTCGGCCGGAAAGTGGTGACATCCGCTGGTCCGGTCACGCCGTTGGACGGGAGGATTGGCTGCGTTTTGGCTACATGCCAGAGGAACGTGGCCTCTACCCGCAGATGCGGATCATCGATCAGGTGGCTTACTTCGCTCGGCTCCATGGGTTTGACCCGGCCACCGCCCGGGACAAGGCCCAGCACTGGCTCACGCTGCTCGGCCTCGCCGGCCGCGAACTGGACAAGGTCGTTGCGCTCTCCCATGGCAACCAGCAACGAGTGCAGCTTGCCGTGGCTCTCGTTCACGACCCGGAGCTCCTCGTGCTGGACGAGCCGTTTGCGGGGCTCGACCCGGCTGCAGTGGACGCCCTTTCCGAGATCCTCCTCGCAGAGGCGCAACGAGGGAAACCGATCCTGTTCTCGAGCCACCAGCTCGATCTCGTCGAGCGTCTCTGCGAACGGGTTGTCATCCTGGAAGAGGGACGCGTCCTCGCCTCCGGGACCCTCGCGGAGCTGCGGGCTCGATTCCCGCTTCAGCTACGTGTCAAGGTCGAGGGGCTCACGGAGTGGACCGCCGAGCTGTCGGGGGCCCGGGTGCTCCGCCAGGATGCCGACGGCGTGATCCTGGCTCTGGGGACCCATGCCGATCCCCAATCGATCCTGCGAGCGGCACAGGCAGCCGGCCCGGTCGAACACTTTGGATTCGAGTCCGGGGGGCTGGCGGACATCTACCGCCAGCTCGTGTCATGAACCGGACTCCGACGGTTCGGCTCGTAGCCGGACGAGAGATCGCTGAGCGACTGCAGAGCCGCTTGACGCGGGTCATGACCGCGGTCACCACCGTGCTCGTCGTGGCGCTGATCGTCATCCCCACTCTCGTCCGGTCGTCCTCGGCTCCGACCGTCGTCGGCTTGATCGGCCCGTCAGCCCAGGCCATCGGGCCTGCTCTCCAAGCCACGGCCAAGGTGGCAGACGTGAAGATCCGGGTCGTCGACATCGCCGACGACGACGCCGCCCGGTCGATGGTGAAGAATGGATCAGTTGACGTCGCCGTGAGCATTGGTGCTCACTCGGCTGTAGCGGAAGTGCAGCAGACCCTCTCGCCCACGATCGGCGCGTTGCTGCAAGCGACCATTGACCGAGCTCATCAGCGGCAGGCACTCACAGATGCCGGCGTGCCTCTCTCGAAGATTCTGGCAGCGTTGGAGCCGGTGCCGCTCTCGACCGCTGCGCTCGAGCCCCCGCCGGTGAACCAAGCAGCCCGTTCTGTAGCAGCCCTCGCCGCCGGCTTGCTCCTGTACATCAGTCTCGGCTTGTACGGCGGCGCCGTTGCTAGTGGCGTGGCCCAAGAGAAGACGTCCCGCACGGCCGAGGTCCTGCTGGCAGCAGTCCGACCGAGGCAGCTGTTGTCCGGAAAGGTCCTGGGAATCGGCGTGTGCGCTCTCGCCCAGCTCGGTATCGCCGTCGTCGCCGGGCTCATCGCCAATGCCGTGGTCAAGGGTGCGGTCATCTCGTCGACTGTCTGGGTGCTCTTGCCGTCGATCTTGCTGTGGTTCCTGTTGGGCTTCGCGCTCTACTCGTTCGCCTTCGCAGCAGTTGGCTCGATGGTGGCGAGGCAGGAAGAGGTCCAGTTCGTCTCCTTGCCGGTCGCGATGCCACTGGTCGGAGGCTTTCTCCTGGTGTACTTGACGATCGCCGAGCCGAGCGCATGGTGGATACGCCTGCTCTCGTTCGTCCCGCCATTCGCGCCGGCTCTGATGCCGGCCAGGATTGCCCTCGGCCACGTCTCAGCCTGGGAGATCGTGCTGGACGTACTCCTCATGGCGGCATCGATCTACGGCATGGAGCGGCTCGCCGCTCGCGTCTACTCAGCAGCAATTGTTCGGGGCGGAGCCCGGTTGGGTTGGCGGACCGCGCTGCGCCTGCGAGGCGAGTAGCGCCCGCGCCGTCCCTCCGTCGCGGACCGTAGGTCACGTTCGTATCGGGATACAGCGACGCGCCGGCCTGTCCACTCGTGCCCACCGCGCCACGGGAGCAGGCACGGCACCCTAGCCATCCGACCCCAGGCTGCCGCCCTAGGCAATTGCCGCGACGCGCCGAGACGGCGCGCCCGAGCCGCCCTTCCGCAGTGGTAGCTCGGCGGGACAGTGATCGCCCGCCAGCTCGAGCACTTCTTCGAAACCCTCGCGGAAGCACTCCATGAGCACTTCGTAGTCGGGCACCGCAGCGGTGTCGATCGTGATGGCCACGCAGCACGTCCCGTTGTAGGTGAGCAGGGTGACGTTCACCGACGAGCCGATCGTCGGCCCGAAGGCGTAGTACCCCGAGACCGGTGCTCCGCCGAGATAGATCGGGATGTTGATACCTGGCACGTTGCTCGCCAGGAAGTCGACGTGCTTGAGCATGCCTCCGACGACCGCCGACGGGAGAAGGTTCAGCGTGCCGGCAATGGCATTCGTCAGCGGCAGGGCTCGGTCGTCGCGAGCCGCACGGCATCGCTGGCCGGTGAGCCGTATGCGCTTGGCAGGGTCGGCCACCCCGACGGGTACCTTGAACCGCTCGAGGGTGATGCGGTTTCCCGCGGCCGGGTCGCCCTCCTTGCGGATCGAGATCGGCAGGGTGATCCTGAGCTCTCCGACCGAGACACCGTGACGCTCGTGGTAGCGACGCAGCCCGCCGGTGACCGAGGACACGAAGGCGTCGTTGAGCGTGCCTCCCGCGGCGCCTGCCGCCCGTTTCAGATCGTGGACGTCCACGGCCATCATGTCGAGGTGCCGCCCGAGGCTCCGGCCCGTCATCACCTGTGAGAGGGTGTCGGGGACCGGCTGCACGAATCGACCGATCGCGCGTGCGGTTGCCAGGGCGTCAGACGTCGAGCGCACGGGATCCCGTGCGACGTGTGCCGCTGTAGGGAGGGCGTCAGACAGCCCGTGGCGGACGGTCTCGAACACCCGGTGCCAGTCGTAGGCGAGCGACTCCCGGACGAGCTCGACCGTGCCCGGCTCCGTCTCGCCAGCCTGGGGCACCGCGATCTCCTCGCCGAGGTCGGACTGCTTCGTGGTCTCGAACAACAAGAACGCCAGCTGCATGCCGCCGATGCCGTCGGTCAGCGAGTGATGGACCTTCATGACCAATGCGGCATGGCCGCCGACCAGGTGCTCGATGAGCGTGAATTGCCACAGTGGCCGCGCCAGATCAAAACCAGCCATCGCCTCGATCCGGGCAAAGTCGATCACCGTGGCAGCAGTGTGCGGCTTGGGGGATTCGATCCGGCGCAGATGCCATGACAGGTCGAAGTCCGTGTCGACCCAGCGCGGCGGGGAGAGCCGACCGGGTGGCTGGACGGGGCGCTGCCGGAACCGCGGGACCAGCCTGGTCGCCCGCTCCAACCTGGCAGCGACCACGTCGAAATTCGGCCGCTGGTCGAGCCAGGCGACGGCGACGATAGTCGATCGAAGGCCCGGATCCTTCTCCAGGTACCACGAGAACGCGTCGGTGTCCCGCATGAACAATTCGGTGCGCTCGCTCATCATTGCCTCCTCGAAGCAGAGCACTACCGCTTAACGTACGGCACGGCGGTCGCCGTCTTTAGAGGCGAAGGTCACGTATTTGCGCGGGGCGACGATGCCGCGAGCTGCCCGGCCAGTTTCCGAGAATCTCCTGCCGAAGGACTCTGTCCCGGGGGCGTCACCGGCCGTATCGTGCCTGAGGAGGCTGAGGCGGCCGAGGTGGCCGACGAGATGGACCGAGAAGGGCGGTGGCCGTGGAGCGACTGAATGCGCTCGATACGGAGTTCCTTCACCTTGAGGACGGGACGGTCCACATGCACATTGCCGGCGCTTGCGTGTTCGACGACCCACCGCCGCCGTCGCGCGACCTCCGGGCGCTGGTTGCCTCGAAGCTCCACCAGATCCCGCGGTACCGCCAGCGTGTCCGTCGGGTGCCGTTCGAGCTGGGGCGCCCTGTGTGGGTCGACGACCCGCACTTTGACCTCGACTACCACCTCCGGCGGGTGGCGCTGCCTGCTCCCGGTGACGATGCGGCGTTCTGCCGCCTGATGGGACGGATCATGTCCCAGCCGCTGGATCGCGAGCGCCCGCTGTGGGAGACGTGGCTCGTCGAGGGTCTCGAGGGCGGGCGCTGGGCGGTCGTGTTCAAGATTCACCACTGCATGGTCGACGGGGTCGCCGGCGTCGAACTGCTCACGGTCCTGTTGGGTTTCGAGGCAGACGCCACCGTCGGCGAGCCACGGCCCTGGACACCGCGCCCGGAGCCCCCGGGTGCGGTGAAGGTGCTCGACGCCTGGGGTGGGCTCGTATCGGACACGCTGGCGACAGCCAGAGGCCTCCCCGCCGCCATGGGCCATCCGGTCGACATGATCCGCTCGAGCCTTCAGACCGCCGAGGGAGCTGTCCGGTTCATCCGCAGCCTCGCGCCGACCCGGCCGCTGTCGATCGAGGGCTCGATCGGTCCTCACAGGTCGTGGGCGCATTCGTCGGCCAGCCTCGCGGATGTGAAGGTGATCCGCTCCGCCTTCGGCGGCACGGTGAACGACGTCGTGCTGGCCGCGGTGTCGGGCGGCTACCGGGTGCTGCTCACCGAGCGCGGCGACGACGCCGACCGGGCCGTGGTCCGCTCGCTCGTGCCGGTGTCGACGCGCCACGACGACGGTCACGGAGTGCCGGACAACCGGGTCTCGGCCCTGCTCTACGAGCTCCCGGTGCACGTTGACGACCCGGTCGAGCGTCTCCAGCTCGTGCACGCTCAGATGACCGAGCTGAAGTCGTCCCACGTCTCGGAAGCCGGCGAGGCGGTCACGACGATCGGCAACCTCGCCCCCCCGATGGTCGTCGGCCCCATCAGCCGGATGTTGATCCGCTCCATGGGAGTGCTCGGGCAGCACTCGCTCAACACGGTGACGACGAACGTGCCCGGCCCGCAGTTCCCCCTGTACTGCCTCGGTCACGAGATGCTCGAGTACCGTCCCTTCGTCCCGATCAGCCACGGGCTGCGTGTGGGCACGGCCATCTTGTCCTACAACGGGAACCTGTTTTTCGGGATCACCGGTGACTACGAGACGATGCAGGATGTCGGTGTGCTCGCGTCGGCGGTGACATCGGGGATCGAGGAGCTCCGCGACTGCGCGCTCGTCGAGCTCGGCCGCCAGCGCGGAATCAAAGCGCGGGCGCCGAAGCGCCGGGTTGCCCGGCCGGCTGTGGCGAGCCGTCACCCAAGGCACTAGGCCATCGGGGGGCCGCGGGCCCTCGGAGGCGGCGGTACCTGAAAGACTTCCGATAAGCCTCAGAGACATGACCAACCCACCCTTGCCACCGGCACGCCCGCCTCGAAGCGTTCAGGCTCGTCCCGCTCGACGCGCCTTTCGCATCGTCGCCTGCATCGTCGTCCTGGCTCTGGCGGCGGTCGTCATCTTCGCCCAGGATCACGGGCCGACCCAGGTCACGGGCACCGTCGCTTGTTCTGCGCCCAACGCGCCCAGCGATTCCCGCGTTGCCGACGTATCCGGACCGCACGGCATCTTCGCCTTCGGCGGGTGGAGCGGTACGCATGGGCGGCGAGCCGGCGAAGTCAACCGGTACCTACTGCAGAACCCTGACATCTGTGGCGCCTCGATGGGCTTCCAATGGAACGAGATCGACAACGGTCCGGGGGCCCGAACTCGTTACAACTGGAGTGTCGTGGACAATCGGATCGCTCCTTGGGCAAGGGCTGGCAAGATCGTCAACCTGCTCTTCAGTGGGACCGGCGAAGGCGTGAGCAGCACTCCGGATGACACGCCCCAGTACGTGAGAGACCAGGTGAAGATGATCACGTGTCCTCGCACCCGCCCGACTCCGGTGTTGTGGCAGCCCGGCTACGAGGACAATTGGAAGGCGTTCATCGCCGCCGCCGTCAAACACTTCGGTGACGACCCCAACGTGGGGTATATGCGCTTCGGTCTCGGTACCGACGCAGAAGGTGTGCTCTGGCCTGAGCAGATCGTAAAGCCGGCTTGCGGTTCCGCCTGGGATGCGGCCGGGTATCGGACCGCGTGGCCCGTCTACATCCAGCAGATGATCGCCTTCTTGGGCTCGTTGCACTCTCGCCGGCCCCTCGTGATCGGCTTGAGCGACGCGTCGAACTTCCCACCGATCGCCGAGGAGGCACGACAAGCGGCGGCCTTGGGGATCGGCTTCGGCGTGGAGAGCCTGACGGGAGTCGAGGCGACAGATATCTTGTCCAAGGTTCCCTGCGACGAGTTCAACTGGTGCCAGCTGTACGACCAATACGCCGGCAAGGTGCCGCTGTACGTGCAGGATCTCAACGCCACGACGCCCATCAGCGGTGCAGAAAACGAAGGCCTCCTGCCGCCGCTGCTCGAGGCGAGCGTCAAGGTTCACGTTCAGATCTTCGAGGTTAACGTCGCCGATCTTCTCCTCACCTTCGATCCGAACTTCCCGCACTACGGGCAGTACCACGAGTCCTATGCGGCGGCGATCGCGGCGACGGCCCGGATCATGGGGACCTACCGCGCCGTAGCTCCTGTCACCTGACGTGGGGTGCTAAGGATTCGGGCGTGAGAGTCCCGGTGATCCCGCCGACGTTCCGTGGCTACCGGAAGTCATGGCTCGGGCCTGACGTCCTAGCCGGCCTGACACTGGTGGCGATCGCCATTCCCGAGCAGATGGCGACTGCTCACCTCGCCGGCATGCCGGCTGTCGCCGGTCTCTATGCGTTCGTGGCCGGATCGGTGATGTTCGCGCTGCTCGGTCGCAGTGGCCAGATGTCCGTCGGGGCCGATTCCACGACGGCCCCAGTGATCGCTGCCGGTGTCGCCGCGGTCGTTGTCGCCGGCACCCCGGAGTACACGCATCTCGTGTCGCTGCTGGCACTGGTGGTCGGCGGGCTCTTGATCGTTGTCGGCCTGCTGCGGCTCGGGTGGATATCGGACTTCTTCTCGACCCCGGTCATCACCGGGGTCCTGGCCGGCATCGCTGTCGAGATCCTCGTCCGGCAGGTGCCCGTTGTCCTCGGCCTGGTCGGCGGAGGCACGACGACGATCGGTCGTGTTCGGACGGTGGTCGATCAGATCGGCCACACCAACGGCTGGGCTGTCGGGATCGCGGTGGTCGTGCTGGCTGTGATCGTCGTCGCCGAGAAGGTGGACCGTCGCATTCCCGGCGCGCTGATCGGGCTGGTCGCATCGATCCTCGTCGTCGCCGGCACCGACCTCAAGGCGCGGGGCGTGCCCGTGCTCGGGTCGATCCACGGAGGCCTCCCGTCCTTCGCGATCCCGACTGCATCGTGGGCGGACATCCGCGGACTCGCGGCACCGGCACTGACGATCACGTTCCTCTGTGTGGCTCAGACGGCTGCCACGGTCCGGGCGTCGAGCGCGGGCGCACCTGCCACCGAGGACTTCAACCAGGATCTGATGGCGATCGGGGCGGGAAGCCTGGTCGCCGGGGTGAGCGGCGCCTTCCCCGTCAACTCGAGCCCGCCGCGGACGGCTGTCGTCACGACGGCGGGTGGTCGGTCGCAGCTGACCAGCGTGGTGGCCGCCGCCGTCGTCCTCGGCGTGGTCCTCCTGGCGACGGGGCTGCTAACGGACCTGCCGAAAGCGACGCTGGGAGCGATCCTGATCTTCGTCGCCACCCGGCTGTTCCGCGTCCGCGTGCTGCGATCCATCGCCGGCTACGACCGGTTGGAATTCGCCGTCGCCGCGGTGACGTTGCTCACGGTGGCGCTGCTCGGGATCGAGCAAGGCGCCGTCCTGGCGATGGGGGTGTCGCTTGCAGACCGCGTCCGCCGCAACGCCCGCCCCCGTGACGCCGTTCTCGGTCGTGAAGTGGGCACCGACCATTGGATCCCCACCGACATCGGCCGCCCGACCGAGCAGGTCCCCGGCGTAGTCGTGTATTTGGTCTACGCGCCGGTGTGGTACGGCAACGCCGACTACGTCAGGTTGAGGGTACGGACCATCCTCGAGCAAACCCAACCGAAAGTGCGCGCTCTCGTGCTGGACGCCGACGCGATCTCCGACATCGATTTCACCGGGGCCGCAGCGCTCGGTGCGCTGACGACCGAGCTGAAGCAGCAAGGGGTGACGCTCGGGATCGCCCGGTCTTCTCACCTTGTCCATCACGATCTGAAGCACAGCGGGCTGTTGCAGGACATCGGCCCCCATCTCTTCTCCACCGTCGAGGACGCCGTCGCCGCCTTCACCGGCACATCGTGATGCCGGACGACGAACACCGGCGGTATGTTGCGAGTCTCAAGCCGGCCCCGCCGGCCCCGCCGGCCCGCCGGCGGGCGTCAGGCAGCGGGCAGGGAGTTGCGTACTTCGGCGAACGCGTCGGCGGCTCGCTCGAGGTCTTCTCGCCGGTGAGCGGCCGACACCTGCGTGCGGATCCGGGCCTTTCCGAGCGGGACCACCGGGTACGAGAAGCCGATCACGTAGACACCCAGCTCCAGCAGGCGATCGGCCATGGTCGATGCTCGGCCGGCGTCGCCGATCATCACGGGCACGATCGGGTGGTCGCCGGGCAGGATGTCGAACTCGAGCTCAGCCATCCGCCGGCGGAACCAGGCGGTGTTGTCCGTCAGCTGAGCGCGCAGGTCGTCGCTCGACCCCAGCAGATCGAGCACGGCGAGTGATGCTGCCACGATCGCCGGTGCCACGGAGTTCGAGAACAGGTACGGGCGGGAGCGCTGGCGCAGCAGGTCGATGATCTCCTGCCTCCCGCTCGTGTAACCGCCGCTCGCCCCGCCCAGGGCTTTGCCGAGCGTGCCCGTGACGATGTCGACGCGGTCCTGCACGCCGTGGAGCTCCGGAGTGCCCCTCCCGGTCGGCCCCACGAAACCCACGGCGTGCGAGTCGTCCACCATGACCATGGCGTCGTACCGGTCGGCGAGGTCGCAGATGTCGCCCAGTGGCGTCACGTATCCGTCCATCGAGAAGACGCCGTCGGTGACGATCAGCCGTCGCCGTGCCCCGGAGGCAGCACGCAGCTGAGCCTCGAGATCCTCCATGTCCCGGTTCCGATACCGCAACCGTTGTGCACGACAGAGCCGGATGCCGTCGATGATCGAGGCGTGGTTCAGCTCGTCTGAGATCACGGCGTCGGTGTCAGACAGCAGTGTCTCGAACAGACCCCCGTTGGCGTCGAAGCACGACGAGTACAGGATCGTGTCATCCGTCCTGAGGAAGGTCGACAACCCGGCCTCCAGCTCCTTGTGCACCTCTTGGGTCCCGCAGATGAAGCGGACGCTCGCCATCCCGTACCCCCAGCGGTCGAGCGCCTCCTTCGCCGCCGCCACGATACGCGGGTCGTCAGCGAGACCGAGGTAGTTGTTGGCGCAGAGGTTGAGCACCTCCGAGGAGCCGACAGCGATGCTCGCCGACTGAGGGCTCCCGATCACCCGCTCGCTCTTCTGAAGCCCTCTGGCGACGATCGAGTCGAGCTCTTCTGAGATTCCGGCCTTCACCGTGGAGAACATCGCCAGCTCCTATCGCTCGGCCCAGGACAGGACCACCTTGCCGCACTCGGCGGCCTTCATGACGTCGAAGGCTTCGAGGCAGTCCTCGGCGGCGAAGCGGTGGGTGATCACCGGCGACACATCGAGCCCTGCCTCCACGAAGACCGACATCCAGTACCAGGTCTCGAACATCTCGCGGCCGTAGACGCCCTTGATCGTGATCATGTTCGTGACGAGGTGCGACCAGTCGATGCCGAACTCCTGGTTCGGCAGGCCGAGTATGGCGACCTTGCCGCCGTGGCACATCGTGGCCAGCATCGACTGCAGTGCCGTGGGCTGCCCCGACATCTCGAGCCCGACGTCAAAACCCTCCCTCATCCCCAACTCGTCCATCACCTTCTCGAGCTGCGTGGCGCGTGGGTCGATCGCTCGCGTCACACCGACGGACCGGGCCAGCTCGAGGCGGTACGCGGACGGATCGGTGATGACGATGTGGCGGGCCCCGGCGTGCCGGGCGACGAGCGCCGCCATGATCCCGATGGGGCCGGCGCCCGTCACGAGCACGTCCTCGCCGAGTACCGGGAACGTCAGCGCCGTGTGCACGGCGTTGCCGAGCGGGTCGAAGATCGCCGCCACGTCGAGGTCGACGCCCTCGGTGTGCCGCCAGACGTTGGTGGCTGGGATCGTGACGAATTCAGCGAACGCACCAGCGTGGTTCACCCCGACGCTGTCCGTGCGGGCGCACTGCACCCGCCGGCCGGCCATGCAGTTGCGGCAGCGCCCGCATACGAGGTGACCCTCGGCGCTCACCAGATCACCGACGGAGAGATCGGTGACGTCAGCTCCGAGCTCGGCGATCTCGCCCACGAACTCGTGGCCGATGACGAGCGGGACCGGGATGTTCTGCTGCGCCCAGGCGTCCCAGGAGTAGATGTGCAGGTCGGTGCCGCAGATGCCCGTCCGCAGCACGCGGATCAGGACGTCGTCCCGTCCGACGGAGGGCTCTGGCACCTCCTCCATCCACAGGCCGGGCTCAGCCCGGGCTTTGACCAGTGCCCTCATACCCGCGGCAATGTAGCGCGGTGGCTGATCGATAGCCTCAGTCGGTCACCAATCAGGGAGGCTCTTCGATGACCGACACGCCCGGCGTGCCTCGCGCCACGGATCACACGCACGCCGTGAACAACGGCAAGGCCGAGCTGACCCTCGACGAGCTTGCCGCCATACAGCCCGGTATGGCCCGGCTGATGGTCGAGGTCGCGGACCGGATGTGGAAGTGCTACCACGCCGGCAAGGCCCGCAACCGGCAGCTCGCCCGGTACCAGCTGTCGGAGGCGACGAAGATCATGAAGACGGCGGTGCTGGTTCGCCCGAAGTACTTCGACGCCATCCAGAAATTCATCGTGGAGGAGATCGCCGCCCTGCGCGGGGTGATCGAGGCGGAGCAGTGGGATCGTTTTGAGGACGTGTACACGGAGGTCGTGACGGCGGCGAACCGGTATCACGAGGAATTCGAGAAAGGGTTTCTGGTGTGGAAGGTGCCCGAGGACCCGCCTCCAGATCTCGACCTCACGCCTCGGGGCTGACGAGCTCGACGACGGCCCACAGCGGCAGGTCGGCAGAGGAGCGCCCGAAGCGGACGCCGTAGTTGCCAGCCGCCGTGACCCAGCCGCCGGCGGTCTTGTCGTAGCGGGCGAAGTCACGTTCGCTCAGGCGGAACTCGATCTGGGCAGATGCGCCCGGCTCGAGCACCACTTTCCCGAATGCCCGCAGCTGCTGTACCGGTTCACCGTCGTGATGCCCGAGGTCGGAGACGTAACACTGGACGACCTCGGTGCCGGCGCGGTTGCCGGCGTTGGTGACCGTGGCGCTCACGCTGACTATGGGCTCGCCGTCGAGACCGGGCGGGAGGGGTTGGCCCGCCGATGAGCGGAGCGGCGCGACCACATCGGCCTCGAGGCTACCGAGCTCGAACGTCGTGTACGAGAGCCCATGGCCGAAGGCGAAATGCGGCGCGACCCCATTGGTGTCGTAGTGCCGGTAGCCGATGAGGAGGCCCTCGCCGTAGGGGGCATGGCCGTCGGCGCCCGGGTAGTACTTGAAGGCGGGCGTGTCGCTCAGGCGGTGCGGGATCGTCATCGGGAGCCGGCCCCCCGGGTCGGCGTCGCCGAGGAGCACATCGGCGACGCCTTCGCCGACCTGCTCGCCCCCGAACCAGATCTGCGCCACGGCGGGCACGTCGGCCGCCCAGCCCATCGTCACCGGCGAGCCGGCGTTGACGAGGACGCACGTGCGTGGGTTCGCGACGGTGAGCCGTTGGACGAGATGGTTTTGCAGCCCGGGCAAGTCCATGATCGCGCGGTCGTGGCCCTCGGTCTCCCACTCCGGCGAGGTCCCGACGACGCAGATGACGGCGTCGGCCTTCGAGGCGAGCGCCTCCGCTCGCCGCATCAGCTCGTCGTCGGAGCCGACCGGCGGGATGGCGCCGATCATCAGGCCGCCAACGGGGATCCCAGGGTTGGGGCTGTACTCGACGACGATCTCGTAGCTCCGGCCAGCCTCGAGGTCGGCTGCCGCTGACAGATTCTCGGACGCCAACCCGAAGAAACCCTTCCCCTTCCCCAACTCACCCCTCGCATCCACGACCGTCTCGCCGTCGACCATGAGGCGGGCCTTGCCGACCTGGGTCAGCGAGAACGTCCAGCTGCCGGCGTCCTCGGGGACGAGCGTGATGTGGGCGCGCAACACCCAGGCACCGGCCCGCAGGCCGGAGTCAGGCGGCGCCGGGTCGCCGAGCCAGGTGAACGAACCGACCCGGGCCGCGTCGGTGTGCCGCACCCTGCCGTCAAAGTCCTCGCTGTCAAAGCCCGACCCGTTGTAGTACTCCAGCCGGAACTCCCCCTCGAGCGGCGGCGTGCCGACCCAAGTGACGCAACCGCGTTCGTGGACGACGTGGATGCCGGCGGGCTCCAGCCGGTCGCGCAGGGCATCGAGCACCGACCGCTGCTGTTGCGGGTTCACGCGGGCGCTCCCGCCGCCCTGGCCGGCGGTGCTGGCTGCGTTCGGGCCGATCACGGCGAGCGTCTGGCCGCTGTGGAGCCCGAAGGGGAGGAGGTTGCCCTCGTTCTGCAAGAGCACGAAGCTCGATGACACGAGCTCCCTGGCGATCGCCTGCCGCTCGGCGATGGTCGAGGTGGGCGTCCGTCGCCGGGCTGGGGTGGTTCCGGGGCTCAGCGCTCCCGTGCGGATCATGAGCCTGAGCAGGCGCCGGACGTGCTCGTCGATCACAGTCTTGGGCACCTCGCCGGCCTCGACGGCATGGCCGAGGGCGTCGCCGTAGTGGATGGGTGGCCCCGGCATCTCGAGGTCCAGCCCGGCGAGCGCGGACAGGACCGTGCTCCGGGCACCGAACCAGTCCGAAACCACGACACCGTCGAAACCCCACTCCGCCCGCAGCGTCGAAGCCAGCAGACCCTTGTGCTCGGCCGCGTACGTGCCGTTTACCTTGTTGTACGACGACATGATCGCCCAGGCGCCGGCTTCGGTGACCGTTGCTTCGAACGGCACGTGGTACAGCTCGCGCAGCACGCGCTCGGCGACATCGGAGCTGATGGTGTGTCGCTCGAATTCCGTGTCGTTCGCCACGAAGTGCTTGACGGTGGCGGCGACGCCGCCCGCTTGCAACGCCTTGACATAGGCAACTGCCAGCCGGGCTGACAACACCGGATCCTCGGAGTACGACTCGAAGTGCCGGCCACCGAGCGGGTGCCGGTGCAGATTGACCGTCGGACCGAGGAGGACGTGCACGCCGCGGTCGAGGGACTCGTCTGCCAGCGCTGCCCCGAGTCGTGAGGCCGCCTCGACGTCGAAGGTCGCCCCGATCGCCGCACCGCAAGGAAACGCCACGGACGTCGTCCCCACCGATCGTTCCCCCCGAACCCCGCTCGGACCGTCGGAAAGGTGGAGGGCGGGGATCCCGACCCGTTCGATCGCATTCGTGTGCCAGAAGTCGGCGCCGCCGAGCAGCCGCAGTTTCTCGACCAGCGTGAGCTCGGCGAGGAACGTCTCGACCCGCTCGCCAGCAGGGTCGGTGCCAGCAGTGTCCGTGGCGGCCGGGCCAGGGCTGCCCGGGTCGGGGGTGGCTGGGTGGGGCGTGGGGCCGGCCGCCGCCGGCTCGGTGCCGTCGGGCCCGGTCATGGCCTGCGCGTCGCAAGGTCGTCGAGGGCGCTATCGGGCACGTAGAGGTCGCCTCGTCCTGTGCCCACGCTCAAGTCCGGCTTGTACGAGCCGTGGAAGTCGGAGCCACCGGTGGCCACGAGCCCGTGGCGCTTGGCGATGTCGACAAGGCCCTGGCGCTCCTCGGCCGAATAGCGCCCGTACCAGCACTCCATTCCTGCCAGCCCAGCCTCGGCGAGCTCGGCGACCTGGCGTTCGAGCTCGGTGGGCTCGAGGCCCATGGAAAGCGGATGAGCGAGGACGGCGAGTGCTCCCGATCCCTTGGCCGCCTCGATCGTGATCGGAGCGTCGATGAAGGCTTTCGGGAAGTAGGCAGGGCCGCCCTTGGCGAGGAGCGAGTCGAAGGCGTCCTGGTAGGACTGAACCGCACCGAGGCGAACGAGCACAGCCGCGAAGTGTGGTCTCCCGATTGTGGCCGCGCCCGCCTCCTCGACCAGGAGCTCCTCGGTGATCGGGATTCCCAGCTCGTTGAGCCGGGCGATCAGGCGATCGTTGCGTGTGGTGCGGTCGGAGCGGAGTCGCTCGAGCTGGTCCTGCAGGGGACCCTCCCCGGGCTCTACGTAGTAGCAGAGCACGTGCTGGGTCCCCGGGGAGTACTTGCACGACACCTCGCAGCCCGGCACGAACTGGATCCCGAGCTCGTCCGCCCGCTCGCGTGCTGCGTCGATCCCGGACAGGCCGTCGTGATCAGTGAGCGCCACCGCGCCGCAACCTGTGGAGTGGGCGAGCTCGATGACGTGCGTGGGCGTTTCGGAGCCGTCTGAGCAGGTCGAGTGGGTGTGCAGGTCGATCATGGAGCTCCCTCGTGTGTCATGTTCAACCCGCCTGCCGGCGGGCGTTCGAGCGTACCCGGCATGCTCACAGGCGATGGGTGGCAGAATGGGGGTGTGAGGGAGGCCTGCGGTGTCTTCGGCGTCTTCGCTCCCGGAGCTCACGTCGCCCAATTCACCTTCGACGGCTTGTTCGCCCTCCAGCACCGGGGGCAGGAGTCAGCCGGTATGGCCGTGAGCGACGGCGAGACGATCACCGTTGTGAAGGATATGGGTCTCGTCGCGGCCGTCTTCGACGAGCGCACGTTGTCATCGCTGACCGGGGACCGCGCCCTTGGCCACGTGCGGTACTCCACGACTGGTCCGAGCACCTGGCACAACGCCCAGCCGGCGTACCGTTCGGTGGGGGCGGCGGGTTTCGCGCTGGGGCACAACGGGAACTTGACCAACACGGCTCAGCTGGCGGCGGACGCGGGCATGTTGCCCGGCATCGTCACCTCGGACAGCGACCTCGTCGCCGAGCTGCTCTCGCGGTGCTTCCCGATCGAAGCGGCCGCCCATGAGTCGCATCTGATCGATGCACTGATGAACGTCCTGCCGAAGTTGCAGGGTGCGTTCTCGCTCGGCCTGCTGGATGACACGCGTGTCGTGGCCGTTCGGGATCCGCACGGCTTCCGGCCGCTCTGCCTCGGCGAGCTCGTCTACTTCGTGAACGACGAGGAGCGCCGGGGCTACGTGTTCGCGTCGGAGTCGCCGGCGCTGGAAGTCATCGGCGCCGACTTCGTCCGGGAGATTGAGCCGGGCGAGATGATCGTCATCGGCGCCGACGGCGTCCAGTCCTACTGGCCGTTCGCGGCCGAGCAGGTGGAACCTCGATTGTGCGTGTTCGAGTTCGTGTACTTTGCCCGCCCGGACGCGCGTCTGCGGGGCCAAGAGGTGTATGCGACACGCCGGCGGATGGGGGAGTTGCTCGCGACCCAGGACACCCTCGAGGCAGACCTGGTGATCGGCGTGCCGGACTCCGGAGTCGCCGCAGCGGAGGGGTACGCCGCCGCCAGCGGCGTGCCGTACGGCCAAGGCCTCATCAAGAACCGTTACATCGGCCGTACGTTCATCGCCCCGACGCCGGAGGCACGAACCCTCGGTGTGCGGCGCAAGCTCAACCCGCTGCGTGCCAGCATCGAGGGCAAGCGGCTGGTGGTGGTCGACGACTCGATCGTGCGCGGGACGACGACGCGCCAGCTCGTGAAGATGCTGCGTGACGCGGGCGCAGCCGAGGTTCACTTGCGGATCTCGTCGCCGCCGTTCGCCTGGCCGTGTTACTACGGCATCGACACGCCGGTGCGTGAGGAGCTCATCGCTGCTCGCCTGTCGATGGACGGGGTGCGAGCCCACATCGGGGCCGACTCCCTCGCACACCTGTCGCTCGAGAACCTGATGTCCGCCGTCCGGGCTGATGCCGAGGGGACGGGCTACTGCCGGGCATGCCTGACCGGCTGCTACCCGGCAGCCGTGCCCGCCGGCGTCACGATCGAGGCCGGTGGCTCGGTAGCGGTCGCGGCCCCGCCTGCGCCAGCGGCCGCCCCTGCGCCAGCGGCCGCCCCTGCGCCAGCGGCACCCCCTGCGCCAGCGGCCGCCCCTGCACCGGCTGCGCCTGCTGACAAGCTTGCAGTGGTCGCGTCGCCGGCGCGGATCAGGGCGAGCTGACCTTCTCGCGGGCTGTCTCCCCTCGTGGTGTGTCTCAATTTAGAATTCCTTACTGATCAATAAGTTAGCAATCGCGAAATTGGAACATGCTCTGGAGAGGGCACGGCGGACCGGAGTGCCGCCTCGAACAAGGAGAGCAGCAGGCCGGCCTCGATGGCGGCACGGGCCTTGCGGAAATCGGGCCCGCTCAGCTCGGTCTCCTCGGCCCTGATCTCCCGATCCCCGGCAAGGGGACCGAGTACACGCAGGGCTGGTTGCTTCAGCGTGGCGATGACACGCCGGCGCCGTTCGACTCAGCAGCGACCGTCTGCACGACCGGCACGAGTGTGGGCGAGACCAGTGTCCGCTTGCCGTCGATGAGCACTAGGTCCTCGATGAGGGGGACCGGTCCTCGATCCACCCCGCCAGCTCGGCCACCGATGCCAGCGGCGGCGTACCGATCCGGTGGGCGGCGGCACGAAGAGCGCGCGAAGAGCGAGCAGGTGATCGAGCTGCTCGTGATCGGACACGAGCGGTCGCCGGGCTCAGTCCCGCCTCAATGCTGTTGCAGCGTGCTCGAGGTGGGTCCGCACGTGCGTGGTGGCGACGCCTGCGATCTGCGCCGTCGTGACCTCCCGCCCGTTCGCAGGCCCGAACGGTGCGGACCGCTCCAGCTCCTCGTCGCTCAGCGAGCGAATCGTGGCGGCGGTCGTGGCGCACGTGGACTGGAGCAGTTCGATCGTGGCCTCGACCGACACGCCGGCATAGTCCGAGGCGTGGAGAGCGTTCCGATCATCGATGTCGTTACGCGTGTGGGCGACCGCTTGACCCTTTCGGAGGCGGTCGAGCCAGCCATCCAGCAGCTCGTGACCCTCGGCGATGTGGTGGAGCACGAGCGCGACCGGCCACTCCTCGCCGGGAACGATCGTCTCCCACTCGCGTGGAGAGCAGGATTCGGCGAAAGCGATCGCCTCGGCGTTGGCCGCTTCCAGATCGGCTGCCACCTGGTCGGCTGATGACATCGTGTCGCCTCCTTCGCGTCGGTGACCGCAACGGTAGGTGGTGGCGATGCCCCGCGTGACCGCTGTGCGCGCCAGCCCCTACGGTGAGCGCATGGACCTTGGGCGTATTGGGATCTGGTGGAGCGGATGGCAGCCGGACGACGGCATCGATGAGGCCGCTCAAGACATGGAGGACGCCGGCTACGGCGCCATCTGGCTCTCGGGTGGGTTCCGGCCCGGTTTGTCCGAGCGCTACGGGCGTCTGCTCGCCGCCAGCGAGAACCTGAAAGTCGCCAGCGGGATCATCAACACTTGGTTCACTCCGGCTGCTGAGCTGGCGGCCGCCGTGGGGGAGCTCGAGGAGAGGTTCCCGGGGCGTTTCCTGCTGGGCCTCGGCGTGAGCCACGCGCCGGTCATCGAAGGCAGTGGCCAGAGGTATGAGCGACCGGTGGAGCAGATGGTTGGGTTTCTTGATGAGTTGGACCGGGCCGAGCCCACGGTTCCGGCCGACCGGCGGGCTTTGGCGGCACTTGGTCGGAGGATGCTGCGTATCTCTGCCGAGCGCTCGCTTGGTGCCCACCCGTACTTCGTCCCGGTCGAGCACACCACATTCGCCCGTGAGGTGCTCGGTCAGGGGCCGTTGCTCGCACCGGAGGTGGCCGTGGTCCTCGAGAGCGATGGGTCGGCCGCCCGCGACGCCGGTCGCGGCTACATGGCCGGGTACTTGGGGCTGCCGAACTACGTGAACAACCTCCTGCGTCTCGGGTACAGCGAGGAGGACGTCACCGGTGGTGCCAGTGACCGGCTCGTCGATGCCGTCGTGCCCTGGGGCTCGGTGGACCGCGTCGCCGGGCGGATACGCGAGCACCTCGATGCCGGCGCTGACCACGTGTGCGTGCAGATCGTGGGTGCTGGTCAAGAGTTCCCAGCCGAGCGTTACCGGGAGCTGGCTGCCCAACTCGGGCTCAGCTGACGGGCCGCTGCCCGGCTATGTCGGCCAGCTCTACGGGTTGACGTGTGCTGCGTCGGGGTCGTGTTTCGTGGTCGGGTCGATCCGGCACGAGGACTCGATCATTTTGAAGGACTCGCTCGCCAAACCGTAGGCCGCCTATCGGCGCTGACTCCGCCCAACGTTTGACGGGACGGGGGCGTGGGCGGGGTTTCCTTCCTGGAAACCCGGCTCGCGCCGCGAAAGCGTCGCTGGGCACCAACGCGGCGCGAGTCCGCTGAGCACTCCCCGAGAAACCCGACTCGCGCCGCGAGCGCTCCTGCCACCAGCCGGGTACATCCGGAGCGCTACTCGTACCAAGCAGGGCGAACGTGCTCTAACCGTTGACCGTTCACCGTTCACCGCTCAGATCGGGAGCGGGGAAGAGGCCGAGTTGTAGGCCCGGGCGACCTCGGCCACCCGCTCGGATTGTTGCAGGCTCTGCGTGACCGCCTCTGCCAGCCGGACCTGCCGGTGTTGCCGGCTGACGAGCAACGGGGCGCGTACCAAACCTCTGGCGGCTGGGGTTACCTTCTCCGTCGTAGTAACGGGGAACTCTGAAATCGGCTCCGCCAAGCTCCGCCAAGCTCGTACAACGTGACGACGACACCAAGGACCAGCAACGATGACCCGATTAGCTGTGCATGCCGCCCGTCCAGCTTTCCTGCTGGCGATAGTGATCGGCACAGCCGCTTGCTCTTCGGCTAACAGCTTGTCCTCTTCGTCTCAGGTTCCCACTTCGTCCTCGACGACCATTCCGATCGGATCGACGAGCATCCCGTCGGTTCCCAGTGTCAATCAAGTCTTCTCTTGGGGAGCGATCAAAAAGGGCGGCCCGGTCTGCAAGGGCAACCTGTGCTACGCGAAGCCCCAACCGTCGCAGGTCGTGAACATCACCCGCATCGACGCCGCCAACACCTTCAACTTGGCGCTGGTTGCCGGGGGACGCGTCGAGGCCTGGGGCCAGAACAGCAACCGTGAGCTCGGGGACGGTCAGGCGGCAGCCAGCCCGGCAGTTCCGGTCAGCGTGCACGGGCTTTCCAACGTGGTGCAGACAGCGACTGGCAACCACTTCTCACTCGCCTTGTTGAGCAATCGGACCGTGATGGCTTGGGGGAACAACGGCCGCGGCCAGCTCGGCACCGGCAACACGCACGACGCCAGCACGCCTGTCGCGGTGCCAGGTCTGACCGGAGTCGTGGCGCTGGCGGCAGGTGGCGACCACTCCGTGGCGCTGCTCAGCGACGGCACCGTGGAGGACTGGGGAGAGAACACCCACGGCCAGCTGGGTGACGGCTCCACGAAGAGTCAGCTGCATCCGGTGCCGGTGACCGGGCTGAGGGACGTGATCGCGATATCGGCCGGCAACTTGTCCAGTGACGCGCTGCTCGCCAACGGCAGCGTCGAGGACTGGGGGTACAACAAGTTCGGCCAGCTAGGAGATGGCACTGATGTCGACAGCTCGGTGCCCGTCCTGGTCCACGGTCTCACTGATGTCGTGCAGATCTCTGCTGGCGGCAACCTGCCGGACGACGGCCAGACCATGGCGCTGTTGAGTAACGGGACGGCCGTGGCCTGGGGCGACAATGCCTCGGGACAGCTCGGCGACGGCAGCACCCAGAACAGTGACGTGCCGGTCCCCGTCACCGGGTTGAGCGACCTGGAGCAGGTGGCGGCCGGTGGAGACCACAGCATGGCCCTCGGCAAGGACGGCACCGTGTGGTGCTGGGGCGACAACAGCGACGGACAGGTCGGTGACGGCACGTTGAAGAACGCGTTGCTGCCCGTGAAGGTGATGACCGGCGTGTTCTTGATTGCTGCTGGATCGCTGCACTCCCTCGCATTAGTTGGCAAACCCAGTACAGGCAAAGGCGAACCTGCCTCCAGCTCGACGAGCGCCGACGTGATCCTGCCGCCCGGCTTCCCGACCGATCGCACACCAGAGCGAGACTCTGGGGGCGCGGCTGTCGTCACAAGTTGGGAGTCGGAGCATCTCCATCAAATCCGTGGCGCTGCTGCCACTTGAGTGACGAGCCGGGCTGGCTGTTCTAGCCACAGACCTTGTGGACGCCTTGTGGACGCGGGTCCACCCATGAAGCGAGCCCCCCGGGCGGTGTGGCGCTGTTCGCACGACACAGACCCCGGGAGGGCCTTCACGCCTATTCGCGGACCAACCGCGTCGAAGAGATGGACGGAGCGCCGGCAGGCGGCGGCTCACGCAGCTGGTAGATCATGTTCGAGAACGCGATGGTTCTGCCGGTGGAGTCGAGCACGTCCGCCCAGAAGAAGCACGACGACGACGCATCGACCTTGAATGCCATCGGGCCGGCCTCAAACTTGCTCGCCTCGATCGGAGATCCCCCCACGAGCAAGCCTCCATCGTTCGGCACGCCGTCGGGCGAGTCGTGGGACCCGTCGGTGTAGTCAATCGGGGCCCGCCACAGGTTCAGCTGACTCCCGGATGGCAGCCCGTCTGCGCGTACCCACACCGTCCGGGTAGCGCTGCCCGCACCGGTCAGCAAGGAAACCTGACCCATGACGACGGCAAGGTTGTCGAACCAGAGATCCAACTGGCCGGAGAAACTGGCCAGCTCGCCGACGTATGCCCGGCCGGTGGTGAGCGCCGAAGTGAGGTTGGGCGCCGAGAGTTGCTTCGCCCATAGGTACGTGATGAACCTGTTGGTCTGTGCCGCCCACTCGACCCCGGTGTGGTCGTCCGAGACACCGTCCGCGGTCAGCACGTGACCGGCGCGCGACAGGGCCCGCCAGAGCATCTGGTGGTGTTCGATGTCCATTCCGTCCCGGTCTTGGTAACCGGCCTCGATGACGTCTACCCCGTAGACCTCGACATTGGTGAGCCGCTTCGTCACCTGTTT
Source organism: Acidimicrobiales bacterium (assembly GCA_050010115.1). Taxonomy (GTDB): domain Bacteria; phylum Actinomycetota; class Acidimicrobiia; order Acidimicrobiales; family Bog-793; genus JAKACA01. Next base: position 39,480 of record JBEKLQ010000008.1, on the reverse strand, counting down.
CAGCCGCCGGTCCTGCTGGCTCTGGGTCAACAGCGGGGCATGCATCTCGGTGCCATAGGGATGGCAGAGCACGGCGGTGCTGTTGTGCTGGTGGATCTGGGCGACCATGTTGGTGGTGAAGGCAACCGACTCCTCCGGGTGTGGAAGAGGGCTCGGCGGGTAGTCGGGCATGAAAATGGTTCCATCCAGCTGGCGGACGTGAATGCCACGACTGAATTCACAACCAGGCACGACCAGCACCGAGGGCGCGTAGCGCGAGAAGGCTTGGGCGGCGACGGTCTGCTGAGAGTGGATCGCGGCGCTCGCGTCGTAGGTCGGATCCGTCACAAAGCGGAGATTGCTGAACCAGCCCTGAGCGGTCGCACCGCTCTCGGTGGCGGCCGCGACGAAGCCCAGGTTTACGAAGGAGTTGTCCAGCGGATCAAGGCCCGGCCACAGCTTGGGGAAGTCGACGGCCGGGTCCGGAGTGATCGTCTGCAGTCTCCCGACGGTTGCGGGTACGTCGACGAAGCCCGTGCCCCGCGTGACCGAGTACTGCTTCGCTGTGATCTCGGTGTTCAGCCGCCAGTAGATCTGCAACGGCTCGTCGTCGATCGACGGGTGCAGAGAGAGTTCGGTGAAGAACGCCAGATACGCGCCGTGAGGCGTCGAGGCTCGTTCAGGGAAGACATCGACCGAGACGGTTCTACCGCCGACGTTTCCCCGATAGTCCGCATCTGCCGATCCACAATCCAAGTCATAGGCGAGCATGGCGACGCCTTCATCGCTCGTGGCAGTCATAACGAGCGCGCCGCCGGACGGGTATGTCGAGGCGACGTCGATACGCGCCTGGCTTCCTGAGCCCAACTTACCGACGCTCGACCTCAGCAACTCCCAGGTACCGTCGCCCTCGGTGACGGACATGGTTGTGAAGGGGAAACCTGGCCGGCATCCTTGGTACAGCATGCGAAAGTCGTGCTCCGTCATCGCCAGGGCGTCCAGGCGATTGTTCTTGGCCTGAATAGCCTGCGCTTCGTTCGAGCCGTTGAATTCCGAGAAGGAGCTGTGGAGATGGCCAGCGAACGAGTAGGGCTGTTCGCCCCGCCCGTTGACGACCCCGCGAGGTACGACCGCCTGGGTCATCGGAGAAGAAGGAGAAGAACTGGATCTCGACAGTTCCTCGCCGACCACGGCGGCGATCCCGCCAGCCACGGCCGCTCCCGCGATTCCTTTCAACACGGTCCGGCGGCTGATGGGCCGTCCCGAAGAGTGGTGATCCTGACACATCTGCGCTGCCCTTCCTGCAGTTGCGCGGCTGATCGGCCGGCTTCGTTTGGGCCAGTCTGCCTCAGCCCCGATGTTCGTTGAGCGCACGCGCTGGAGCGGGTTGGGTTCCGATGACACCCTCTGGCTCCCGACCGACGGCAAACAAGGCTCGTGGTGCCGCTGGAGTGCTGGTCCGGACGGGGAGCGAATCCTCGCCGCCTCGTCCGTTAAGCCGAGCGACCGCAACGGCAGAGCGTCACGCGGTTGCGGGCTTCGAAGGCGGACCCGTCGGAACGGTCCACGGGCACGGACCCCGTGACGGCGTAGGGGCCGTCGGCTGTGACGGCGATCCCAGCTGCCAGCCCGGTTCGAGATCCTCACCATCGGGCTCGAGCCGGTAGGTGAGCGCACCGGAGGGGCAGCGCTCGATCACCAACATCATCTGGGTGCGCAACTCGCTGTCCTTCGTGCCTGCCCCGCCGACCACCTTCCAGACGTTCGTGGTCCGCTTACCGCAGCAACCCGCGTGCTCGCAGATCGCTCGGTCGCCGCTCACGACCACCCTGCTGGCGACGTAGGTCTTGGTTCGCTCGTCGTAGGTAGTGGTCGGGGCGGCCTCCGTGCCGTCGAACGGGGGGGCGCATCGATCGGTGTCGTGACCCTCGCGGCACTGGTGGTGGCACTGGTCGGGTCGCCTGCGATAGCCGTTGCAGCCGGGACCGATGGGTCCATCAGCGGCGCCGTGAGCGACAGTGTCACGACTAACCCCGACTAACCCGGTCGCGGCCATCTGTGTGTGCCACCGGAGGGAGCGGCTCGGCTTCGACCCGCTCCAACGCCAAGGGCGACCACACGCTCGCCAACCTTCCGCCGGTACCTGCTGGGCGTTGCCCCACCAGCCATAGGCACGACTCTTTCGGCCTCGGATGTCATCCACAGAGCACACCCCGTCTGAGCAGGGCGTTTACAGTGGTCGGGACCGGCATCGATCCGGTGACCTCGCGCTTTTCAGGCGCGCGCTCTACCAACTGAGCTACCCGACCATGCGACTGTCACCGCAGGTCGCCGAGGTGAGCGCCTCGGCGAGCGGACCTGACGGGATTTGAACCCGCGACCTCCGGCTTGACAGGCCGGCGTGCACTCCAGGCTGCACCACAGGTCCAGACTTCCGAACCGGAGCAAGCGCCGGCCCGATGTTCCATCCTTTCGGTTAGCCGCCGGCGATCACCCGGCGACGAGAGGTGGGACCCGCAAACTCTAGGCGATCCAGACAGGGCCGCGATCCCAGCTGCCGGCGCCGGTGGCAAGGCAGCTGATGGCCACTTGCTACACAAGGAGCCTGGGGCCTGGAGGGGCTGGAGCGCTAGAGGACGGCTGGAGCGTTAGTGGACAACGGTGACCTTGGTCGACACTTGGTCCGCGAAGAGCATCGGTTGGTGGTACCAGCTCAGCTGATAGCGCGTGAGCGACTTTGGCCATGTGCCGGCGAAGTGGAGCTGCAGCACACCGGTGCTGTCAGAGGGGATCTGGATGATGGCGCCGTACACGAGGCGGCCGAGCTCGGACTGTGTCGTCATCAGCTCGTCTTGCCCGGCGTAGGTCGCCGACACCAGGCGCCAGGGTGAGTAGATGGAAACCCAGAGCTGGGCCTCGCCGGGCTTGGTGTTCGTGCCCGGGAGGCCGTTGATGATGATCGGCGGCAGACCTGACGAAGGAGCGGAGTTCGTGATGGAGACCGTCAAGGTGGACGAGATCGTGTGTTCGGGCAGGTTGACCGTGGTGTCGTAGGCGATCTTCCGGCGCACGTACCAGTCGATCTTGTTGCCGGCGGCGTTCTGGGTCACGACGCCGAGGAAGTCGCCGGCGACTGGTGCCCAGCTCGCTCCCGCCGTGTGTACGTCTTCATAGAAGCTCTCCACACCTGCATCCCCGCTGTACATCAACAGATGGCCCCCCTTGATCGCCGGGGAGAGGTCTTTGGCGAGCGTGGCGACGGGCGGGAGCGTACGGGTCGTGAGCGAGTGCCACACCTGCTTGAGCAGTCCCTCAACGAAAGCGATCCGCCGTGTGTTGTCCTTGAACTCGACAAACTCCTGGTGGGCGAGGAAGGTCACGACGTTCCCCCGGGTGATCGGGTGCGTCAGGCCCTTCGCCCTCACCGGGCCGATGGCCTTCAAGAATCCGGTCATCGCAACGGGGTCGACGCTGATGACACCGTTCACCTGGACTCCGCCGGACTGGGGGTACAGATACTCCGCCACTTGGCCGACCGTCTGGAAGTCGGGTGACATCACGATGTTCTCCCAGTGGTCCTGCGGGAAGTAGGTGCCGTACCGGTTCTTGAAGTCCTGGATCGGCGACTCGACGAGCGGGTTACTGGGTGGAAGCGTGCGATGCAATGGTGGGATGCCTTCACGATCGAGCTGCTCCACTGAACCAACACGGACAAGGTGAAGGCGTCCCGCGTCGGCGGTCACCTCGGCGTAGTCCCCGATCACGCCGCCGGAGGCTCGGCTCTCAGCCGGGTTCTCGACGAGGACCAGATACGTCCGCAGTCCGTCCCCGCCCAGGATCTCGGGAACTTCCTTCGACGCGAGGAGCGCTATGGAAGCGTCGTGGCGCGCCTGGAAGACACGGGCCCTTTCCGAGGTGAGCTTCCTCTTGATCGTCCCGATGAGCCAGGGAGAAGACCAGGTCCCGGTCTCGCCGCTGACGTGCTGCAGGACGGCGAGATCCGAGGTGAAGACGGGCGCGAGCGCCGCCAACCGTGTCACCGGGAAGGTGCCGTCGACGACCTTCAAGGTGGACAGGTTGGCGGCGGTGGTCGTCGACAGGCCCGCGTGGGCTAGGGACGTTCCGACGGAGGCCGCCGATCGGATCGCACGTATCTGTTGGGACACGACCGGGACGATCTCGGCGGCTCGTGCCCAGCCGAGGTCGCTGTCGGCCGCTTCGAACGCGCTCTCAGCGCGTGTGAACTGGGTGATGGCCGTCGCCTGGTCCCCATGCTGGGTGGCGGTGAGCCCACTTCGTGCCGCGGCCAGAGCTGCCTGGAGCGGAGATCGCGCTTGAAGGAGCGCTACGCATGCCAGTGCCGTGAGGAGTATGCCGGCCAGGGCGACGAGGCCGCTGACCCTTGCGACGAGCCGTCGGATCGGGGTAGGTGCGACGACCAGGGCGGGCAGGAGAATCAGCAGCACGGTGACGCTTGCGAGCAGCGACGGCATGAGCGCCGCGTGGGGCCAGCTGGCACGCAAGGCGATCCCTGCCAGCGCACCGCACAGGGCTGCTCTCAACACCCCCAACCACGGTAGAGGGGACCCGCCCTCGAGTCGCCAGGACCCCAAGGCCACGCCGAGCACGCCGACCGCCACGAGGGCGGCCGGCGACCCGTACGACGCGACCGCCGACACGGACGCCGCTGCTGCTACGAACGCCCACGGAGTGAGGCGGCCGGCCAAGATACAACCGACTGCCAACGCCACCCTCAGGGCGACGTCGAGAGCTGAGATTCCGGTGGGCGCACCAGACGCCGTCCCGGCTGCGATGCCCGCCCCGACCGCGAGCACGAGTGTGACAGCGGTGTCCCGTCTGATGGTTCCTCGGCGGTGCGCCGGACCCAAGCCTGTCCTGGACGTGAGTGCGACTTGAGGAAGCGGGTCGCGGATGGGCGTGACGGCCCTCGTCGTCTGGACGATCGGGTCGTCCTGGCCTGGCGGGGGTCGTTCCACAGCGGCCTATCATGACCTGTGGCGGACCGTCCTGTGGCCCGCCACCGAGTGTTTCGCTGCTCGGCAGAAGGTGGAGCCATGATGGCTTTGACAGAACTTCTCGGCTAGCATGCCTCGGGTGGCGAGATGCCACGATGTGTCAAGTAGCAGGAAGCGCAGGGTCATCAGAACTTGCGCTCGACAGGCGTAAGGGGATCGTATAGAGTCAACATCCGACGAACTCGTCGGATGTTGCCAGAGGGAGGGCACACACGTGGCTCGGATTCAAAAGTTGCTGATGGCGATGGGAGGCATCTTCCTCGTCGCTGCATCCTTGTTAGTCGGCTCGCTTGCTCTCACCGGCACTGCAGCGCTTGCGCAGAGTGCGAAGGCAGCGAGCACTTGCCCCTACTCCACCTCGTGCGGCGGTATCAGCACGAGCTCAAGCTCGGCGCCTCCTGGAGGCACGATCACTCTGAGCGGCCACGGCTACAAGCCGGGCTCGACGGTGACGATCAGCGTCTGTGGTATCGAGACGATCACGGTAACTGCCGACTCGCAGGGTGACTTCACCACCACGATCACGATCCCTTCGAGCGCTACGCCGGGTACGACATGCGTTATCACCGCCGTCGGTACCGGAGCGAACGGTCAGTCGCTGACTTCATCGGTTTCGGTCCTGGTCACCTCAGGTGTGACGGTTCCGGTGTCACCGACCGGTGAGCCGTGGTCAGCCTCTCTGTACTGGTTGCTCGCAGCCGGTACCGGGTTGCTCGGCTTCGGCCTCTTCGAGATCGGCCGGCGCCGGCGGTTCAGGTCGAATACCTAGTCGCTCACTAGCGAGACTCGAAAAGCGGGGCCTTCGGGCCCCGCTTTTCTTTTGGCCGCCCGACCCTTGGGCAGCCGCCCGCACCCTCCCCTGATCACCGGCGTTCGCTGGCCGGCACCCGGAGAGCCCGCACTTAGGACCCGGGCCGCCCGCACCCTCCCCTGATCACCGGCGTTCGCTGGCCGGCACCCGGAGAGCCCGCACCTGACCACCGGCTCTCACCCGCTTGCTTGCACGCTGGCTGCCTCGCGTCGGTGCCGCTGTCACGGAAACTTTGCACTGTGCAGACTGAATGTGACAGCGGCTCCAACTCCGGCAGCACCGGGCGGCGGTTCGTGCGTCGTTCACCGAAGGGGACGAGTCGACGGGGACCAGGTAAAGGGGACGAGCTGAAAGAGAAGAGGGGCGTCTCGATAGCAGTTGAAGGGACTTCGAGGTCTCCGCTGGCGGCGGGGACTGGCGGCCGGGACTGGCAGGCGGGACTGGCAGGGGGCGACCGGCGCCGTCCGATCAGCCGAGAGCCCGATCAGCCGAGAGCCCGATCAGCCGAGAGCCCGATCAGCCGAGAGCCCGATCAGCCGAGGCCGGAGACCGTGACGGAGCTCCACGACGAGCCGTTGTAGTGGAGCAAGTCGGGCACGTACTTGGCACCGTTCATCGACGTGTTCTTCGTGTACATTCCGACGGCGTAGCAGTCCGCGCTCGACGAGCAGCCGACGCCGGTCAGGAAGCCGAAGTGCCCGATGTTCGGCAGCGTCGAAGCCTTCCAGCTCGATCCGCCCATGATGTAGGCCATCGGGAGGAACGAGGTCATGGCGGAGTTGTAGAAGTAGCCGACCTGGGCGCACCAGCTCGACGACAAGCACGAGAAACCCGCCGGAATCGCCAACGAGTCCGCCCCGCTGAAGCTGGTCGCCTCGGCCGACCACGTGCTCCCGTTGTAGTGCTCGACGCCCAGGACGTTCGGCTTGAGCAGGGCGTTCCACTCAACGCAGAAGCTTGTCGAGCTGCACTCGAGAGGACTCCCGATGACGCCGGAGTCCACCGCTGCAGACCAGGGCGAGAAGGCCTTGCCGTCCCAGGTGAATTCGAGGTTCACGGTGCCGCTGGAGCCCGACGCGTACCCGGTCACCCGGCAGTCCGTGGGGGAATGGCACCAGACGCCGATGTCCTGGGTCGAGTCGCCGGCAGGGACGGGCAGCGCCACCTGGCCGACCGTCGAGCCGCTGACCTTGATCACCTCTGCGTTGGCGTAGCCGGTGACGAAACAGAAGGTTCCACTACACGATGCCTGCATCACCGACGCATGGGCGTCGTAAGTGATCGAGACGTTGCGGAAGAGGGACCATGAGCCGGTGTACTCGGCCACGGCCACCACGTTCTTCGTCGTGACGCCAGCAGCCACGCAGAACGTTGCTGAGGAGCAGGAGACCGTCTGCCAGTTCGTCGCGTTGGAGCTCGGATTGGCGAACTCGGCGGTCTTCCAGGACCCGCCGGTGTATTCGAGGACGGCGCTGGTGACGTCCGTGGAGCTGACGTGGTCGATGCCTGTGCCGACCGCCATGCAGAAGCCGGAGGTGGGGCAGCTGATGCTGTCGAGGCGATGAACCGTGGGCCCGCTGGTGGACCTCGGCGTGACCGAAGCGCTGGAGAGCGTGCTGAGGCTCCCGAGGCCGGCGAAGGCGGTCAACGCGATCGTGGTGACCGCGACGGCCCGGGCAGCGGTGAGAGACCGAACCAATCGAGGCATATTCACTTCGTTTCTGTTACTCACGTGTCGGAGAATGGGATCAGTGCCATCTAGAGTCTCGACGGATTCGAGCCCAACCTTGAGCCGTTTCCCGTTGAGGAGGTCTGTGTTCCGTCAACCGGCGTCGAGTCCTGATTTCCCGAACATCGAGCGAGACGTGCTCGAGCTCTGGAAGGCAGAGCGAGTGTTCGAGCGCTCCACCAGCCGCCGCGAAGGCGCGCCAGAGCTCGTTTTCTACGAGGGGCCCCCGACGGCGAACGGCAAGCCGGGCCTCCATCACGTGTGGGCACGTGTGTACAAGGACCTCTTCTGCAGATTCTGGACGATGCGCGGGTACCGGGTCGCCCGCCGGGCGGGCTGGGACACCCATGGCTTGCCGGTGGAGGTGCAGGTCGAGAGGGAGTTGGGTTTCTCGGGGAAGGATCAGATCGAGGCGTACGGCGTGGCGGCGTTCGTCGAGCGTTGCCGGCAGTCGGTGGTGGAGTACGTCGAAGACTGGGAACGGCTGACCGAGCGCATCGGCTACTTCGTCGACACCGACGACGCCTACTGGACGATGTCGCCGAGCTACGTCCAGTCGGTCTGGTGGCATCTCTCCCAGCTGTTCGAGCGCGGGTTGCTGTTCGAGGACGTGAAAGTCGTCCCGTACTGCGCCCGGTGCGGGACGGCGCTGTCGAGCCACGAGCTCGGCCAGCCCGACGTGTACCGGGAAGTGAGCGATGTGTCGGCCTACGTTCGTTTTCTGCTCGTCGGCCCGGGACCCGGTGGGGCGCAGTCGCTCGCCGTCTGGACGACGACGCCCTGGACGCTGCCGTCGAACACCGCGGTGGCGGTGGGGGAGGACATCGACTACGTCGTGGTCGATGGTTCCGTGGTCGCTGCGGCGAGGGCGGACGATGTCTTCGGCGCCGGGGCGCTCGAGCGAGCCTCGGCCCGCCTCAAGGGCAGCGATCTCGTGGGTCTCTCCTACCAGCGACCGCTCGATGCGGTGGAGATCCCGGCAGGCTCCGACGGCTGGCGGGTCGTGCCGGCGACATTCGTCACTTCGGATGACGGGACTGGGCTGGTCCATATCGCCCCAGCCTTCGGGGCCGACGACTGGGTGCTCGGCCGGCAGCTCGGCTTGCCAACGCTCAACCCGGTCGGGCCCGATGGCCGGTTCATCGGCACCGCCGGTTGGCTCGCCGACCAGGCGGTGAAGGAGACGGATCAGGCGATCGTGGATCATCTTGCAGCCGACGGGTTGCTGGTCCGGGCCGAGGCGTTCGCTCACCAGTACCCGCACTGTTGGAGGTGCTCGACCCCGTTGATCTACTGGGGGTCGCCGTCCTGGTACGTCGCCACGTCCTCCCACAAGGCCGATCTCATCGCCGCCAACGAGACGGTGGAGTGGCGGCCGGAGCATGTGAAGCACGGGCGTTTTGGCGAATGGCTGGCGAACAATGTCGACTGGGCGCTGTCGAGGGACCGCTACTGGGGGACACCACTCCCCATCTGGCGCTGCGGGGCCGGTCACGTGCAATGCGTGTCGTCGCTGGCCGAGCTGTCCAAGCTGAGCGGCGCCGACCAGAGCGATCTCGATCCGCACCGCCCGGCGATCGACTCGGTCAGCTGGCCATGCCCGGTCTGTGGGCAGGACACCCGGCGCGTCGAGGCGGTCATCGACGCCTGGTTCGATTCCGGCTCGATGCCGGCAGCCCAATGGGGCTATCCCGCCGAAGCGGGCTCTGCGGAACGCCTTGCCATCCCGGCGGAGTTCATCGCCGAGGCGATCGACCAGACGCGGGGCTGGTTCTACTCGTTGCTGGCTGTCAACGTCCTCGTGCACGGCAAAGCTCCGTATCGGCACGTGCTCGCCCTCGGGCACATCGTCGACGCCGAGGGTCGCAAGATGTCGAAGAGCCTTGGCAACGTCATCGACCCCTGGACGATCCTCGACACCCGCGGCGCCGACCCGCTGCGATGGTGGATGTTCCACCAGGGCTCACCCTGGACCTCCACGCGGACGAGCCTGGCGATGATCGACGCCTCCACCGGCGATGTCTTGCTCACGTTGTGGAACTCCTGGAGCTTCTTCACGACCTACGCCGGGCTGAACGCGTTCGATCCCGGCGATCCGAGGGTTCCCGCCCGCTCGGTGCGCTCGCCGATCGACCGCTGGCTCCTGTCCCGGCTGGCGTCGACAGTCCTGGAGATAACCGCCGCGTTGGAGGACTACCGGCCACAGGAAGCCGCCACGGCGATCGGCTTGCTCGTCGACGACCTGTCGAATTGGTTCGTGCGGCGGAGCAGGCGTCGCTTCTGGCGGACAGACCCCGGCACCGCGGCCGAGGAAGTGCTCGCAGCCCACGCCACGCTGCACGAGGTGCTCGTCACCTTGGCCCAACTGCTGGCACCATTCTGCCCATTCCTCGCCGAGGAGATGTGGCGCTCGCTTGCCGTCGGCGGAGAGGGGGTCGTCGAGGGCGGCGCCACCGGCTCAGCGGGAGCGGCTGCCACAACCAGCGAGGCGCCATCGGAGCCGGTCTCCGTGCACCTGGCAGCATGGCCCGAGGCGGACGCCGCCATGATCGACAGCGATCTCGAGGCGTCGGTCGAGCTCACCCGCCGGGTGGTCTCGCTCGGCAGGGCAGCTCGGGCGCAAGCCGGCCAGCGTGTACGCCAGCCCCTCCGGCGGGCCGTCGTCGTCGTGCCACCTCGCAGTCCCGAGCTCCTGGTTGCGGACGCCGCCGAGGAACTGAACACCGACGAGGTCGTCGTGAGCGGAACGTTGAGTGATGCGGTGAGCGTTCAGCTCGCCCCGAATTTCAGGCAGCTCGGCCCCCGCCTCGGGGGAGCCTCCCAGCAGCTCCGACCGGCGCTGGCGGCGCTCAGCCAGGACGAGTTGCTCCAAGCCGCCGCGACGTTGGCAGAGGGCGGCACGATCACAGTCGTGCTCGATGGCCAGCCGGTCGACCTCACGGGGTCCGACCTGGAGATCCGGACGATGCCGCGAGAGGGGTTCACAGCCGCCACCGAAGGCGGTCTCGCTGTAGCCCTGGACCTCGAGCTCGACGACGACCTGCGCCGCCGGGGACGGGTGCGCGAGGTGGTCCGGCAGTTGCAGGATCTGCGGAAGGACGCCGGCCTAGACCTGTCGGATCGGGTGGCCGTGTGGCTCGAGGGCTTTGACGACCTCCGCTACGACGCCCCAACGATCGCTCGCGAAGTGCTTGCCGTCAGGGTCGAGTTCGCGCCGGGCGAGGACGGCGGAGAGGCCCATGCAATCTCGGGCGGTGACGGTCATGGGGGCAAGGCCTGGTTACGTCGGGCCTGACCCTCATGAAGCCACCGTTGCTGCAAGGATTCGCATTATGAGGTGCCCCGTGTCCCGGTCCCGGGCCGCGCTGCTCGTGGCCGTCGCCTCGTTGGGCGCCGTGGCGTCGGCGTGCAGCACGTCGACGGCCGTGCCGGGCACGCACGCGACGACGTCCGCTCCGGCCGGCCACACCAGCACGTCGCCCTCGAGTGCGACGACGACCCAAAGCACGCTGCCACCCGTCACGAAGTTGTCGTGGCACCCATGTGCCGAAAAATTCCTGTGCGCCTCGCTCGTCGTGCCCGTGTCGTACTCAGAACCGAGCGACGGCACTCTGAAGGTGGCGGTCGTGGAGCTTCCAGCCAGCCAGGACCCGAGCAAGGCACGCGACGTGGTGATGAACCCAGGAGGCCCGGGTGGATCCGGGATCCAGTTTCTAGAGCACACGTATTCGCAGTTCCCGGTGTCGCTCCGCCAGCAGTTCAATCTGGTCAGCTTCGACCCGAGAGGTGTCGGGTCGAGCGATCCGATTCAGTGCGAGTCGGCTGCGAGTCTGCGCGCCTGGCTCGGGCTGAGCCCCGCTCCGACCACCACGGCACAGGTCACGACGCTGATCGCGCAGGTGAAGGCCTTCGACGCAGCGTGCGCTACGAAGATGCCGAAGGACGTGCTCGCGAACCTGTCGACCGCTGTGGTGGCCGACGACATGGATCGTCTGAGGGCGGCGGTCGGCGAGGCGAAGCTCGACTACCTGGGTTTCTCCTATGGAACGTACTTGGGGGCTCTTTACGCGCAGGCATTCCCCAGCCATGTCGGTGCGTTCGTCCTCGACGGGGCTCTCGATCCCTCGCTCAGTGCCACGGCCAACTCCGAGCAACAAGCGGCAGCATTCGAAGTGGACCTCCATGACTTCTTCGCATGGTGCCCCACGAACGCCACGTGCAACAGCGAGCTGGCTTCCGGCGCGGCGGCGACGTACACGGAGGTCATGAACACGCTTGCAACTGGCGGCACCCTGAGTGCTGATCTGATCCCGGCACTCGGCGGTCGGCAGACCGTCGACTACGGTCTCGCACTCGAGGGCGTAATCTCCTCGCTGTACTCGACGAACGACTGGCTGTACCTCGCCCAGGGACTCGCAGCGGCGAACGCCGGGGATGGCTCGTTGCTGGCGGCGCTCGCCTACAACCTTGCCGGCTTCCAGACGAACGGCACCGTGTCCAACCTGATCTCGGCGAACCTCGCCGTCAACTGTCTCGACCGGCCGTCGCTGCCGGTGTCCACCTACCCGTCGCTCGCCCGGCAGTTCGCCAAGACGGCGCCCGACTTCGGGCCAGCGGAGGCGTGGGGCCAACTTCCCTGTAACTACTGGCCGGTCCCTCCAACCGGGAGGCCTGCCCCGCTGCACATCTCCCAGTCGTTGCCCGTCCTCGTCGTCGGCTCGACTCACGACCCGGCCACGCCGTACGCCTGGGCGGTCGCCCTCACCCACCAGATCCCCGGCGCAGTGCTGCTCACGCGAACCGGCGACGGTCACACCGGTTACTTCTTCAGCGCTTGCGTCAGGAACTGGGTCGACGGTTTCTTCCTGACAGGCACGCGGCCGCCGAAGGGCACGGTCTGCGCAAGCGGCACCTGATCGATTGAGGCGGCTCGCAGCCGGCCGGCGTCGGGCCGTCGCTGTCGCCTGCTTAGCCGCCCGTCCCGCCTGTCGGGACCCAGAACCTGAGCTTGCCGCTCCGTTCGTCTTCGAACACTCCGCCGTTCGCCTCGATCACCCGGCGCGACCCGACGTTGTCCGTGTCGCACGTCACCAACGCCGGGTCGATCTCGAGGGCGTGGGCGTGCGGCAGCACAGCCCGCAGCATCGCCGTTGCATGACCCTGGCGGCGAGCCGACGGTCGGACGTCGTAGCCGATGTGACCGCCGATCTCCAGCAGACGCTCGGTCAGCCGGTGGCGGAGGGCGATCCTCCCCACGTACTCGGAGCCCTCCACCCACCACCACGTCGTGCTCGGCACGAGGAAACTGGCCCGCGGCGTGGACTCGTCGGCGTCGGCCCGGAGCTGCTCGATGTACGCCGAGAAACCCTCCTCCGTCTCCCACGCCGCCTCGAAGTTCTTCATCTCGCGGGCGATCATCGAGTCGTCGTCGGATCCTCCCCGACCTTCGTCGACGAACTCCGCCATGGCCGCGATGAACGATCGATGCACCACCATGGTCGGCGGGACGAGCTCTGGCATCCCGACATTCAAGCAGCGAGTGGTGAGTGATGCAGCGGACGTCACGGGATGAGCAGGACTCGGCCGAATGCCCGGCGGCTCTCGATGTAACCATGGGCATCGCCAGCTGCTGCCAGGTGGTACTTCCGGTCGATGACGACCCGGATCCGGCCGGCAGCCAGGTCGTCGAGGATCGAGGCGATCGTCTGGCGCGCTCGGGGGTTCATCAGCAGCTCCATCCCGAGGAAGTAGCCGGTGAGCGTGAGGTTGTTCGGCCGCATCATCGACGTGTCGATCAACGTGTGGGCTCGGCCGGCGTCACCGATCGAGACGCAACGGCCGCGATAGGCAAGGCAGTTGAGGCTTGCTTGCAGGTTGGCGCCTCCCACCGTCTCGAGAACGAGGTTGACGCCCAGCCCGCCGGTCAACCGGCGTACCTCGGACACCATGTCCGCGGTTGTGTAATTGATGCCCTCGTCGAGGCCGAACTCCTTCAGGCGCCCGAGCTTCTCGTCCAGCGAGGCGGTGGCGAGCACACGGGCGCCGGCTTGCTTGGCCATCTGGATGGCGGCGATCCCGACCCCGCTCGCCCCGGCCTGCACGAGCACCGACTGGCCCGCCTCCAGACCGCCGAATTCGAAGAGGCAGTCGTGCGCCGTTCCGTAGGCGACCGGTATGCATGCGGCTTCCTCGGTAGCGAGACCCTCGGGGATCTTCCAGCAGAAACCCTCCGGCACTGCCCTCAGCTCCGCGTGCGAACCGTCGATCCCGACCGTGACGACCCGGTCGCCGACAGCGAGGGTCGTGACCTGCGCGCCGGTTCCTATGATCGTGCCGGCGCACTGATAGCCGACTATGTGAGGGACGGCGAACAGGTCGCCGCCAGCCCGTCCGAGCGTGTCACCACCCTCGATGCTGACGGCCTCCACCTTCACGAGCACTTGGTCAGCGGGAACCTCGGGATCGGGCACGTCCTCGTACCGGAAGACCTCAGGGCCCCCTGTCTCGTAGTACACCGCAGCCTTCATTGGTCCTCCTCGGTTGTGGAGCCACATTCTTCCGCCGGCGGTGAACTCGCGCACGGTGCTCGGCGTCGTAGACAGCGATGACGTCCTCCAGCGGGTTCTCTACGATCTGGCCTGTAGAGGTCAGTTTCGACACTGGAGAGGCGGTCCCGATGGCCGAGCGGTTGAGTTCACCCAGGATCGCACCGGTTCCGCCGGAAGAGCGGACCGGCCAGGCCCGCGAGCTGCTCGATTTGGCCGTCGTCGGCGCTGCGACGGACGCCAACATCTTCACCACGTTCGTGCGGGCGCCGGGGTTGTTCCGGCGCTGGTTGCCGTTCGGGGGCAAGCTTCTCAACGGCAAGCTCCCGGCACGCGATCGCGAGTTGTTGATCCTGCGCACGGGCTGGAACTGCCGGGCCGAGTACGAGTGGGCCCAGCACGCACGCCTCGCCCTGAGCAGCGATCTCTCAACCGCCGAGATCGACCGGGTCACGCTCGGAGCGGAAGCGGGCGGATGGGACGACTTCGACGCCACGTTGCTCAGGGCAGCCGATGAGCTGCACTCGGACGCGCTCATCTCCGATGCGACGTGGGCGGCGCTGGCCGCCCGATACGACACCCAGCAGCTGATCGAAGTCCCGATGCTGGTTGGCCACTACCACCTCGTGGCCATGACCCTGAACACGCTCGGTGTGCAGTTGGACGAGGGCTTGACGGGGTTCCCGAAGTGAGCGGCCTGCCCACATCGAGCCCGGGCGGGCGGGAGCTCTCGGGCCGGCGGGTCCTCGTGGTCGGTGCCGGCACGCGGCCCAGCGACGAGGCGGACGCGCCGGTCGGCAACGGGAGGGCGATCAGCGTGCTGTGCGCACGGAACGGGGCTTCCGTGGCGTGTCTCGACCGGGAGGCGTCAGCCGCCGAAGAGACGGCTCGGCTCGTCGCGGCCGAGGGCGCGCGTTCAGCGGTGATCGTCGCCGATGTGAGTGATGCCGAGCAGTGCTCCGCTGCTGTCTCGTTCGCCGCGTCCGAGCTCGACGGGCTCGACGGTCTCGTGCTCAACGTCGGCATCGCACGTGGTGCGCGCCTTGCCGAGACGTCGGTGGAGGACTGGGACATGACGTTCGCGGTCAACGTGCGTGCTCATTTTCTCGCCTGCCAGGCCGCACTGCCCCTACTGGCCGAGGCCACGACCGCCGGCTCGCCGGCGGCGATCGTCTTCATCTCGTCGGTCGCCGGCCTCAAACCCGGCAGTCGCGTGCCCGCTTACGACTCCTCCAAGGCCGCCCTCTCCGGGCTGTGCCGGCACGTGGCTGCCGAGGGCGCGCGCAAGGGAGTACGGGCCAACGTCATCGCCCCGGGATTGATCGACACGCCACTCGGGCGGGTTGCCTCAGCTGGCCGGCCTTCGCGTGACCGCACGCCCATTCCGCTTGGCCGTATGGGGACGGCGTGGGAGGTGGCGGACGCGGTTGTGTGGTTGCTGTCCTACCGCGCCAGCTATGTCACGGGTCAGGTGCTCGCTGTCGATGGAGGCCTCAGCGCGTTGCTGTGAGCGGCCCGGCCAGTTGGCGGCGGGCGACTCCGGCTGCGCCGGTCGGGGTTTCCGTGAGACGGGCATCGTCAATACGAGACCAGTGCACGGACTGAGAGGCGCCTCCCGCCGCGAAGATGTTGCCTGGCGACACTTTCGCGGCGCGGGTCCCAAATCGTGAGCCAGGAAGTGCACAAGCTGTCACCGGTCTCAGCTACGGGTCGACGGTCCCCGGCGGGACACGGCTGCCACGATCAAGGCGGTGAAGAGCACCGAGAGAATGAACCCGAGCCCGCCGGCGTAGCGGTATCGAAACCCGAAGACGAGCCGCCCGACGAGCCCACCGAGGAGGGAGCCGAGGATCCCGACGCCGATGGTCGCCCAGATGCTCATGGGGTTGGGCCCTGGGACCGCGAGTCGCCCGAGCGCTCCGATGATGAGACCGCCGAACAGGAGCCCTACGACGAGGAGTATCACAGGCACCAGTCTGGTGGTTTCCGCTCCGATTCAGGTCGCGCTCGACACGAATGGGTGCAGCCGGGACAAGCTCAGCAGCTTTCCTCGTAGGCGCGGCGGAGCCAGGCGAGAGCGTGAGCGTCGACGTCATGCAACGTCTCGAGGGCAGAATGACGCCATGAGCGGTGGCACGGTGGACGTTTGGATGCAGCACCCTACGCTGCGGCACTCGAACCACGAGATGTTCGAGTCGCTCCGGCGCTGGATGGGCATGAGCGGGGCTTTCGAGGAGGAGCTGCCGTTGGAGGTGACCATCGCCGCTATGGACGAGGGAGGCGTCGACGTGGGGTTGCTGGCCGCCTGGTACGGGCCTGAGGGCTCACTCATCGACAACGACGAGGTGGCTGCCGCCGTCGCCCGGTACCCGCACCGCCTCCACGGAGTCGCCGGCGCGGATCTGCGTAAGCCGATGGAGGCGGTTCGCGAGCTTCGGCGGAAGGTGGGGGAGGGTTTCGTTGGGCTGAGGATCGTGCCGTGGCTGTGGGAGCTGCCGCCGACCGATCGACGGTACTACCCGCTGTACGCGGCTTGCGTGGACCTCGGCGTCCCGTTCTGCACGCAGGTCGGCCACACCGGACCGTTGCGACCGTCCGAGACGGGCCGTCCAATCCCGTACATCGACCAGGTCGCGCTCGATTTTCCCGAGCTCGTCATCGTGTGCGGGCACATCGGATATCCGTGGACCACCGAGATGGTCGCCGTCGCGGACAAGCACCCCAACGTGTACATCGACACCAGCGCGTACGCGAGCCATCGCTATCCCAGCGAGCTCGTCGACTACCTCAAAGGACGGGGCAAGCGGAAGGTGTTGTTCGGGAGCAACTACCCGATGATGACGGCCGCCCGAGCGCTAGCCAGACTCGATGACCTCGGTCTCGACGACGAGACCCGCTCGGAGTTCCTGAGCGAGAATGCCCGGAGGGTCTTCAAGCTCTGAGCGGCGGCGGCCGCTACCGGCAGCTCAGGCGTCGATGGCGGCGCGCAGAACTCGCAGACGCAGACCTCCCCGTTGTCGACGGCGGCGATGAAGCCCGCCTAACTCAGGCCATCGAGGACGGCGTTCACGGCCAGCGCCCAACGACGGTCGATCGACGCCTGGCTGGTTCCCAGTCGACCGGCGTTCTCCGCCGCGGCGAGGCCCTGGATCAGTGACACGAGGACGTGTGCGACGTCGGTCTCGTCACCCCGGAGCACTCCGGCGTCGATGCAGCGCCGTACGTGTTCGACGATGAAGATCCGCACCGAGCTGCTCGCCTCCATCTCAGACGGACCCGGTTCGAAGTCCGTGAACGGGCGCGAGAACATCACCTGCGACAGCACCGGGTTTTCCCGGATGAAGGCGCGGTAGATCTCCGCGAGTCTGACCAGGCCGGCGCGGGGATCGTCGGAGTCGGTGAGTGTGGCGAGGCGGCGGTGCAATAGTCGGAACCCCTCGAAGAACACCTCTCGCACCAATCCCGACTTGTCGCCGAAGAGCTCGTACACGGCCGGCGTCGACGTCTGTGCGGCGTGTGCGACGCGCCGCGTCGTGAAGCCGGCCACCCCTACCTCTGGCAGCAGCTCGACTGCGACCGACAGCACGTGATCCCGCAGGGCGGGTGTTCGCTGTCTGGTCCTGGGCACGACCCGACCTACCGCGACGCCGCCGTCGCGGGTGTCGCGCACTTCGGCGGCGAGACGCCAGGTGTCGAGACGTTGTTTCGTAACATTGTTCCAATATAGACTGTACTCCCTCTTCCGACGAACTCAGGAGACGACGATGAGCGGACTGGCAACTTACGAGCGGGATGGGGCGATCGGGACGATCGTGATTGACGACGCGAAGGTCAACGTGTTCTCGATCCCGATGCTCCGGGCCATCCACGCGGCGTTCGATCAAGCCGATCGCGATGGCGTGGTCGTGGTACTGACCGGGCGGGAGAACTACTTCTCTGCCGGGTTCGACCTGAAGGTCTTAGCGGGCGAGGGCGATCAGGTGCTCGAGATGCTCACGCTCGGAGCGACGCTCGCCGAGCGGGTGCTGTCGTGGCCGAGGCCGGTAGCGGTGGCGTGCACCGGACACGCCCTGCCAGCCGGAGCCTTCTTGTTGTTGTCCGCAGATCTCCGAATCGGTGCTGACGGACCTTTCCGGATCGGCCTCAACGAGGTGAGGATCGGCCTGACCGTCCCCTGGTTCGCGATCGAACTCGCCCGGCATCGCCTGCATCCCGCCCACTTTGACCGGACGGTCGTCAACGCCACGATGTACAGCCCGCAAGAGGCAGTGGCGCCGGGCTTTCTCGACCGAGTCGTCGCGCCGGGCGAGCTGCGGGTGGTCAGCCTCGCGGCGGCCGGGGAGCTGGCTCAACTCGACGCCAGGGCGCACGCCGCCACCAAGGGGAGAGCACGCGCTAGCGCGCTGACCGCACTTCGGTCTGCCATCGAGTCTGAGCTGACCGCCGGGAGTGGCGACCCCTGAGGAGATAGCAGCCTGAGGCGACGGCCTGGTCCGTCAGGTGACGATCGCTCGGGCTGTCCTCGTTCTGTTAGTCGGCCATGAATCGAGTACTAGCAGCCGGACCGGTTTGTCCTGACTGTCTGGGCGCCCGAGGTGGCCATGACTTAGGAGGCGAGCGTGGCGTTCACACCCGCGGCGTTCACCTCCGCGGCGTTCACCTCCGCGGCGTTCGCCTCCGCTGCGCCGCGGGTCGACGGGGCCGAGAGCTCGCAGCCGTTGGCGAGCGGGTCCTCCAGGAGTCGTTTGAGCAACTTGGCAGCGCCGCCGGCGTACATCCCGTCGTCGATGCGCTCGTCGTAACTGCACCGCAGGTGCGCCACTCGACCGACTACGACCTTGCCACGACGCACGACCGGCTCCTCGACGACCTGGCCGATCGTGCAGAACATGCCGGCGTTGCCGTACTCGTAGAGGTGGTGGAACACCGGGTCCATCTTCAAGCTGCCCAAGTTGGCGACCCAGGCGCTCGTGAACATCGGGTCAGGGTCGACGAACGAAGCCGGCAGGAGCCCGAGCCGATCTGCCACCCGCTCGAGGGCGAGCACTGCGCGCAGGCCTGAGCCGGGCAAGTGCAACAGGACGGAGAGCTCGCGATCGACCGTGGTCATGCCTGGCGAGCGTGCCTGGTCGATCTCGGCGTCCAGGTCGGTGACCAGCGCGTAGAACGGCTGGGATGGGTCGACACGGTGCTTGACGACGACGAGAGGAGCGTCTTCGGTCATCTCCTGCTTAGCGGCGAAGGAGATGAAGATGCCCTTCCGTTCGTAGTGGCGACCACCCGCGACAAACCGGTTGAGGTGTGGCCGCTCGTCGATCGTCCTGCCGAGGGCCCAGATCACGACATGGAACAGCGTGGCGTGGACCCCGGGGTTCAGCCGACTGAACTCCTCCAGCAAGTCGTCCGTGGCCGCCAGGTCGATGACGACGTCGAGATAGGCGATCGACTCGTTCCGGCCTCTCATCAGGTACGGCATGATCCGGCGGTCGGAATCGACGCCTCGTACCAGATCACCGTCACACCGTCTCCACCACATGACTTCCCCCTCGTTCTCAGAAGGCTCTCGGTCAATTGGACGCCTGCGCCCGTGGGGTCGCCAGGGCCGAACGACCCCATCGCCCGCCGACGCGCTCGGCGAGGAACTGCTCGATGCGCTGGTTCAGCTCGTCGGGGAATTCGACGGGTGCATAGTGCGACGCTCCCTCGAGGATCTCGACCTCACCACCCGGCACGGCGGCGGCTGTAGCCACGGCGACCGAGGCCGGCGTGAACAGATCACGCGTTCCGCCGATCGCCAGCGTCGGTGCGGTGATCTCACCGAGTCGAGGCCAGGCGTCGTGACTGCCCATGGCGCGCACGCTCCTCGCGTACAAGCGCCAGTCCAGGCGTGAGAAACCCTCCGCCATCTCACGGAACACGCTCATATCGCAGCCTGGGGCGAGGACGTGGGCTGTCCTCAGCAGCTCCGGCGACGGGCCGAACGAGGCAAGTGCCCGGACAATGGCGCCGAACAGTGCGGGCTGGGCCTCGACGACGTGGCAGATGGCAGGAACAGCTCGCCGGCTGAGCGACGTGCCGAAGACGCCCGCGAAGGGATCGCCTGGCGCTCCGCAGATCAACACGAGCCCGTCCACCGTGGTCGGCTGTCTGAGGGCGTATTCGACTGCCACCTGAACGCCCATGCTCCAGCCGATCAGGACGACACTGCGTTCGCCCGAAGCGTCGATCACGCGGCGAAGGTCCTCGTAGTGGTCCTCAATGCGCAGCGCCTCCTTCGTGGGTGGGGGCCCTGACCGATACAAGCCCCGATAGTCGAACGACAGGATCCGAAAGCGTTGCCCGAGCTGGGCCAGCAGATGGCGCCAAGCGATGATCGCACCGCCGAGGCCGTTTACGAGCACGAGCATCGGGCCGTCCTCACCGACTGTCTGCACGTCGAGCTCGGTGCCGTCGAACGAGACGAGGCGAGAGTGGCGGATCTCCACCGGCGGTGGCCCGGGCGGCGAATGCGCGGCAATTCGAGGAGATCTCATGAAGGCAATTCACGCACCGCGGTTACCGTCTTGCCAGGGCCGAAGGTCACCGGGAGGCGTTCTTGCGTCCACGACCGGTGAGTCCACCGGCGAGGACCGGAGTGCAGTTGGGGACCGGTGGGGCCGCGACGGGCACGGATTGGGACGTTCGCCTCTGTTTGGCGCACGCGTGTCGCCCCATGATGGTTTGTGAGCGTCAGGTCCGCCGAGACGCCGACTTTGATGAGCAGGAGGTGACTCGATGACTGGTGCACCGATTACAAGGTTGGCCTCAGAGGTCTCTGTGTCCCTAGTGGGTGTGGGTTCCTACCTGCCGGAGCGCCGAGTCTCCAACGAGGAGATCCTCGAATACCTGCATCCCGTTCGCCCTGACGGCAGGCCCCTCGAGCCGGAGTGGGTCGTCAAGCACCTCGGCATCTACGAACGGCGGCTGGACTACGAGTTCGGGGGTGGGCACAAGCGGAGCCGGGCCGATGGTGGCCTCTATGACGGTGATCTGGCGCTCCGAGCGGTGCGCGCCGCCCTCGTCGATGCCGGGATCGATGCAGCCGACGTCGATGTCGTGGTCCACGTGTCGACCACGCCCGACCTGATCGCTTGCCAGGACCACTTCCGGTTCCTCATGACCGAGCTCGGACTACGCCGGGACGTCGACCTCGTCCACCACAACCTCGGATGCGCCGGGCTGTCCTCCGGGTTTCGCACGGCGGCGTGCTCGCTCGTCTCGATGGTGCCCGCCACCGCGCTGGTGGTGGGGAGCAACTGCCCTTCGGGCTACTTCGGGCCCGAGGTGCACGACTACTACTACGAGCATGAGAGCGGTCTCGGATGGTTGGCACCGCTCATGTTCGCCGACGGTGCGGGAGCTTCCGTCTGGCGCTCGACACCGCGTGACGCGAGCTGCGGTCCGACCGGCTTGTTGTCGGTGCGTAACGAGACGAGCCCCGACATCGGGCTCGTCACCTACCCTGGAGGCGGCTGCTTGCATCACACCTCGGCCAGCAACTTGGCCGACCACGTGTTCTTGATGGATGGCGTCAAGGTCGCCGAGGTCTTCCCACCGTTGATGGAGCGAGACTTCCACATGCTGCAGGAGGACTGGCCGACTGCCGTCAAGCCCTTCACCGGGGGCGACTTCGACGTCGACGCGGTGACGCGCTGGTACCTTCACCAGGCCAACGGAGTGGTGGTCCGTCAGGCGATCGAGATGCTCGGCCTGCCTCCTGAGCGGGTACCGATCAGCGTCGATCACTACGGCAACACGTCGGCGGCGAGCACGCTGATCCTGCTGGACGAAGACCGCCGCGCCGGCCGGGTCAAGGAGGGTGATCTCGTCGTCTTCATGTGGATCGGTGCCGGAAATGGTGCCATGAACGGGTACGCAGCCGTGGCGCTATGAGCGGCCCGACTCGGTGACCAGATGGACCGTGAAGGTCGCGCTGCCGGGCAGGGCCATCTCGGCGGCTGAAAGGGTCGTCCGGCTCTAGCGCCGACCAGCGGAATCATCATGATTGGGCCCATGAGTGTGATGACCGTTCGACACAACCGGAGGGATCCTGCGGGCACTGAGAAGAGATCAGTCGGGGTACCGGCCCGCCAGGGCGCCACGATCGTCCACGCGTTGATCGCGAATGGGCGGCGGCACCCGGACCGCCCGGCGATGCGGCACTGTCCGGGCGATCATCCGACCTCGGCGGAGTGGGAGGTCCTCACGTGGGCCGACTACCTACTGGCGGCCCGACAGATCGCCGCTGGCTTGGCCGAGCTCGGCGTCGACCCCGGTCAGCGGGTCGCGATCTTGTCGGCCAACCGCGTGGAGTGGCATCTGGCGGACCTTGGGACGCTCTTCAACGGGAGCGTGACGGTGCCTGTCTACCCGACGAGCTCATCAAGCCAGGTCGCCTACATCCTCCGCCACGCCGAGGTCCGGGTGTGCTTCGTGGACAGCCACGCCCAGCTGGGCAAGCTCGTCGAGGTTCGCGACCAGTTGCCCGCCCTCGAGCGGGTGGTGCTCGCGGATGGTGCCTGGCGGACCGGCGACGCGTTCGTCGTGGGCTTCAACGATCTCCGGACCGTGGGCGCTGACCGGCT
The DNA here is from genome assembly GCA_050010115.1 of Acidimicrobiales bacterium. Lineage (GTDB taxonomy): Bacteria > Actinomycetota > Acidimicrobiia > Acidimicrobiales > Bog-793 > JAKACA01. The sequence continues at coordinate 16,756 of JBEKLQ010000008.1, read as the reverse complement.
GAGTCGCGATCCCGACGCTGTAGACGAGCGGGCTCTTCAGGTGCGGCCCGAGGACCTCGCCACGATCGTCTACACGAGCGGCACAACCGGCCCGCCCAAAGGGACCATGATCAGCCACGGGAACATCATGTGGACGCTGCGCAGCGTCACCCCGGTCTACGGCATCGGCGAGGGTGACCGCCTCCTGTCGTACCTGCCGCTCAGCCACATCGCCGAGCGCATGATGAGCGACTTCACACCGATAGGTGTGACCGGCGAGACCTGGTTCGCCCGCAGCCTCGCTACGGTCGCCGAGGACCTCCCAGCGTGTCGGCCCACCGTGTTCCTGGCTGTTCCCCGCGTGTGGGAGAAGCTGCGCGAGGGTATCGAGGACCACGTGCGGAGCCAGGCGCCTCCCGTTCGGGCTGCGGTGGAGCGTTACATCGCCCTCGGCCTGCGCAATGTGGCCGCCCGGGAGAACGGCACGCCGCTGAAAAGGACGACGCTCGCTCTCTACGAGACTCTGGACCGGACGCTTGGGGCAACGATCCGCCAACAGCTCGGCCTCGACCGCGCCCACGTCCTGGTCGTCGCCGCGGCGCCCACCCACCCTGACCTCATCCGCTGGTTCCACGCTCTGGGGCTGCCGCTGCTCCAGCTGTACGGCCAGACCGAGGGTTGCGGGCCGACGACCGCGACCCGGGCCGATCACAACCGGATCGGCACCGTCGGAACCGCCCTGCCCGGGATGAGCGTCCGGGTTGCCGAGGACGATGAGATCCTCCTCAAGGGTGGGAACGTGTGCCTCGGCTACCTCAACGACCCCGAGGCAACGGCCGAGCTGATCGACGCCGACGGCTGGATGCACTCGGGCGATACGGGAGCTTTCGACGCTGACGGGTCTCTGCGCGTCGTCGGCCGTAAGAAGGACCTCATTATCACCGCGGCCGGAAAGAACGTCGCCCCCCAGGGCATCGAGAGCGACCTGGGCAACCACCCGCTCATCTCCGAGGCAATCGTCGTCGGAGAAGGCCGCAGGTACCTCGCCGCCCTGCTCACCCTTGACCCGGAGGAGCTGACTCGCTGGGCGCAGCAGCGCAACAAGCTGGGCGATCTCGAAGCCCTCGCCGGCGACCCTGACCTGCTCGTCGAGGTCCAAGCGGCCGTCGATGAGGTCAACGCCAAACGGTCACATGCCGAGAGCATCCGCAAGTTCCGGGTGCTCGCCCATGACCTGACAGCCGAGGCCGGGGAGCTCACCCCCACGATGAAGGTCAAGCGAAGCGTCGTGTACGAGCACTACGCCGAGGCGATCGACGAGCTCTACCTCGGTAGCTGACCGTTCAGTCCTGGCGGCTTCGGTGGCTCTGCCAGCGGCAGGGAGAGCTGGGTTGCGACGACACCGCCCGACCACCTGGCTGTGATGTGGGAGACCACTGGCGGTCATCACGCCCTCATCGTCGCGGTCGTCCTCGAGGCGCCACTAGCCACGCTCCCGAGCGTCATATCGGCATCGTAGGGCCGACCGCCTCCGACGGCGGCAGGTTGTAGGCGGGAGCGTTGTTGGTTCGCCGATCCCTCAAGATCGAAGCACGTTCGGTCGATAATCTGCCCATGAGCTCGACTTGTGGCCGCTACGGTGCTCGCAGCCTTCTGACGACTGATCCGGTCTGCTCCTCGTGCCGGCCTCGGCTGCCCCGTGCCCGGCGAGATCCTGCCGGGCTGCGCAGCTAGTTCGCTCACACCTGCTCACGCGGGTACCTGGCATCCCTCGACAGAAGAAACCCACACGTGACCTCCCACGAAGACTTCCGACCTAACGACTGTCTCAAACGCCGCTTGCTCCGAGTGGCAACCGCCAGTTCACTGCTGGCCCTTGCTGTCTCCTTGCAGCTGGCTGGCGCGAGTATCAAGATCAGCTCCCGTAGCAATGTCGAACTGGTTTCGCAACGCACAACAGGCCAGATTGCCTGTTCCGGGTCGAATTCCAAAGTGGCCCGCCCGATGGGGCCTCACGGTCTATTCGAGCTCGGAAAGGTAGGAGGCGCCGTCGAGCAATACGCCATGCGGAGCCCGCTGCTCTGCGGGGCGGATGTCTACGTCGATTGGTCGTCGATCGATATGGGTCCGGGCCACACGCCGCGATACGACTGGGCTGCTCTCGACAACGAGATCGCCCCCTGGGAAGCAGCCGGAAAGGAAATAGGCTTGATCATCAGCGGTGCGAGCGAAGGGCTTGCTTACAAGCAAGCAACCCCAGCGTACGTAGCGTCAGAAGTGACGATGGTGGACTGCCCGAATGAACCGCCCGTTCCAGTGTTCTGGCAATCGGCGTACTTGTCCAACTGGGGGCACTTCATGCAGGCGGTGGTTGAGCACTTTGCGTCTGACGCTCACATTGCCTACATGCGATTTGGCGTGACCGTTGATGGCGAGGGGTTCATTCCGGGACTTCACGCTGCCGGCGAGACTTGCTTGAAAAAGTGGGATGCGGTCGGGTACGCAAGCGACTGGCCTCGCTACATCCAGGACTTGTTCACGTTCGAGGGAAGTTTGCATTCTCCCCACAAGCTTGTGGTATCCCTCAACTACGACGACATGGCCTCAACCGGACCCAAAGCTGTCCGTGCTGGCATCGGAGCCGGAATGGAAGGCATGGACAAGGCGTCGGCCACGGCAGTTCTTCAGCACGAGCCGTGTCCGTTCGAGAACTGGTGCGCCGCCTACATCGCATTGGCTGGAAAGACGCCTCTATACCTCGAGATGTACCACAATTCGGATCCGACTGGGACCTTGCACTCGAATCCGCCGAGCCCTCAGGAGCTGACCGGACCGCTGCCACCGCTGCTTCAGGCAGGGGTTGAGCTGCATGCTCAGATATTCGAGATCTATCCTCAGGACTGGTTGCTGGCGCTGGATCCGCAGTACCCGGGCTACGCCAAGTACCACGCGGAGTACGTGAAGGCGCTGACAATTGCGGCTTCGACGGTCAACTGAGAATCGGCATTCTCTCCATCCGCATGAGCCCAGGCAAGATGTCTAGCTCCCGGTGGTCGCTGTGGTCGGAGAACTCCGTGCTGTCAATCGGTTCCAAAGGCTCGTTTCTGTCGATCGGCTCGATCGGCTCCGCATTCTCGATCGGTTCAATCGGTTCATTTCTTTCGGCGTTTTCGATCGGCTCAGCCGGTTCACTGTTCTCTGCACTCTCCGCAGGGTCACGGTGGTCGGCGATGTCCTACAAGTCGCGAGCCCGATTACCAAGGGGCGTGCGCCGTGCCACTGGCGCCGGCGACGCCGAGAGCAGCATGCCGATCCAGAAACCCACCATCGCGAGCACGTCGAGGCGCTGCTCGGTCGACCTCCGCACCTGACAGCTCGCTGCGCCTCCAGTACCGGGAAGTGATGTCCGCGGGTTCACCGCGAGCCCGGCCTCGTGGCCATCATCAGCCGGTGCCTGGGGCGATAGAACGGTCCAATGCACCAAAACGCAGCCCGTGTTCAGGCGGCCCTCCTTTCGAGTGGCTCGAAGGCCGAGGTCGTGGAGCTTCCGGATTCGACGCGGACCTCTGCCGAAGCTGCCGCGGCAATCGGTGTAGCCATAGGTCAGATCGCGAAGTCGCTCGTCTTCTTGGCTGATGACGAGCCGGTCCTGGCAGTCCTCTCAGGGGTGGATCGTCTTGACACCGAGCGACTTCGCCAGCATGTCGGTGCCGCCCGAGTGGTGCGTGCCGACGCCTCACGCGTGCGGGACGTCACCGGCTTCCCGATCGGCGGCGTGAGCCCGATTGGCAACCCCGCCACCCTGCGGGTGGTATTGGACAAGGCTCTGGCCGCTTACCCTGTGGTCTGGGCAGCGGCAGGCACGCCTCACGCCGTGTTCCCGACGACGTTTGCCGAACTGGTTGCCATCACGGGTGCCGAGACCGCCGACGTACGGGAGGGTTCGCTGGACAGGGCGGCGACTTGAGTCACTCACGGTCCCGAGAACCAGGAGCGTCAGGACCACGGAGAACCGGTTCGGCCACGCATCAGCACGCTTGGTGAGCTGCCAGAGCGGTAGACACTCCCGCCCCTTGAACCTGGGTTAAGTATATTGTGCCTTGCATCTCAGATATCGAACTCCGTCAAGGGTGCGGGCCGACTCGAGGCGGTATAGACGAGGAGGGGGCCAGCCATGCTCCGTGTTGCAATCGTTCGACGGATCGTTCGGTACGCGGTGCCGCTTGTGGTAGGGGGCGTGTGCCTTGCCGCTTGCAGCAGCAGTTCGAGCCCAAGCCCGAGCACCACCGGCGGTTCGGGCTCGCTACCCAGCTACACGATCGCGTACGAAGGTCCGCTCTCAGGTGGTGACGCTCAGCTCGGCCTGAACATGAAGTTCGCCGTCGAACTGGCCATCAACCAGGCGAATTCGGGCACCAGCCAGTTCGGCAAGCTCCCGTTCAAGCTCAACTTCCTCGGCGAGGACGACCAGGGGTCGCCCTCGGTCTCTCCGTCGGTCGCTACCAGCCTTGTCGACAACAGCTCGGTCATCGCCGTCGTCGGGCCCGCCTTCTCCGGAGCGACTAAGGCTGCCGAGCCGACGTTCTCCGGGGCCAACCTGGCGACCGTGACCCCGTCGGCGACGAACCCCGCCTTGGCGACCCAGGGGTGGAGCAACTTCTTCCGCGTCGTGGCCGATGACAATGCACAGGGGCCTGCTGACGCGCAGTACATAGCTAACACGCTTCACATCAAGTCGGTGTACGTGGTCAACGACGCAAGCGCCTACGCGGTCGGGTTGACTGCAGCCTTCGCGAGTGAGGCGAGGAGCCTCGGCATGACCGTGACGAGCGAACAGGTGCCGGGGACAACCCAGTGCTCGGAGGGTACGGGTAGCGTCACCGAGTACCCAGCGTCGGCCACCAAGGTCGTCAGCAGCGGCGCCGGGGCGCTCTACTACGGCGGCTACTACTGCGGGTTCGCCGACTTCGCCAAGGCGTTGCGTTCAGCCGGCTTCAAGGGACAGCTCTTCTCGGACGACGGAAGCCTTGACCCGCACTACGTCTCGGGGGCAGGCGCCACGGTGGCCTCCGGTACGCTGATCAGCTGCCCGTGCCAGACCCTCGCGTCGAGTGGCCCGGCCTCGGCCTTCATCTCCCAGTTCAAGACCCTGGCCGGGTTCGCCGTGGGCACTTACTCGGCCGAGTCCTACGATGCGACGAACACGATCATCAAGGCGCTGAAGAGCCTCGCCGCGACCGACGGTGCCTCCAAGATCACCCGTGCCGGCGTCGTCCAAGGCCTGAAGAGCATCACCTTCGTCGGCCTCACCAAGACGATCAAGTTCAAGTCGAATGGTGATATCGCCGGCACTGCCGAGTACGTCTACAAGGTGGGGCCGAGCGGGACGATCAGCGAAGTCGGCCCGGCGTAAGGCAGCGCAATGGCCGGGTGAGCCGCACGGGGCGCCTGGCCATTGCATGACCGCCGACCGGAGGTTCGCGGATCATGTGCTTCACCCAGAACTTCTGGAGCCTGTTGATCGAGGGTCTCGCGAACGGCTTCATCTACGCCCTGATCGCCCTCGGCTACACGCTCGTGTACGGCGTGCTTCGCCTCATCAACTTCGCGCACAGCGAAGTGTTCATGAGCGGCGCGTTCGGCGGGCTGTTCGTGCTCCAGAACCTCATCGGGTCGCGGCAACCGGGCGGGCTGACCTCGGTGTGGCTGGTGGCCATCGGGATCGCGGGTGCCGCCGCGGCTGGCGGAGCGGTGGCCTTCCTCCTCGAGCGGGTGGCCTACCGCCCGCTGCGCCGCCGTAACGCGCCCCGCCTGGCGTTCCTCATCAGCGCCATCGGCGCCTCCTACTTCCTCTACAACCTCGCCGGCAAGGAGTTCGGCCGCCAGGCGATCAACATCCCGGCGCCCTTCACCAACGGCACGGTGTTCACGGTCTTTGGTGCGCCGGTACAGACCTACTACCTTGTCGTCGCCGCGGTCACCATCGTCCTTCTCGTCTTGCTCGACCGGGTGGTCGCCAAGACCCGGCTGGGCCAGGGCATCCGCTCCGTGGCCCAGGACGCGGAAACAGCGAGCCTGATGGGAGTGAACATCGACCGGACGATCTCGCTGACCTTTGTCATCGGCGGCCTGCTCGGCGGCGCAGCTGGCTTCCTGTACGCCCTGCCTGTCGGCGCCGTGTTCACCATCGGTTTCACACCGGGCTTGAAAGCGTTCACGGCTGCAGTCCTCGGCGGCATCGGCAACGTGCGCGGCGCCATGATCGGCGGTCTGTTGCTCGGTGTCGTCGAGAACCTGTCGGTTGCCTGCATCTCGACCTCGTGGCGCGACGTGGTCGCATTCGGCATCCTGGTCATCGTCCTCATGTTCCGACCCACTGGCTTGTTCGGCGAACGGCTGGGCAGGTCGGCGTGAGCGTCCACGAGGGTCCGAGCCGGCTGAACCGGCTGCGCGACAGCCGCGACTTCCGGCGACTCGGCGCCTGCGTGTTCGGGATGCTCGTCTTAGCGCTCGTCACCGGGCCGGAGGGCATCCAGGGCAACCCCACCTATGGCGTCATCCAATCGTGGCTGCGGCCGCGCGTAGTCGGATTCCTGATCGCGGCTGTGGTGCTGTGGGCCCTCATGACCTTTTGGGGCCGCCTGTCAGGACGCATCAGAGCGGAGGTCGTGGAGGTCGCCGACGTCGGCCGACGGCTCTTCGAGAGTCGGCTCCCCCGCTTCGGCACGTATCTCTTGCTGATCGTGCTCGCCGTACTGCTGCCACAGATCCTCTCCGGCACCTGGCAGGAGATAACGGTCGATCAGATCGGGACCTATGTCCTCCTCGCCCTCGGCCTCAACGTCGTCGTCGGCTTTGCCGGGCTGCTCGACCTCGGCTACATCGCGTTCTACCTGATCGGTGCGTACTCGACCGCCTACTGGAGCGGCGCCCTGCCGGTCCAACCGCCATTCGACCTGAACCCGTTCTTTATCATCCCGTTTGCGGTTCTCGCGGCCATGCTTACCGGTGTCATCCTCGGCACTCCGACACTGCGGTTGCGCGGGGACTACCTCGCCATCGTCACCCTGGGTTTCGGCGAGATCATCCAGATCGTCGCGACCAATCTGCAGGGTGTCACCGGCGGGGCGGAGGGCGTCATCGGGATCCGGCACTTTTCGGTCAACTTGTTCGGTGTTCGTTATGCCTGGCCCGTGGGGGCGACGGCGAACCTGCCGTATTACTACCTACTGCTCGGTTTCGTGGTAGTGGCACTGGTCATCTTCCACCTGCTGGAGCACTCAAGAGTGGGCCGCGCCTGGACCGCGATCCGCGAGGACGAGGTGGCAGCCGCAGCCTGCGGGATCAACCCACTCAAGTACAAGATCATGGCGTTCGCCATCGGTGCCTCGACCTCCGGCTTCGCCGGCGTTCTGTTCGCGAGCAAGATCGGATTCATCGACCCCACCGAGTTCAGCGTCCAGATGTCGATCCTCGTCCTCATCCTCGTCGTCTTCGGCGGGCAGGGTTCGCTCGCCGGCGCACTGGTCGGGGCCGCCTTCATCCAGTGGGGCCAGAACTTCCTCCGAGTCCTGAACGTCGGTTGGTACAACGAGCAGGACCTGTACGTGTACCTCGGAGGGCTGCTCGTCGTGATGATGATCTTCCGACCGCAGGGCGTTCTGCCGTCCCGACGGCGCAGCCGGGAGATCGGCCTCGCCGAGCACGGGATCGGCACGGCCGACGCGATGTCCGCGGGGGAAACGGCGCCGTGAGCGCCGCAGAAGCCGCAGCCCTGCACCCCGACTCGGTCATCGAAGTCAGCCACGTGACGCTTCGCTTCGGCGGAGTCACCAGCCTGTCGGACGTCACGCTGCAGCAGAACAGGGGCGAAATCCTGTCCGTCATCGGTCCCAACGGCGCCGGCAAGACATCGCTGTTCAATTGCCTCACTTGTGTGTACGCCCCGCAGGAGGGCTCGATCGTCTACTACAGGCCGGGCGGCGAGTCGGTGGCGGTTCTCGGGCGAAAGCCCAACCAGGTGAACCTGCTCGGCATCGCCCGCACGTTCCAGACCAGCCGCCTCTTCAACGCTCTGACCACGTTCGAGAATGTCAAGATCGGCGTCGAGGCGCGCCAGCACACCGGTCCCATCGGCGCCGTGCTGCGCCTGCCGCGGACCCGCCGCGAGGAGAAGGAGGGCGACGAGCGAGCGTTCGAGTTGCTTGACTTCGTCGGCCTGCGTGCGCAGTCGAACGTTCTCGCGAGTTCGCTTCCCTTCGGCGCGCAGAGACGGCTCGAGATCGCCCGGGCGCTCGGCACTGGACCGCAGCTGCTGTTGCTCGACGAGCCGGCCGCGGGCGGCAACCACGCCGAAAAGGCCGAATTGGAGCGGTTGATCCGCCGGGTCAACGTCGAGCTTGGCGTGAGTGTCCTGCTCATCGAGCACGACATGCGCCTTGTCATGGCCATCGCCCAACGCGTCGTCGTGTTGAACTTCGGGCGTGTGATCGCCTCCGGCACCCCCCGCGAGGTGCAGCGGGACCCAGCCGTCGTTGAGGCCTACCTCGGCACCCCCAAGGAACGCGAGTAACCATGCTCCTGGAGCTGTCTGACATCGAGGTCCGCTACGGTGCCATACGCGCGTTGAAGGGTCTGAGCCTGTCGGTCGAGACGGGGGAAGTGGTCGCGTTGCTCGGAGCGAACGGCGCGGGAAAGACGACGACCCTGCGCACCATCTCAGGTTTGCTTCGGCCAACGGCCGGCAACATCCACTTCGATGGCCAGCCGATCACGGGACTGCCGGCGCACGAGATCGTCGCCTTGGGCATCAGTCACGTGCCCGAGGGTCGGAGAATCTTCCCGGAGATGAGCGTGCTGGAGAACCTCCAGATGGGCGCCTATCAGCGCCGCGGATCCTTGCAAGCGGATCTCTCCAGGATTTTCGAGCTGTTCCCGGTCCTTGACGAGCGGAGCAAGCAGAACGGCGGCACGCTCTCTGGCGGCGAGCAGCAGATGCTCGCTATCGGTCGCGCCCTGATGAGCCGCCCCCGGCTACTCCTCCTCGACGAACCGTCGATGGGTCTCGCTCCCAAGATCGTAACGACGATCTTCGAGATCATCCGCGACATCCGCGAGAGCGGGACCACCGTGCTACTCGTCGAGCAGAACGCGGCTCAGGCCTTGGAAGTCGCGGATCGCGGCTACGTGCTCGAGGTCGGGACCGTCGTCATGGCCGACTCGGCAGCATCCCTGCTTCGTGACGACCGGGTCAGGGCCGCTTATCTGGGGGAAGGTGTGACCTGATCCCTCCTCGCAACTGGCCCTGCAGCCACGTGAAGGGACCTGCGATGCGGTCGAGCGTCGTCTCGGCGATTCCATCCTCGAACCGCTGTCAGCCCCGCCGGGCAGCGTGAGCACCCCTAACGGGACGGCTTTCAATTTCAAACCCGGCGGAGTTGTCGGCCGGCGCTGGGCGGCGATGGGTCGGGTTCGAGGCCGCCCCTTCGCGCACGGATCGCGCACGTCGAGCGCATTCGAGCGCGGCAGGCTCCGTTGGGTTGGGAGCCCCTGGGTCTCACAAGAAGTGGATCAGGAATCGGGAGCAGGTCAAGGGCGTTCTGAAGTCGCCCCCTGAACTCTGCCGACCCTCCGCTCACAGGTCTCGCCCTCATTGCGCTCGGCGCGTTGGCCCGGAGGCGAGGACGACACAGCGACGTCCACCGGGGCATCCCGTCGTTCGCCGATGGGCGAGCGCGAGCCGGACAAGGGCCGCCTCCAGGTCCCGCCCATCGGCTCCCGCCTGCCGCGAGATGTCGCCGACGCAGGCGAGCTCGTCGCGGTCTCGACCGGTGAGTAGCCCGAGATGGCGAGCTGCCTCGGCTGCCCGCGGATCGAGCGGCAACCCGGCGCCCGACCATACGCCGCGAAGCTCCCGAAGGAAGAGCCCGACGGTGACTGGTCCCCAACCCGGCAGGTCCTCCAGCGCAGTGACGAGGGCCGCGGGGTCGGTGAAGCGCCGACCGATCTCCCCGATGTCGCCGCCGTAGTGCTCGGCGACCACTTGGGCGAGTGATTGCAACCGCGTGGCGGTTCGGAAGTCATAGCGGGCATACCCGCCGGCGTCGAGCAGCGCGACGAGGGCGTCCCAGTCGCGCTCACCAGCCTCGACGATCCGCTTGATCCCGGCTCGGGCCAGCTGGTCGAAAGTCCGTTCGGCGATCCGTGCCGAGATGCGAGTCCCGAACAGCGTGGCCGCCACGAACCATCGCTCCACTTCGGCGTCACCGGCGTCCACATCGATGCCCAGCTCACGCGAGTACCGGCCGCCGAAGCGGCGCACAACCTGGTCGGCAAGGGACCGCTTCGGGTCGGATCTGTTCACTGCAGCATGCCATCTTCGCAGTCTTGCTGCGCGACCGCGGCCGGAGCACCGAGACGGAGGCGTACTCCGAACAACCCAACGTTCCCGTGCTCGCGCTCCCACCCTCCGACGATCACGGCCAAGCAGCTCGCCTCGCCTGAGCGTTCAGTGGCGGCGGCGATCGCGGCGCGAAAGCGCGCCGCCTCGGGACGGGAGAGGTACCCCACGGTGCGGGTGCCGATGGTCACGGCGATGGCCTCGGGGTCGGCGGGGTTGCCCGGCTCAGGGACGAGGCAGGCAACCCTCTCCATCCGCACACCGCCGTAATGGCGCCGGCCACCAGTGAGCTCGAGGAGCGCATCTTGGTAGGCGGATTCCCCTACGACACGGACCTCGGTGGCGCCCGGAAGCGTGACAGCTGTCGTCGGCTCGGGCGTGGGAAGGTCCCTACTCTCTCGGTCGCGCGTCGGCACCGATTGGCGTGACGGGTGCACAAGTCGGAGCAGTCGGCCGCTCCCGCCGCCGCGCCCGCACCCGAAGCAGTAGAAGCGGCATCCTTCTGCGTCGATGTGCAGCGAGGGGTGGTGGTCAGGATGGAACGGGCACAGATAGTTCTGATCCCCAGGACGAAGCTCGACGCCAACAAGAGCCCACAGCGTCGCGAACTCGACCCGCTCGTGCTCCGTACGCACCGGTACCTCGCGCACCGACCTGCCCCCTCTCGAAGGGGAGGGGGCAGGGTCCCGAGCCAAGGCCTGGAGCCACCACGGCAGGTCTGCCATTGGAACCTCGCCCGGTGCACACCCCGCCTCCCAGTCATAGACGCGGCCCGAGACGTGCACACTGGGCGGGCAGACCACGAGCCCGCCATCGCCCTTGACGTCGAGTCCCGGGGCGATCGACCGGCACGGCACGACTGTGCCAGGGTGGCGAAAGTAGAGGTGCTGGCCGCCGCCTCCGGTGAGCGACTCGACTGTGTGGGGCATGGGGCCGTGGATGCCCTCGAGAACGGCCAGCGAGTCTCCCCCGCCGTGGCGCGGGTCGATGTCCAGCACCACGAGCCCGGAGACTGCGCCGGAGACGACGCCCACGTTGGCCTCGGGCCACCGTCGCCACCACCGGCGGACCTCCTCGGTGCTGGCGACAACACTCATACATCGCTTCCAGGCGATGTGCGTGTGCTTGCCGGGTGCGGGACACGATGGGTCGCCGCACGAGCAGTGGCCCGCTTTGGCCGTGTGTATCGGTACCACCGACCACCCCCGGCCCACGGCGTCGAGGGCGGCACTGACTCGCGGCGTCTCGTTCCGTGTCGCCCCGGTGTCCACGACGACAGTTTCGCCCGTCATGTGCTCTGTGCCCAGAGGCGGAAGTCCTCCTCCCAACGCCTCAGGTGCCGTCACCCGTCCTATTGGGGAACGTGCTCAATACGATTCGCCGTCGTGTCCTCGCGGCGGATCTCCTCCACCAGGGCAGCAAGGCGGTCGTAGTGCGAACCTTGCCAGTAGATCCGGCCGCAGTCCGGGCAGGTCCGAAAGTCGTTGTAGTCCCGCCGTGTCCGGGGCGGCAGGCGGTGTTCCACGTCCTTTTTCGCCACGGGTTCGAGCACGCCGTTGCACTCCAGGCATCGGCCGAACGGGGCAATGGCTCCGAACAGGTCAAACCGGCGCATGATCTCAACGACCTGGCGATGGCGGTCGGTCTCCTGCACGAGGCAGCCGCGCGTGACTCTGGCGCGCTTCAACAGGCCACGATCCCGGGTAAGGAGGATCCGCTTCTCGCCCACCGAGATGGCCGCCAACTCGTCGTCGGTGATGTCATTTCGCCAGACGGAGTCGAATCCGAGGAGCCGCAGAGTCCGCGCGAGCCGGCCGAGATGAACGTCGAGCACGAACCGTGGCTCGCGCAGCGGTCTCGGACGCAGTCGCACGAGCGGCGACACATCGAGCGTCTCGAATACCGGGTACACGCTCACGCTGTCGCCGTCACCCACACGGTGTCCGAAGTCCACGGACTCGCCATTCACCAGGATCACGTCGATCTCGGTGTGTGGCACCCCGAACGACTCCGCCAGGTCCTTCACTGTCGTGCCGGCAGCCACCTCGAGCGTGATCGGCTGGCCGCGCCGATCCGGCGGCAGTAAGTCGTTCAGTTCGGCATAGAAGCGGAGTGCGACTCGGTAGGACATCCGAGTCGAGCGTAGGGGCCCCGTGCTCGCCTGATTTGGTCCCCACTGTTGGCCGTCTGGACAACGTTCCGGTCGAAGACTGACGCAGGTCCAACCCAGGTCACCGCGCCAGGCATTCTGAGATTTCCGCGAACGGCACATTCGGGATGCAGATTTCCCTCTCTTGCGAGCACGTTGTGACCCTCTCCTGCCTGCGCGCTCCCCCACGATTTGTCAGGCTTGTCCTGACGACGTAAGGTGAATCCTGACAACAGCGAGGAGGAACTGTGCCAGTCATCGACAACGAGGCCGTGATTGCCGTTTGTTCGTTCTGTTTGCGGCCCAACACGGAGGTGAAGACACTCATTGCTGGTCCGGGAGTTTTCATCTGCAGCGACTGCGTCGCCGCGTGCGGTCAGGTGATCGAGGGCAAGCCCAAGTCAGTGCCACGCGTCGCTCCTTGGGAACAGGAGACGACTCTCGAAGACATTCTGATCAACCTCCCTCGGATTGCCGCGGCGGGTGCCCAGGTCGAGCAGAACCTGGTCAAGTGGGTCCGTAAGGCTCGGTCAACCGGCGCGACTTGGGCCCGAGTCGGTGAGGCTCTCGGTATCACTCGACAGTCGGCCTGGGAGCGATTTTCCGGCGAGGAGTAGGCACCCCGACACAATTGGCTGTCGCCTCCTTCAGTCAGCCTGAGTTGATGGACGGGCCAATGAACAGCCGATGGCGGAGCCGGACCCACCGAGCATGTCCGACGAACGTCACGGAACGTCCGTGGAACCTCGCGGAGGGCCCAGCCCGTAGGACTAGACCGGTCGTCTCCGTCTGCTCCCAGCAGCCGGCGAGGTGCGCGCGGGATCACAAGTAGCGGGCGGTAGAAACCCGCCCGTTCGGTTCTCAAGCAATACATGATCACGGAGGCCGTCATCACCCTGGGCGGTCCTCACGCGTCGCCCGAGGGTCACGATGCCGGGTGCCTCTGTGGAATCAGGCGTGAATGGCGCGAGCCGAGGGCCGTGGGACCTCGCGACCGCTCGACCTCGCAGCTTCGAGCCAGGCTTCGACCGCCACCTCCGTCTCGGCGACGGCCTCGCGCGGTGTATCGCCGGCCACCGAGCAGTAAGCGAGATCTGGGTCGGCCTTGGTTCCGACGACACCGCTCCGTCGACCTTGCACGCTGAGTCCGCTCCAAGAGCGGGTCGCCACCATCATCGACGGCCTCGAAGAGGCTGAGGACTTCGCCTTGGCCGGAGGCTCATCGCCACAGTCACAAGTCTCCACCGAGCGGCGGGTCCGGATCGTGACCCGCCGGTGCTGAAGTTCAGTGCGAACGAAGGGTTCGGTCGGCGTGATGACGCCGGACGACCTCGGCCATAGCCAGAGCGACAAAAACGACCACTGCACCCGGCAGCATCAGAGGGGCCAGCAGAACCACGCAAAGGAGGACCAGTGCAGGCACCAGTAAGAACACGGCCATCGCTCTGCCCTCCTATCAGTGTTCTTCTACGCTCAGATCTTCCCTCTCCGGGCCGTCGCCCCGGTAGGGCCATACGGCCTTTCCGGATTGAGCGGGTTCTGACCATCGAACGCGCGTACGCGGCACGCCCGTCCTTGCACCGATCAGGGCACGGTTGGACCGAGGTGCCTCGCCTCTTCCCGTTCTGGCTCGGCAAGCCCTTCGAACGGCCAGAGCACCGTCTATTCAACTTACCTGTCAGTCCGTCTTCGGGTAGCCCAATAACATCGAGCAGCGACCTGGGAGGGAAGGGAGTCGGACATCGGATTTCGGCGTCAGGCGTCGATCAGACAGCCATGATGTCGAGAAGATCGTCAAGGCCACGGAAGTCGTCAGGGTTGCGAGTGTAGAGGGGCAGTTGGCTGGCGCAGGCGGTTGCGGCTATCAGCAGATCTACTGCTCGTGGGCCTCGGGCTGTGCGCCCGGTGCTCACGACGGCTGCGTAGATGCGACCGTACGCGCGTGCTGCGTCAGCGTCGAAGGGCAGAGGATCAAACGCCGCCTCGGCCCGCTGCAGCCGGTCCTGACGACGCCCTCGTTCGTCGGGTTCCTTTGTTGCGTGAGGGCCGGCGGCGAGCTCGGCCAGCGTGATAGCACTGACGGCAACCTCCAGGGGAAGTACGGTGGGGTCCAGCCGTTGCAAGTCGATCACCACCGACGTGTCGATGATTCCGCGAGGCCGGCGCGTCTGGTCAGCCACGAGGGGTCGGGTCCTCCGAACTCACGCGGTCGAGATCGTCACGAAATCGGGCATAGTCGACCGCAGGTGCATGCCGGAACAAGGCGACCACAGTGTCGGAGCTCACAAAACGATGCCGGCGGAGCGGAGCGAGTTCTCCGACGGGCACGCCGCGCGGCATCGCCGCCCAGAGCCTGTTCGTCGGCCTCATCGCCATGGCAGCCCGCGGCATCGCCGCCCAGAGCCTGTTCGTCGGCCTCATCGCCATGGCAGCCAACATCCGCAAGATCGCCGCCCATCGAGCCCTTGTCGCCGACGGTCTCGGTCCGCAGGTGGCCGAACGGGCGAGACGGCGGCGTATGAGCATCACCGACTACCTACCGCCGCCTGCCGGCTGAAGCCGGCGACCAGAAAGAACCGGGTCTCGGGCGCTTCATCGCGCCCGGATCCCTGAAGAATGCTGGTCATCGGGTCATCAAGACCCCACTTGCCACCTGAATGACGATGACACACCCGCTCGGCATACTGGCAGCAACCTCGGTCCGAGTTGTGTCGTTGAGAATGGGTCAGTTGTGTCACTGACCCGCAGCACCCCTAACGGGACGGCTTTCAATTCAAACCTCTCGCCCGGCCAACGGAGGGTCTTGCGGCTTGTTGAGCAGGACTGATACCTCGTATTGAACGATGGCGGCGGCCGAAGAAGCTGTCGTCGATGGCGTGGCGGACCAGCGTGTACCAGAGGTCACGGGCTAACGGGACGGCATTCAAACCCGCCGGTCTTCCCCTTGCCCAATGCATCCGAGGCAGAGACAGTGTGACGCTGCGGAGCAAGGAACAGCGACGTGATCATGGCGTACTGCACACGCAGACCCACTCTTCGTCGCAATGGAGAAGCAGCCCGTCGAGGCGGTCCTCACGGATCTGACCCTGAACGGGAGCGTGAACGGGAGCGCTCTCGAACCTCACCACCGAGATGCACGAGTCATCGGGTTGCCTGACCAGCCGCGAGCTCTGCGCCGGCCGTTGGGCAGCGAATCAGGGCGCGTACATCCAGACGAGTCGGATGTGGCGCACTTCGCCAGCCCGCAGCGTGACCGTCTTCGGTCGGCCGCAGCGCGGAGTCGAACCGGCGGACGACGAGGGGCCACACCCGGTGACGATGTAGGTCCCAGGACTCAACGGGATCCTGAAATCACCCGACTTGCCCACCTTCTTCTTGAGGACGAGCGGATGGGTGGTGAACGCGACCTCCACGGATCCGGCGGTCGCGTGAAAGCCGCCGGGATAGGGGCCACCCTCGTACCCGAGCCTGCCGACAAGGAAGGCCCTGCTGGTGGCTGCGAGTGGCGGGGCCGCCCGTGCTGTCGGGACCGAAACGACAAGCGCGGCGAACACGACGAGGAATGCACAAAGCGAGGTGCGCAACAGACGGGACACTGGCAGCCTCCCATTCATTCAGACTCACACTTAGTCTAGGCCACTGCCGCACCTATGCGGATGCGCCCGGCCGCTGGGCAACGTGTGCCGCACGCGCTCACCACAAGCATCCCGAAGAGTCACTAGCCTCGATCAACCGCTCCGGTCGCCACAGCCACGAGTTTCTCGCGAACCTGAGCGTTGTGCCACCGCGTAGTGCCGCCCGCGGCGGGGTGACCACGTCCCCACCGTCGCCCGAACGCGCTTCGTAGGAGCGATTCGGCCAGGATTGACCCATCAGGCGGAGGAGACGAGGTCGCCGACCGCGAATTGGACTGGCGAGGCGTGCAACCACATTGCTGTCAGGCTATCGGTGCATCGACCTCCGGCGGAAGGTCCTCCGTTTCGCCTTGGTTCTATTGACAGTCTCCTGTAAAATTACAATCAGCAATGAAAGACGATCGACACGACGGCGTACTCCTGGAGGACATCTACGACAAGCTTCAGCACCTAGCTGAAGGCGTGTCGGTTCTGCTCGAAGGCAATCAAGAGTCGCGGCCGCAGCGCAGCGGCTTCGGCGGCCAGGTGCTGGCGCGAGATGCCTTTCAAGCGTGTTCGGAGCTCCTCGGGCGCGGTGAAGCCCAGATGGCGTAT
>JBEKLQ010000007.1:0-67090 GCA_050010115.1 Acidimicrobiales bacterium | reverse complement strand
TACAGGTATTGAGGGCAGGTCTCCGCCCGGACGTCCACCCCACGCTCCTGGGCCGACCGCACCGCTGCCAGCGCCGGCGCCGAGGAGACGTGGACGATGTAGATGGACGCGCCCGTGACCTCCGCCAGCGCGGCCGCCCGTCCGACGGCTTCGCCCTCGAGAATGGCAGGTCGCGTCCGGGCGTGCTCGATCACCTCGGTCCGCCCGGCGGCCAGAGCCTCGCGTCGCAGCTCCTCGATAGCGCCCCCGTTCTCGCAGTGCAACGTCACGAGAGCACCCTGCCGGCGTGCGGCGCGCATGAGGCGCACGACCGTGGCATCGTCCACCATGAGGCGGTCGGGATAGGCGAGGTAGAGCTTGAACGACGTGATCCCCGCCTCGACGCCGGCTGCGACGACCGACTCCGGCACTGCCTCGGTGAAGGTGAGATGGAGGCCCCAGTCGACGACCGACGGTTCGGCCCACGAGCGCCAGGTGGCGACCGTGGTCATCGGGTCGTCTCCGCGGGGGACTGTCACGTAATCGATGATGGTCGTCGTGCCGCCGACGGCGGCCGCACGGGTGCCGCTGGCGAAGTCGTCCGACACCCGCACCGCGCCGACCGGCATGTGCAAGTGCGTGTGGGCGTCGATCCCTCCGGGGATCACGAGCTTGCCTGCGGCGTCGTGCACTTGCTCTCCACCGAGCGGGTCAAGGCCCGCTTCCACTTCGGCGATCCGACCGTCGGGCCCGGTGCGCACGTCGGCCAGCCGCTCGCCGCCGGCGTCGACGACGGTACCGCCGCGGATCAGCAAGACCAGAGCCTTCTGGCGCGGCGAGCCAGTTCGGCGTGAGCGGATGCGAAGTCGACACCGACGAGCTCGCCGTCGGTCACGACGCTGTTGCCCCTGACGAGCAGGTGACGAACCCGGCGATCGGGACCGAGCACGAGGGCCGCCACCGCGTCCGGCATGTCGGCGAGATCGTCTGCGGGCCAGATGGCCAGGTCGGCCGGGGCGCCAGGCTCGAGATGGCCGAGCTCGGGTCGGCCGAGGCAGCGAGCGCCGCCCGAGGTGCCGAGCGCCAGCGCCTCAGCCGGTGAGAGGGTGTCGGCACGCCCTGCCCGCAGGCGGGCGAGGAAGAGCGCCTGCTGTACTTCAGGGAGCAACGTCCCTGACTCGTTCGAGGCGGCTCCGTCCACGCCGAGCCCGACGGCGGCGCCGGCGTCGACGAGGTCACGCACCCGGCACAGGCCCGACCCGAGTCTCCCGTTCGACCTGGGGCAGTGGGCCACGCCGGCGCCGGCGGCACCGATGCGGGCGACTTCAGCGTCGTCGAAGTGGATGCCGTGGGCGAACCAGACGTCCGGTCCGAGCCAGCCGAGGCGTTCCGCCAGCTCGAGCGGTCGGCAGCCGAAACGGGCGAGGCAGTCCCGCTCCTCGTCGAGGCTCTCCGCCAGATGTGTGTGCAGGCGGAGGCCGAGGCGGCGCGCCATGGCCGCCGACTCGGTCATGAGGTCGGTGCTGACCGAGAACGGGCTGCACGGCGCGACCACGACGGTGACGAGGTCGTCGCCAGCGAACGCGGCGGCGACCCGCTCGGTGGAGGCGAGGATGGCGTCGATGCTCTCGACGATCGTGTCGGGCGGGAGCCCGCCGGCGCTCTCGCCGAGGTCCATCGAGCCCCGCGAGAGGTGAAGGCGAACACCGACCTGCCGGGCGGCAGCCGCGATGGCGTCGAAGACGGAGTCGTCGCCGCCCGGCACGACGTAGTGGTGGTCCGACACCGTGGTCGCGCCGGAGAGGGCGAGCTCGGCGAGCCCGACGGTGGCGGCAGCGCCGACGTCCTCCACGGAGAGCTGGTTCCAGATCGGGTACAGCTCGCTGAGCCAGGCGAACAGGTCGCAGCCCGTTGCGCGGCCCCGAGTCATCCATTGGTAGAGGTGATGATGCGTGTTCACGAGTCCGGGCGTGACGATGTCACCGTCGCATCGCAGCTCCCGGTCTCCCGGCTGGGGGGCCACGTCGCCGACCGCGGTCACGACGCCATCGGCTACGGCGATGTCGCCCGGCCATCGGGCGCCGCGGATGACCAGCCGCCCGGTTGCGCCGGCACGGGGCTGCCCAGCAGCGCCAGCGCTGCCGGTGACCGAGCTGCGGCCGGTGCTGTCCGGACCGGGTCCGGTCATCGCTGCACTCCGGTGAACAGGACAGCTACGCGATCATCGGGGCCGATCACGCCCTGGCCGCGGAGGAGCAGTGCTCCGGCGAGCCCGGAGGAGCCAGTGGGGTCGACGGGGATGCCGGTCGTCTTCACAGCCAGCTCGTTCGCTGCTGCCAGCTCGTCCTCTCCGGCCACGACCGGCTCGCCGCCCGTAGCGAGCATCGCACCGACCACGGCGAGCCAATCGTAGGTCTCATCATCCAAGATGCCGTGCGCGATCGAGTGCGGGACCGTCTCCCATGGCCACATGAACTCTGTCCGGTGGTGGGCTGCGTACGCGAGCGCTTCGGTCACCTGATCGGGCCCGTGCCCGGCCGGCAACCGTGCCGACACTCGGTCGAACGCCCGTTTCAGCGGCCAGGCGCTTTCGGTCTGGAGCGTGTGGAAGTGGGGGAGCCGATCGAGCATGCCGCAGCGTGCCGCCTCGGCGAACGCGTCGGCTACGGCAGTGGCGAGCGCGCCACCACCGACTTGCACCACGATGTGGTCGAGCGCCTCTCCGGAGGCCGCGAGGTGGAGCGCCATCTCGTAGCCGAGCGTTTCGCCACCCTCGATGGCGAGCCCGTTCTCGTTGCCCTGGCACGTGAACGGAAGGGCGCCGGCGGCGATCGCTGCCTGCATCCGGTGGTAGGTGGGGTCGCCCGCCACGCCCGCCTGGCGAGGGCAGGCGGTCACCTCGGCGCCGAGCGACTCGAGGCGCCGCACGACACCGCCGTCGGCGTCGGTCGGCATGAACACGAGGAGCCGCCGCTTGCCTGCGGCGGCGACCACGGCGGCCGCCAGTGCGGCGTTGCCGCAGCTCGCGATCGCGAGCGGGGGCCGATCGCCGGCGGGGGCAAGGCCGAGCCGCTCGACGACCTCGAGGTGAACGAGGAGCCCGAACAGGTGCCGCGCCTTGTGCGAGCCGGAGACGTTGCCCGTCTCGTCCTTGACCATCAGATGCCCGAACCCTCCCGCCGCCGCCAGGTCCGCCCACGGGCGGAACGGCGTCGGGCGGAAGCCGTGGCCGTCGACTTGCTCGACGGCCCGATCGAGGTCGTGGACCACGGTGACGTAGTCGCTGTCGCTCATGCCGCCTGCGACGGCCAGATGGTACGAGTGCAGGAGGGAGCGGAACCTGACGAAGGGCTGCTCGTGCTCCGCTCCGCCCGCCGGAGGGAAGGCAACGCCGTCGCCGAGCACGCGGCGCAACACGTGGTCACCTCCGTCGCCGGAGCGCGGGCAGCGGAACGGATAGGGCTCGGACGCTTCGACGGTGGTTCCACACCCCCGGCAGACGAGGCTGCTGGCGATCGCCGTGATCGCCTGGCTCACTGGGCCTCGCGCACGCCGGTCCGGGCGTTGAACTCGGCGATCATTGCGTCCCAATCCGTCACGACCGACCGGATCGAGTCCCAGAAACTCGCCTCCTTTCTCGCGCGGAACTCCTCGACGGGCACACCCTGCTGCTCGACCCAGGTGAAGTAGCCGAGGTTGAAGATGCGCTCCCGATCGGCGCTGGTGAGCTCCTGCACGTGATCGATCGCAACACCCTTCAGGTGCTCGCCGTAGACCTCGCCGGCGACGACTTCGTCGAAGCCCTCGGGGAAGGCCTTCGCCAAACAGAGGTCGCGCTCGCTCGAGTACATCGACGCCCCGTCGGTGGCGACCGTGGCAACGACATCGCCCGGCCCGTAGCCCTGGTGCTTCGCAACCTTGATCGCCGCCAGCACGTTGCAGATACTGGAGAGCCCGAGTGACGAGAGCGCTGTTACCGTGGCGTTTGGAACCTGCCGGCGGGAAGTGAGATACCTCCGGCCGACCTCGGTGTTGAACAGCACGTTCAGGTGGTCGGTTGCCTGGTCCGAGACGGCGACGACGAAGTCGCTGTTCATCACGTTGTGGATGAGCGGGATGTGCTTGTCGCCGATTCCCTGGATGTTGTGCTCGCCGAACCCGTTGCACGACATCGTCGGGCACTCGAGCGCCTCGACGGCGCCGATCTTGGTGCCGAGCCGCTGCTTCAAATAGTCGCCGGCGGCGATCGTTCCGGCCGAGCCGGTCGCCGAGACGAACGCCCGCAGCTGCACGCCGTCGTCGTCGCCGGCCAGGTCGGTGAAGACCCGTTCGATAGCCGCGCCGGTGGCGTGGTAGTGGACGAGGTAGTTGCCGAACTCGGAGAACTGGTTGAAGATCACGTTGTCAGGATCGGCGGAGAGCCGGTTGCACTCGTCGTAGATCTCCTTCACGTTGCTCTCGGTGCCGGGCGTGCGGATGACGTCGGACGCATCGGCGACCCACCGGTCGAGCCACTCAAAACGCTCCCGGCTCATCCCCTCGGGAAGCACGGCCACACCGCGGCAACCCATCAGCCGGGAGATGGCGACGCCACCGCGGCAGTAGTTGCCCGTAGACGGCCAGATGGCGCGCTGGCGGGTCGGGTCGAACTGGCCGGTGATGACGCGGGGCGCGAGGCACCCGTAACTGGCGAGGACCTTGTGGGCGCCGATCATCGGGAAGCGGTCGGCGAGCACCACCACGATGCGTGCCGCCGTCCCGGTCAGCTCGCTCGGGAGCTCGATGTGCTCGGGGACCGCGACGACGCCGGTGCGTGCGGCGTCGTTGTACCAGTGGACACGGAACAAGTTGAGCGGGTCGGCATCGTCGGGACCCACCGCGCCCAGGGCGGCCCGGATCGAGGCTCCGACCAGCGTCGGGTCGGCGAGCTCGGCGAAGGTCGGAAGAGCGATCTTCCGTTCCTTGAAACGCTCCACCGTCCGCTCGTAGACGGCAGTATCGACGATCTCGCTCTCGAGACCCAGGCGTCTCATCGCGCAGCTCCTTCACGGCCGGAGTGCCCGGGACCAGCTGCACGGACCGGATCGTGCATCGTTGCCTCCTCCTCGGGATCATTGGACGGCAGGTGGAACGACGAGAGGACGCGCAGGTAGTTGGCGCGCTCGAAGGTCGACGGGTCGGGCGCGGCGGACTGGGAGAACGAGCCGCGCAGCTGGTTCACGGACTCGTACTCGTGTGCGTCGAGCCAGGCGTCGAGCGCGGTCTCGACTTTGCGCACGTGCTCGGGGCCGTGCCGGAGCAGCGCGGAGGTCATCATCGTCACATCGGCGCCGACGAGAAGCGCTTTCACTGCGGAGGCGCCGTCGTGCACGCCTGAGCTGGCCGCCAGCGAGACATCAGGCAGGCGGGGTCGCAGGATGGCGATCCATCGCAGGGGGAGGCGCAGCTCGAAGGGGTGCGAGAGCTCCACGATCGGCAGGACGTCGAGCGATTCGAGATCGAGGTCGGGCTGGTAGAAGCGATTGAACAGCACCAGCCCGTCGGCACCGGCCTCCACGGCCTGGCGGGCGAAGTGACCCGTTGACGAGAAGAACGGCGACAGCTTGGCCGCAACGGGTACCGTGACCGCCGCCCTTACGTGTCGGATGGCCTCCAGGTACCCGTTCTCGACCGCTTCGGCGCCGATGTCGGGGTTGGCCGGGACGGCGTAGAGGTTCAGCTCCACCGCATCGGCTCCCGCCTCGGCGAGGAGGGAGGCGTAGCGGGCGCACCCCTCCGGCGTGGGCGCGTTGACGCTGGCGATCACCGGGATGTTCAGGCGCTCCTTGGCGCTCTCCACGAGCTTGGCGTGGCGCTCGGGGCCCAGGTCGTAGATCCCGGGGTCGGGGAGGTAGCTGAGCGCTTCGCCGAACTGCTCCGTGCCGTGCTCGAACAGGTCGTTGAGCTGCAGCGACTCCGAGACGAGCTCCTCCTCGAACAGCGAGGGGAGCACGACTGCGGCAACTCCGGCATCCTCGAGGCGAAGGAGGGTGTCGAGCCGCCCGGTGAGCGGGCCGGCGGAGGCGACGAGCGGCGAGCGCAGTTCGAAGCCGAGGTACAGCGTGCGAAGGTCGGCCATCACGACACCTCGTTGTCGTTCGAGTCCTCAGGGACGGGCTCGCCGTCCGGCGCAACCGAGCCCGGCCCAACCGAGCCAGGGTCGTGATCACCGCCGTCGTGCGGGACTGCCCGGGTCACTGTGGCGAGCTGGGTGTAGTAGCTCCACCGCTCGTCGACATCGGCTTGCGCGAGCGCCAGCAGGTGCCGGCTCCGCTCCGGGTCGCTCCGGGCGAGCATCGAGAAGCGCGCCTCGGCCGAGGCGAAGTCCCGCACTGGCAGGCTCGGCGGTTTGGAGTCGAGCTGGAACGGCTGGCCGCTCTCGACAGGGCTCGGGTGGTAGCGGTAGAGGGGCCAGTAGCCGCTGGCCACCGCCGCTTTCTGGTGGGTCATCGACGTCGACATCTCGATGCCATGGGCGATGCAGGTGCTGTAGGCGATGACGAGCGACGGTCCCGGCCAGGCGACGGCCTCGGACAAGGCCCGTACCGTCTGCAGGTCGGCGGCGCCGAGGGCCACTTGGGCGACGTACACATCGCCGTAGCCACGGGCGACGGCACCGAGATCCTTCTTCGCCGTCGCCTTGCCCGAGGTCGCGAACTTGGCCGTCGCAGCCCGAGGCGTCGCCTTCGACGCCTGGCCGCCGGTGTTCGAGTACACCTCGGTGTCGAGCACGAGCAAGTTGACATTCCGTCCCGACGCCAACACATGGTCGAGACCGCCGAAGCCGATGTCGTAGGCCCAGCCGTCACCGCCCACGATCCAGACAACCTTGTCGACGAGGTCGTCGGCGAGGCCGGAGAGCCGCTGTGCGGCAGGGTCGCGCGGCAGGGCCGCAGCCAAGCGTTCGCGCAAGCGCTCGACCCGGTGCCGCTGGGCCGCGACGCCCTCTTCGCTTGACTGGTCGGCGCCGAGGAGCTCGGTGGTGAGCTCCTCGCCAACGGCGTGGCGCAGCTGGTCGACGAGCCTGCGGGCGTCGCTCTGGTGATGCTCGAAGCCGAGGCGAAGACCGAGGCCGAATTCGGCATTGTCCTCGAACAACGAGTTGGACCACGCCGGTCCCCTCCCGGCAGCATTGGCCGACCAGGGGCTCGTGGGCAGGTTGCCACCATAGATCGAGGAGCAGCCGGTGGCGTTGGCGATGAGGAGCCGGTCCCCGAACAGCTGCGTGAGCAGCTTCAGGTACGGCGTCTCGCCGCAGCCGGAGCAGGCGCCCGAGAATTCGAAGAGGGGCTCGAGGAGCGAGACGCCCTTCACGGTGTCGTGCCGGACCGCCGACCGATCGACCTCCCCGATGGAGCGGAAGAAGTCCCACCGTGGCTGTTCGAGCTCCCGCCGCTCGGCCGCCGGGGCCATGTCGAGCGACTTGTGGCGCGCTTCGGTCTTCGACCGGGCAGGACAGACGTCGACGCAGATGCCGCAGCCGGTGCAGTCGTCTGGGGCCACCTGGACGGTGAGGAGGTGGTCAGGCAAGTCGTGAGAGCGGAACGGCTTCGACATGAACCCCTGGGGTGCCTCAGCGAGCTCGCCGGGTGTGTACACCTTCATGCGGATGGCCGTGTGCGGGCAGACGACCGCGCACTTGCCGCAGTCGATGCACAGGTCGGGATCCCACATCGGCAGCTCGGTGGCGATGGCGCGCCGCTCGTAGCGGGCTGTTCCGCTCGGGAACGTGCCATCGGGAGGAAGCGCGCTCACCGGCAGCAGATCGCCTTCGCCGGCGAGGAGGCGGGCGGTCACCCGCTGGACGAAGTCGGGCGCGTCCGCCGGGAGCGGCGGCATACGGCGGAGTTGGCTGGAGGAGACTGCCGGCACCTCGAGCTCATCCAGGCTTTCGAGCGCCCGATCGACCGCAGCAAAGTTCCGTTCGACGATGGTCCTGCCTCGGCGGCCATAGGCCGCCTCGATCGCGTCCTTCATCCGACCTATGGCGGTACCCGCGGGCAGGACTTCGGCGAGGTGGAAGAAGCACGCTTGCATGATCGTGTTGATGCGGCCGCCGAGACCGATCTCACGCGCCAGGGCATTGGCGTCGACGGCGTGGCAGTGCAGCTGTTTGTCGATGATCTGCTGCTGGACCGCGACTGGGAGGTGGCCCCAGACCTGGTCGGCCGGGAAGGGCGCGTTGAGCAGGACCGTCGCTCCCGGGCGGGCGAGGTCGAGCACCTTCATCTTCTCGAGCAACCCGAAGTGGTGGCAGGCGACGAAGTCGGCTTCGTCGATCAGGTAGGTCGAGCGGATCGGGCTCGGCCCGAAGCGCAGGTGCGAGACGGTGACCGAGCCGGCCTTGCGCGAGTCGTAGACGAAGTAACCCTGGATGTGCTGGCCGGTTGCCTCGCCGATGATCTTGGCCGAGGCCTTGTTGGCGCCGACCGTACCGTCGGAGCCGAGTCCGTAGAAAACGGCCTGAATTGCATCGGCAGCGGGGCGGAAGGTCGTGTCGGCGGTGACCGACAGGTGCGTGACATCGTCGTAGATCCCAACGGTGACATGGCGCCGCGGGTGAGCGAGGGCGAGCTCGTCGAAGACGCCTTTGACCATGGCGGGCGTGAGCTCCTTGCTCGCCAGCCCGTAGCGGGCGCCGATGACGTTGGGCATGCGATGGGCAGCGGCCTGTGCCGAGTCCGCTCCTTGCTCCCCGGCCCAGCCACCGTCGAGCCCGGACTCGGCCAGGGCGGCCAGGATGTCCAGGTAGAGGGGTTCCCCGGGTGCTCCGGGCTCTTTCGTGCGGTCGAAGACGGCCACGGCGCTCACCGAAGGCGGCAGGGCGGCGACGACCGCATCGGCCGGGAAGGGCCTGAAGAGTCGCACGGTGAGGAGTCCGACGCGCTCGCCCCGCCTGACCAGCTCGTCCACGGTCTCGGCGGCGGCGCCGGCACCCGAGCCCATGATGACAGCGACGCGGGTTGCCTCTGGGTGGCCGGTGTAGTCCACGAGGTGGTAACTCCGGCCGGTCCGCTCCTCCAGCTCGCCGAAGAGAGCTTGGACGGCTGGCGCGACGGCGTCGTAGTAGGGGTTTCTTGCTTCGCAGGACTGGAAGTAGACGTCGGGGTTCTGCGCTGTCCCACGGAGCACCGGGTGGTCCGGCGTGAGGCGTCGGGCACGGTGGGCTGCGATGTCGCTCGCGCGCACGAGGGCACCGAAGTCCTCGCGATCGAGGAGCTCGATGAGGTTCACCTCATGCGAAGTGCGGTAGCCGTCGAAGAAGTGCAGGAACGGCACGCTGGTACGCAGCGTGGCGGCATGGGCCACAAGGGCGAAGTCATGGGCCTCCTGCACCGAGGAGGCAGCGAGCATCGCCCATCCTGTTGAGCGGACGGCCATCACGTCGCTCTGGTCTCCGAAGATCGACAGTGCGTGGGTTGCCACGGCACGGGCTGCCACGTGGATAACTGTGGGCGTGAGCTCGCCGGCGATCTTGAACATGTTGGGGATCATGAGCAGCAGGCCCTGCGAGGCGGTGAACGTCGTGGCGAGCGCACCGGACTGGAGGGCGCCGTGGAGCACTCCGGCGGCACCGGCCTCGGACTGCATCTCGATCACCTCGGGCACGGCACCCCAGAGGTTCGTCCGCCCGGCCGCCGACCAGGCATCGGCCAGCTCGCCCATCGGCGTCGCCGGGGTGATCGGGTAGATGGCGATCACCTCGGACAGCGCGTGGGCGACCCTGGCCGCTGCCTCGTTGCCGTCGACGCACGCCGTGACAGTCATCGTGTCCCGAGGGGGCTCTGGTGTCCGGCGGCGTCGACGGGGCCGGCGCTCAGAGGACCGACTCGTCGAGCATGGCGTCGGCGACCTTGCGGAAGCCGGCGATGTTCGCTCCGGCCACGTAGTTCCCCGACTGGCCGTATCGCTCGGCAGCATCGCGTACGTGGGAGTGGATGGAGATCATGATCGAACGTAGTTGCTCGTCGACCTGGTCTCGGCTCCACTGCAGGCGCTGGCTGTCCTGGGCCATCTCGAGCCCGGAGACAGCAACGCCGCCGGCGTTGGCCGCCTTGCCCGGGCCGTAGAGGATCCCGGCAGCCATGAAGGCTTCGATGCCCTCCGGCGTCGTCGGCATGTTGGCGCCCTCCGCCACGAGAATCACGCCGTTGTGCGTGAGGTTGACGGCGTCCTTGCCGCTGATCTCGTTCTGGGTGGCCGACGGGAACGCGCAGTCGGCCGGGATGTCCCACATGGGGTTGGCGTCGATGCCGGTGGCGGGCGTAAACGTCGAGCGCCCGAAGCGGTCGGCGTACTCGCTGATGCGGCCGCGGCGGACGTTCTTCAGGTCGAAGACGAACGCGAGCTTTTCCCGGTCGATCCCGTCCGGGTCGTGGATGAACCCGCTCGAGTCCGACAAGGTGACGGGGCGGGCGCCCAGGTCGAGGAGCTTCTCGACGGTGTACTGGGCGACGTTCCCGCTGCCCGAGACGAGGCAGGTCTTGCCCTCGAGGCTCTCCGAGCGCGTGGCGAGCATCTCGTCGGCGAAGTAGACGCAGCCGTACCCGGTGGCTTCCGGCCGAATGAGCGAGCCGCCCCAGCCGTAGCCCTTGCCCGTGAGGACGCCGCTGAATTCGTTGCGGATCCGCTTGAACTGGCCAAAGAGGTAACCGATCTCGCGGCCACCCACGCCGATGTCGCCAGCGGGCACGTCGGTGAACTGGCCGATGTGGCGCTGCAGCTCGGTCATGAAGGACTGGCAGAAGCGCCGCATCTCGGCGTCACTGCGCCCCTTCGGGTCGAAGTCCGCTCCACCCTTGGCACCGCCCATCGGCAGCGTCGTGAGGGCGTTCTTGAACACCTGCTCGAAGGCGAGGAATTTGAGCAGCCCGACGTACACACTCGGGTGGAAGCGCAGGCCGCCCTTGTAGGGACCGATGGCGCTGTTCATCTGGACCCGGAACCCCCGGTTCAGCTGGATCTCGCCCCGGTCGTCAACCCACGGGACGCGGAAGATGATAATCCGCTCGGGCTCAGCCATCCGTTCGAGGATCTTCGCCTCCTCGTACTGACGGTGCTCGTCCACGACCGGCGTGAGGGTCCTATAAGCCTCCCGCACAGCCTGGTGGAACTCCGGCTCTCCGGGGTTCTTCGCCTCGACTCCGGCGAGGACTCGCTCGACGTAGCTGGTCACTTCACCACCACTTCCTTTCTTTCCGATGACAGATCTGCGACGACCGCCCTGATGGCATCGATTGCCGCCTTGAGGTTCTCGATCCAGTTGGCTCACCGACCTCGAGGTGGTTGACACGCTTGCCCTCGGCTTCGGGGGCTTGGGCTTGGGTGGCGAAGGCAGACTCCGTGCCGGGGCAATCCATGCGGCTCACCAGCGTTACGCCGGCGATCCGGTTCGCAGAACTCATGTACCCATCATGCAGCGCCTCCACCTGGGCTTACTAGAGTCGAAAGTCACCGGTCATGCAGCCAGCCTGCTCGGAGGCGCGGGCAGTCATGCCCGGACGAGCCGGGAGACGCGAGCCGCGAGCCCGCTTAAGTATCGAGCAGGCTCGGCGATCGAGGCCGCTTCGGAACCGGCCTCCTCCGACGCCGAGTAGGCCGCCGCGATGCCTGCGGCTTGGAGCTCGGAAGGCGGCAGTGTCACCCGGCCAGCGAGCACGATGCAGGGGGTCCCCGTCGCCCGTGCCAGGCGGGCCACACCAGCGACCACCTTGCCATGAAGCGACTGCTGGTCGAACGAGCCCTCTCCGGTGAGCACGAGGTCGGCTCGGGCGATCCGATCGGCGAGATGCGTCACCTCGAGCACGAGGTCGATGCCGCTCCGCCGCCGGGCGCCGAGCACGAACAGGCCGTAGCCGAGGCCGCCGGCGGCACCGGCACCGGGCTGGTGCTCGAGGCCGGCGGCACCGGGCACCTCGCGTGCCACGACCTCAACGAGGTGGGCGAGGGTGGCGTCCAGGGGCCCGACGTCCTCGGGGTGCACGCCCTTCTGTGGTCCGTAGACAGCCGTTGCACCTTCCGCGCCGAGAAGCGGGTTGTCGACGTCGGAAGCGGCGACGAGGCCGATCGCGGGCCAGGCGTAGGCGATCTCGAGGTGGTCGAGGTCCCCGAGGCGAGCCGGGACGGGTAGGAGGGGTCGGTCGTCGCCGTCTCGCAGCCCGATGCCGGCGCCGTCGAGGAGCCCCGCCCCACCGTCGTTCGTTGCAGATCCGCCGAGGCCGACGACGACTCTCGTCGCTCCCGCGCCCACCACGGCTGCGATGAGGTCAGCGACGCCCGCAGTTGACGCGAGCTCGGGGCGGCGTAGTACCGGATCCACCAGCAGGAGCCCGCAGGCCTGAGCCGACTCCACATAGGCGGTCGTGCCGTCGAGCAGCACCTGTGCACCGACGGGCTGGCCGAAGGGGTCCCTCGCTGTGACGTCGACTCTTCGCCCTCCGATGGATGCGGCGACGGCATCGAGGAACCCGGGCCCGCCATCCGACAGCGCCACCTGCTCGAGCTCGGCGGCGGGAGCGCCGGCCAGCCACCCGGCCGTCATGGCGGCGGCCGCTTCGGCGGCGGTCAGGCTGCCCTTGAAGCCGTCGGGAGCGACGAGCACGCGCATCAGTGTGATTGTTGCCGACGGGCGCCGGCTCCAGTGGCGCCGCAGGTCCCGAGAGGACGGGACCTGCGCCTGCTCCACGCACGGGTGCCAGCGGTAACGTGCCCACATGGCCCGCCCCCCGGTGCTCGTGACCCGGAGGCTCCCGGCGCCGGCGATGGAGCGGCTGGAGGAGGAGTGCGACCTGACACTCTGGCCCGAGGCGTCGGTCATCCCCCGGAACCTCCTTCTCGCACAGGCTGCGGGCAAGCTCGGCCTGCTCACGCTCCTCACCGAGCGAGTGGACGACGAGTTGCTCGATGCTGCCGGTGAGCAACTCGTCATCGTCGCCAACTACGCCGTCGGCGTGGACAACATCGACATCGGCGCGTGCACTCGGCGAGGCGTGATGGTGACGAACACGCCCGATGTACTGACCGAGGCGACGGCTGACATGGCGTGGGCGTTGCTGACAGCGGCAGCCCGCCGAGTGGCGGAGGGGGACCGGTTGCTGCGGTCGCGCCGGCCGTGGATCTGGGGACCGGAGATGATGCTCGGTCAGGATGTCTTCGGGGCCACGCTCGGGATCGTGGGATTCGGGCGAATCGGCCGGGCTGTGGCACGCCGGGCGGCTGGTTTTGGCATGCGGGTCCTCGTCCATGACGCTTTGGTGGCTCCGGGCGCCGCGCTCGAGGGTGCCGAATCCGTGTCGTTGGATGATCTGCTGGCGACGTCGGACTTCGTCAGCCTGCACGTCAACTTGAGCCCGGAGACGCGCCACCTGATCTCGGCTGAGCGCCTGCGGCTGATGAAGCCGACGGCGGTGCTCGTCAACACCGCCCGTGGGCCGGTGGTGGATGAAGCAGCCCTGGCCGAGGCGCTTGATGCCGGCGTGATCTTCGCCGCAGGCCTCGACGTCTACGAGCACGAACCGGACATTGAGCCTCGCTTGCTGGTACACGAACGAGTGGTGCTGGCGCCTCACCTCGGAAGCGCCACGGTGGGGTCGCGGACGGCTATGGGGCTGTTGGCGGCCGAGAACGTGATCGCCGCCCTCGTGGGCGAGCGACCAGCGACGTTGCTGAACCCTGAGGTTCTTGTCGGGACGGAAGTCCCGGGAGCCTGATGGACATGCCGACTGCGCACACGCCCGACGGGACGGCACCCCAGACGATGCGCGCGTTCGCAGTCGATCGGCCGGGGCCGATCGACTCGCATCCACTCCGCCCGCTCGACCGTCCGCTGCCGGTCCCCGGTGAGGGACAGGTGCGCGTGCGCGTCCTCGCCTGCGGCGTGTGCCGCACGGACCTTCATCTCGCCGAGGGCGACCTGGATCCGAAACGCCCGCTGACCGTGCCCGGCCACGAGATCGTCGGTGTCGTTGATCGCCTCGGGTCACAGACGAAGGGCAAGTTCAGCGTTGGAGACCGGATCGGCGTAGCATGGCTCGCGCACACATGCGGGACGTGCCGCTTCTGCACCGAGGGACGCGAGAACCTTTGCTTGGCCCCCAGCTTCACGGGCTGGGATCGTGACGGCGGATACGCCGAGTACGCGCTGGCCGACGAGGACTATGCCTACGCACTGCCCGAGGCGTTCGACGACGTGACCGTGGCGCCGCTGCTGTGCGCAGGGATCATCGGCTACCGGGCCTTGCGGCGGTCGGAGCTGGCCCCAGGCGGTCGGCTCGGCATCTACGGCTTCGGCGCCTCAGCGCACCTGACCGCTCAGATCGCGCTCGCCGAGGGGGCCACGGTGCACGTGCTCACTCGTGCAGCCGAAGCCCAAGCCCTCGCCCTCGAGCTTGGTGCTGCCAGCGCCGGCGATGCTTACGGCTCGCCGCCCGAACCGCTCGACGCGGCGATCCTGTTCGCCCCCGTGGGCGACCTCGTGCCGGTCTGCCTGTCGGCCCTCGACCGCGGCGGGACGCTGGCGATCGCAGGAATCCATTTGAGCGACATCCCGACGCTCAACTATGAGCGTCACCTGTTCGAAGAAAGGACGGTTCGCAGTGTCACGGCCAACACGCGGTCCGACGGCGAGCAGTTCCTTGCCCTTGCGGCTCAGATCGGGATCCGGGTGACGACCACCCCGTACGCGCTCGAGCAGGCGAACGAGGCGCTTCGCGACCTTGCGCACGATCGTGTGAACGGTGCCGCGGTCCTGGTGGGCGGTGCCTTCCCGGGTTGAAGGGCCCGCTCAGGACGCCGGCTTCGCCTCGTGGGCTCGAGGGCCGTGCACGATGAGGACCGGGCACCGTGCATGGGTTGCCAGGAACGAGCTCACCGAGCCGAGCAGCATCCCCCGGAAGGCACCCAGCCCGCGGCAGCCGACGACGAGGAGGGCCGCATCTGCGGAGAGGTCCTGGAGGACGAGCGCCGGATGACCTTCGACGACCGTCTCAATGACCTCGACGGCCGGCTCGTCTCCAAGCACCTCGGCGGTCACCTTCGAGAGTTGGTTCTGGGCATCCTCGGCTAGCTCCACCCCGTCCGGGTAGCCGATGGCGAAGCCGTACATCGGAGGGAACTCCCAAGCCCACACGACCTCGAGCGGAGCATGCGTCAGCTCGGCTTGCCGAGCGGCCCAGGCCAAAGCCGCCTTCGATGGGTCCGAGCTGTCGACGCCCACCACGATCCTGCGTGCTTGTTGTGACGGTGAATCAGTCATCTTGTCCACCTACGTTGATTGAGTGCCGGTGCTGAAACTGAACCGAGCGAGCGCGCCGACCGGGAAGCGTCGCCCCGAGACAACGCCGGTCCGGACGAGAACGTACACCGCGCCCGGCTGGTTCACGAGGGGAGTGAGGCCGGAGGCGGCGGCCTGCTCCAGGACGAGAGGGTCGCGCACCACCTGCGCCGTTCCGTGGACGAGAACGCTCCATGCCTCGGGTGCCGAGGGAGGGCGATGGTCCACCTGGTCGATCTCGAAGGCGACCGGCGGCTCGCGGAGCACGGCATCGAGTGTGGTGCCCGGGCCGAGACGCAAGAGAACCTCGTCGTCGAGGAGTGCGTAGCTGAACGGGAGCACGATGGGCATGCCGTCGATGACCAAGCCGAGGCGTCCGACACCGCCGGCCATCGCGACCAGCAACCGGTGGCACTCCGCCAGTGACAGCACGATCGAGCCGCGTTGATCGGGCCATTCGGGTTCCGGCGCGCCCATCAACTCATGGTGCCGATCCGGCGCAGACGGGCCTAGGGCCTTTCGGCTCTGATCCGCTCCCCCAAGCAGGACAACACCTGACCTTTCACCCGGCGCACAAGGGCATTTCGCCTCTAGGGCAGCCCAGTGGAACACGGTTGACTGCCGGTATGACGAGCATGCAGCAGGCGCCAAGGCGCTTGGTGATGGGGCCCGTGTCCAGCACTGTCCTAGCCGTCCCTTCGGCAGAAGTTGGCAGTGAAGCCGGGGAGGCAACGTCATGAGTGCAGGCTCGATCTCCGGCAACGGCAACGGCAACGGCAACGGCAACGGCAACGGCAACGGCGAGCATAGGGATTCAAGGCTCGACGAGGCGGCCGTCGGCCTACCAGCCCTCGCCGATGAGGCACTGACGGAGACGATGATCGCAGCGTTCGATCTGCTTGCACATTTCTGGAGCAGGCCTGTGGCCGAAGAGATGGAGCGGTGGCAGAAGGCTGGTCACATCGAGCGCGAGATGCTTCGCCACCTCCCGTCCAGCAAAGTGCGCGAGCCGGTGTGGCGCCCAGCCAACGTAGCCGAAATGCTCGCCTTGCTCGACGAGCATGAACGGCTCTTCGTCGGCCCTGGCCAGGTGCCGTGCCCGCCCTACGAGTCGTTCTGGCGTGAGGACGTTCCCGTCGACATCCGGCGCACCTTGACGGGGCCGAGCACCAGCGATCTGCGGAGGCTGTACCGCCAGCTCGGGCTGGAGCTGTCGGCGCTCAGCGGCGAGCTGCCGGATCATGTGGCCGTCGAGTTCGAGGCCCTCGCCTACGCGCTGTCGTTGGAAGGGACCGAACAAGTCGCTTACCGGCTCTTCAGCGAGCACCTCGGGCATTGGCTTCCCAGGTTCTGCCGGGCGGTCGCCCACGAGGCTGAGCACGGGTTCTACCGGGACCTGGCCACCTTGACCCTCGAATGGGTGACGGCGACCGAGGACTACTTCGCCGCCTTCGACACCGACTGATGTCCGGACAGGCACCCACCGTCCTTATCTGCGGGGACGCGGATGCCGTAGTGGCGACTCAGGGCCTCCGTGCTCTCGTGGCAGGGCTGCGTCGCGAGTTGCCGGGCGTGACGTGGCGATGGACCGGCGTGTCAGTGGACGACGAGCACGGGGCAGTCTGCGAGGTGGAGGACCTTGTACGCAGTGCTACCGAGCAGCAGCGCCGCCAGCTCGGAGCGCCCACGAGACCCCATCACGATGACGTCGGCTGACGACTCCTTGGCCGCCGCGATGATCTGGCTCGCTGCGCCACCGAGCTGAGCGTGACGGAGCTCGGCGGAGACTGAGATGCCAGCCTCCTTCAACACGGCGATGTCTTCCTTCAGCAGCTGGTCGACGTCCTCAGGCTCTTCCACGTCGAAGATCCCGCCCCCTTTCGCACGAATTACTTGTTGCTCACGCACATGAACCAGCCGCACGCTCCCACCGGAGACGCCGGCGAGGTCGCGGGCAGCGCCGACTGCCCGGTTCGACTGCTCCGACTGATCCACTGCCACTAGCAGGGTCTTGAAAGCCTCCATGCGGGCCATCTCCTTTGTTGTCTCCCACTTACTGTGGGCCGAGTCGACCCGTTGCTCAAGGGCCGAAAGCCTTTACTCCAACCCGGGACGCTTGCCCGCCTGGCGCTCGGCGATCCGCGCCGCGAACGCCGCCGCCTCGGTCCGTCTCGACATTCCCAGCTTGGTGAGCAGGTTGGACACGTAATTCTTGACCGTCTTCTCGGCCAGGTAGAGCCGCTCGGCGATCTGGCGGTTGGTGAGGCCCTCGGCAAGCAGATTGAGGATCCTGCGCTCCTGCTCTGACAGCCGAGCGAGTCGCTCATCCTGCTCGGGGCCGCTGCGGAGGCGGTCGAGCACCCGCTTCATGAGAGCGGGGTCGATGAGGGACTCGCCCCGTCCGACGCGCATGATGGACGAGACGAGCTCGCTTCCCCGGATCTGTTTCAGCACATAGCCGGAGGCGCCACCCATGATCGCCGCGAACAGAGCGTCGTCATCGGCGAAGGAGGTCAGCATGAGGCACCGAAGCTCCGGCATGCGGCTGCGGAGCTCCCGGCAGACTTCGACTCCATCGCCATCCGGCAGCCTCACATCGAGGACCGCCACATCCGGGCGAACTGCCGGGACCCGGCGGATCGCCTCTTCGGCCGTGCCGGCCTCGCCGACTACCTCGATCTCGCCCTCGGCCTCGAGAAGCCCGCGGATCCCGGCACGGACCACCTCATGGTCGTCAAGCAGAAAGACCTTCAGCATTGGCTACCGCCTCGTGTCGCGTACTGGCAGTGGGGCTGACTACTCCACTGCACGGTAGTGGCGGCGCCAGACCAACCGGTAGACGCGTGTCCAGCGAGGGATCGACCGAACGCCGGGGATGAACGGCACGAGGGCGAGCAACAGCGTGAGCAGCATCATGAGGGCCCACACCTCGGCGTCGCCGTTGTCCGAGCTGTTCATCGGCGGCACTTGGTACCACATCGTGTAGAGCCACAGCCACGCTTGACCGGGGTAGTTGCCGGTCTCGTTCATCATGCCCCACTGCTCGCCCGACAGGTGCCGAGCGGTGGCGACGTCCGCCATGTAGCCGCCGTCAGCGATGAACAGGAGCGGCTTGGTGTAGTCGGTGCCGTACAGCTGCGGCGACGCCAGCAGCGCACCGTCCAGCGCTCCGCTGCGCGCCATGGCGAGCAGCTGGCTCATCATGACTCCGACCGGGCCGTACGGCCCGGTCTTCACCTGCAGCTGACCGTTGAAGGTCGCCGCCGGCGCCACCTTCTCGTAGGCAGCTTCCCAGCTCGCCTGTTGCTTGGAGGTGGCGGACAGGAAGCTCTGCAGCGCTGCCTGGAGCCGGGGGTTGTTCGGCAGGGTGCGGAGCGGATTGACCACGAAGTCATCCGCTGTGTTGAGCGGGATCCGGGCGCCGGCGAGACTCTCGAGCGAGATCGGCCCGATCTTCTGGCTGGCGCCGGCGGTGGTGTTGTACGGCGGCCCATACGTGGCTGTGCCGCTCGTCCCGTCGAGCTCGGTGATCGCGGTCTGCACGAAGTCGGTCGGAGCTGCTCGCGACCAGGACTTGAGCGTGATGGCGTGTTCGTCGGGTGAGGAGAAGACGCCCGCCAGCACGACCACGAGCACGAGGACGACGGCGAAACAGGTGGCGACCTCTTTGAGCAGGTCGTAGCGGACCGTTGGGCCCTCCCACTCGGCCACGTCTCGGTCCGGGTTGAAGCGCTTGGTGCTCACTGTGCCTCCTCGCTCGGGCTGGGTGCGGGCGCCGGTTCGTCGGCTGCCGCGATCGGCTCTGCCGCGATCGGCTCTGCCGCGATCGGCTCTGCCGCGATCGGCTCTGCCGCGATCGGCTCTGCCGCGATCGGCTCTGCCGCGAAGCCGCTTGTGGCGCTTCCCGCCGCCGTCGTGACGGCAAAGGGCGGGACCACGCCGTGACGCCTGACCTGCAACACATGCAGACCCACGATCACCGCCACGATGAGCGGTAGCAGGAGTATGTGCCACATCAGCATCTGGCCGAAGTTCAAGACGTTCCAGAACGCTCCAGCGCCGGTGGCATTGATCCCGTCCTTGGCCTGAGTGCTGATCCACTCAGAGTCGAAGTTCTGCTGCGAGAGGTACCCCGTGAACGCCGTGCCGATCGAGGTCAGGAAAGCCAGGACGCCGGTGATCCACGTGGCCCGCCGGCGACCGCGCCAAGCGGCCATGAAGAACTTGCCCCACAGGTGGACGACCATGAAGAAGAAGAAGAGCTCGGTCCCCCAGAGGTGGAGAGAGTTCATGTACAGGCCCAGGCCCGACACGTGGTACCAGGAAGGGCCCTTGATGGCGATCACCGCGCCGGAGAGCAGTACGATGCCGAACGCAGCCAGCGTCAAGGCCCCGAAGATGTAGATCCACGAGGCGACGTAAGCGGGCTGCCGGTCGGGAAGCAGCTTCTCGGGTGGCAGCATGCCCACCGCTCGGGAACGCAGGCGCCCTGTCCAAGTGGGCGGTTCCGGGGCAATGACGGTCTCCGGTGGTGTCGCAGTGGGAGCGCTGATGCTCATTGCTCGGTCCCCCGATCTGAGTGCTCGTCGAGCGTCCCGGGCTCCGGTTGGACGGCCCGCGCATCTGTGGCTGCCTTGCCGTGGTGGGGGAAGGGCAGCAACAGGGCGAGCACCAACACCACCAGCATCAGAGCGATCACGATCAGGTTGGCGACTGAGATCTGGATGACACCCCAGTGCACGTAGTGCCCGGGGTTGTTCAGGTTCACGAGGGCTGCGAGGGTGTGTGGCATCGTTGGGCGGCCTCCTTTTCGAGAGAGCATGGCGGGAGCGGCTGAGTGCGCCTAGGGCCGAATGGCCCAATAACAGGCGGAAGAGCCCCCGGTCGGGTGTCGCCGCTGAGCCCCCGATGGAGATTCACAGTCGAGAGCTTCCCATGTCAGAGGCGACACTTGTGGGACCGTCGGTTGCCGGAACGCGTGCGCGTACTCGATCACACGCGTCCGGGCTGGCCCTTAGGGGGACGTGCCTGCGGATTCTCACCTCCGGTATCGTGACCGATATGTCGGATGTGCCCGCGCCCGGGCTAGCCGAGTCGGGCCTGCTCGACGCGATCTTGTCGATCGCCTCCGGCGTCGACCTCGAAGGCGTGCTCCGGCGGATCGTGGTGGCGGCCTGCGAGTTGACCGATGCCCGCTACGGCGCGCTCGGCGTTCTCGACTCGAGTGGCGAGGCGCTATCGGAGTTCGTGACTCACGGTCTTTCCGAGGAGCAGGAGGCGGCGATCGGCGAGCGGCCGAAGGGTCATGGTGTCCTCGGCGTGCTCATCAACGATCCGCGGCCGATCCGGCTGGCGGAGCTGGGCGCTCACGAACGGTCGTTCGGGTTCCCGCCCAATCATCCACCCATGAGCTCGTTCCTCGGCGTCCCGATCCGGGTGCGAGAGCTGGCGTTCGGTAACTTGTACCTGACCGAGAAGCGCTCGGCGCGCGAGTTCACCGAAACAGACGAGCGCCTGCTCTCGTCGCTCGCTGCGGCGGCCGGGGTGGCG
Organism: Acidimicrobiales bacterium; assembly: GCA_050010115.1. Lineage (GTDB taxonomy): Bacteria > Actinomycetota > Acidimicrobiia > Acidimicrobiales > Bog-793 > JAKACA01. Next base: position 46,251 of record JBEKLQ010000007.1, on the reverse strand, counting down.
GTTGACAACGTGCGCCTGCACGAGCGCCTCGGCGAGCTCGCTCTGTTCGCTGACCGCGAGCGCATAGCCCGCGATCTGCATGACACGGTCATCCAGCGACTCTTCGCCGTGGGTCTCAGCCTGCAAGGCTTGGCCCGCGTGGTGGACCCGCCGAACGCGAGCGAACGTATCGAGGCTGCCGTCGACGAGCTCGATCTCACGATCGCCGACATTCGGAGCACGATCTTCGGCCTGGAGGCTCGAAGCGCGAACGGCGCCCGTGCCGAGATCACCCGGGTCGTCACGGAGGCGCGCGAGGCGCTCGGGTTCTTGCCCCGGGTGCAGTTCCAGGGACCGCTCGACAACTCCGTCACCACGGAGATGACCGAAGCGGCCGCCGCAGTCGTACGGGAGGCGTTGTCGAACATCACACGGCACGCCCGGGCGACGAGAGCCGAGGTTGCGGTCGCCGTCACGACCGAAGAGCTCCAGCTCTCCGTCAGTGACGACGGCATCGGCATCCGGCGTTCGTCTCCCAGCGGCCACGGTCTCCGCAATATGGCAGCGCGTGCCGAGCAGCTCATGGGTGTCTTCGAAATACGGTCCGAGCCAGGAGAAGGCACGACCGTCATTTGGCGTATTCCGCTGTAGTTCGGGTCTTTCGGCCCTGTGATCGGTGAATGCCGGTCGTCATCATCGTCTGCGTAGGAGGTGGTGGCGATGAGCACCCCCGATCTGACAACTGACGCTCCCCCCGCTGTACGGCGACCCACCACTGGGCGAGTCATCGTCGGCGTCGACGGGTCACCTGGTAGCCATGAGGCGCTGCGTGACGCGGTGGCGATAGCGAAATGGCGCAACTGGACTCTGCACATCGTCCACGCCTGGCACGTGAACTACCCCACATCGCCGTATGTCATGGACTTCGGCGAGATCGCCGCCGCCGCCAAGGAGGCAGCCGTCGCGACTGTCCGCGACGCCGAGACCGAAGTGCTGGGGGACGACGACACCCTCGACGTGCGGCGCACGATCGAGGAAGGTCCGGCGGCGCGGATCCTGATCAGTCTGAGCGAGGGGGCCGATCTCATCGTCGTGGGCAGCCGCGGGCTCGGTGGCTTCTCCAGTTTGGCGCTCGGTTCCGTCGGGCAGGCTTGTGTGCACCATGCTCACTGCCCCGTGCTGATCGTCCGGCCGAAGACACGAGAGGCGGCGGCGTGAGTGCCGCGATCCCGCGGGACATCGAGCCGGCCGGCGGAGCCGGAGGTTCGTCCCGGCGCCGTCACGCAGTCTTCATCAGCGACTTCGTGCACCTAGACCGCCCGTTTGACCAGTTGGCGGCGTCGTTGCTCGACCCTGAGGCGGAGTGGCATGAGACCGCTGACCGGTCGGCATCGCGACAGCGCTTCATGCTGACAGCCGGTGAGGCCCGACGTAGCGGATCGAGCGTGATCGTTCCGATTCTCTGGGAGCCGGCCGCGCTTGAGCGACTGCTGCCCACTCTCGACGCGGACATCGAGCTCTTCAGCCTCGGTGACGGCCACTGCCGACTGTCGCTGAGCGGGCGGTACCGGGTGCCCCTCGCCCAGATCGGAGTTGCCATCGACCGGCTTGCAATGCATCGCCTGGCCGAGGCGGCTGTGCGGCGCTTCCTCTCGGAGATCGCGGAGACGCTCGGGTCTGGATGACTTCTGCTGGCGAATACCCTTCGGATCTCGAGTCCGACGTCGTCCTCGCCGACGGTCGGGTCGGCCACGTGCGGCCGATCCTCGCCTCCGACGTCGCCGGGCTGAGGGATCTCGGCTCGAAGCTCTCGGCCGAGTCGATCTACCTGCGGTTCTTCTCGCCTCGGCGCCAGATCTCCGATGCCGAGCTCCAGCACTTCGCCAATGTGGACTACGACCGGCGGTTGGCGCTCATTGCCCTCGTCGACGGCGAGCTCGTCGCCGTGGCGCGCTACGACCGGGAAGAGGGAGCCAAGATCGCCGAGGTGGCCTTCACCGTCCGGGACGACCAGCAGGGTCGAGGGCTCGGGATGGTCCTCCTGGAGCATCTTGCGTCGGCCGCGCGCGATCGGGGCATCACGCGCTTCGAGGCTGACACCCTCGCCGTCAACGAGGCGATGCTGCGTGTCTTCCGCCGCGCCGGCTTCGAGGAGAAGACTGCCTTTGGCGCCGGAGTCGTCCACGTCACCTTGGACCTCGATCCGGTCCCTGGGTACCTGGAGCAGCTGGAGGAACGAGACCGCCGAGCAGCGGTGCGATCGATCGAGCGCCTGCTGAGGCCGCGGGCGATCGCTGTCGTCGGAGCGAGCAACCAGGCGGGATTCGTGGGCCACGAGATCGTCGCCAACCTGCTAGCCGGTAAATTCACCGGCCCGGTGTACCCCGTTAAGGAGGAAGCGGGCGGCACGCCCGGCCTGTTGGAGATCTGCGGGCTGCCCGTGTTCGACGACGTGGCGGACATCGAGGGTCCAGTCGACCTCGCCGTGATAGCGGTACCCGTAGCCGAGGTGCTGAGAGTTACCGAGGCGTGCGGAAAGAAGGGGGTCAGCGGGCTCGTCGTCGTGACGGCGGGCTTTGCTGAGGCGGGCGCCGAGGGCGCTGCGGCGGAGCGACAGTTCGTCTCGCTGGCCCGGTCGTACGGGATGCGGGTGATCGGCCCGAACTGCCTGGGCGTCGTCAACACCGCGCCGGAGGTCTCGATGAACGCGACATTCTCACCGGCTCGTCCCGTTCCCGGCCCGATCGGGTTCTCGTCTCAGTCGGGGGGTCTCGGGATTGCCATCCTGGAGGAGGCGACCCGCCGGGACCTCGGTGTCTCCAGCTTCGTCTCGGTGGGCAACAAGGTGGACGTCAGCGGTAACGATCTGATCCGCTACTGGGACAGCGACCCGCGCACCGAGGTCATCCTGCTCTACCTCGAGTCCTTCGGGAACCCGCGGCACTTCGCCAGGATCGCCAGACAGGTCAGCAGACGCAAGCCCATCGTGGCAGTCAAGTCCGGGCGCTCCTCCGCCGGCACACGCGGAACTTCGTCGCACACCGCCGCCATGGCTTCGCCCGACGCTACGGTCGACGCCCTCTTCCACCAGGCGGGCGTCATCCGAGTGGACACGCTCGAGGAGCTCTTCGATGTCGCCAACGTCCTCAGCCACCAACCGCTGCCCACGGGCCGCAATGTGGCGATCGTCGGCAACGCCGGAGGCCCCGGAGTGCTTGCTGCGGACGCGTGCGAGGGCGCCGGTCTCGTCGTCCCGGAGCTGTCGGCTGGGACCCAGCGCCAGCTTCGAGCGGTGCTGTCCAAAGAGGCGGCGGTGTCGAACCCGGTCGACTGCATCGCTATCGCCACTGCCGAGCAGTACCGGAGGGTGCTCGAGGTCGTCCTCGCCGACGACGAGGTCGACGCGGTGATCGCGATCTTCACACCGCCGCTGGTTACACAGGCCGAGGACGTAGCGGCTCAAGTCGCAGCTGTGGCGGCATCAGCCACCAAGCCGATCCTGGCGGTGTTCCTTGCGACCGCAAGCGCCCTGTCCGTGCTGCGAGAGGGAAAGCGGCGCGTGCCGTGGTTCGCCTATCCGGAGTCGGCAGCGCGCACGCTCGGCCGGATCGTGCCGTACGCCACCTGGCGTGTGCGGCCGGACTCGGCCGTGCCGATCTTCGCCGACCTCGATATCGACCGCGGGCGGGCGATCGTCGAGGCCGCCCTTGCTGACGCTGACGCGCCATCCGTAGGCCTGCCAGCCCGAGGTGCCCCCGACGGCGCGGCCCTGACCTGGGCTCCAGCTGGCGTTGGCTCTCGCTGGCTCGATGCGTCCGAGACGTTCCAGTTGCTGGCGGCATATGGGATCCCATTCGTCGAGTGCGTGTCAGCCACCAGCGTGGAAGAGGCAGCCGAGGCGGCTCGCCGAGTGGGGTTCCCCGTTGCGGTGAAGCTCGATGTCCCCGGACTCGTTCACAGGAGCGACGTGGGGGGCGTCCTGCTCGGCGTCACCGACGCTGAGCAGGTGATGGCGGTCACCGGTGCGTTGCTCGCCCGCCACGGGCCGGAGGCGAAGGTGATCGTCCAGCCGATGGCGGCACCCGGAGTCGAGACCGTGGTGGGGGTGATCGAGGAGCCAGGGTTCGGGCCCGTGGTGATGGTGGGCCTCGGTGGCGCCGCGATCGAGATACTGGGCGACCGGGCGCTGTCGTTGGTACCGATCACACGACCGGAGGCGGTGGACCTCATCGCCTCACTGAAAGCGGCGAAGCTGCTCTCCGGGTACCGGGGGGCTCCTGTGGCCGACGTCGAGGCGCTGGCCGAACTCCTCTGCCGCGTGGCCCAACTCGCCGAGCACCTGCCCGAGGTCGTCGAGATGGACCTGAACCCGGTGATCGCGTCGCCTGGCGGGTGCGTCGTCGTCGACGCCAAGGTCCGGGTGGCGCGACCGATCACCCCGGAGCCGGAGCTGTGGCGCCGACACTTGCGCTGAGTTGAGCGGCCATGAAAGTGCCCGGCGATCTGGGGTGCCGGCGATCTTCCGTGGTTGGCGATCTTTCGTGGTTGGCGAGTCGCGACCGGACCGTGTCCGACCCGCCACTGTTAGACCGTCTCAGCGAACGACGAGGACCGGCACGTGCCCGAGATGGAGCACCTTGTGCGTCGTGCTGCCGATGACGAGACCGGCCAGGTCGGAGAGCCCTCTTGAGGCGATCAGGATCACGGAGGCATTCCACTCGCTCGCCTCGTCGAGCAGTTCCGTCGCGACGTGCCCGTAGCGAGCAGCGCGCACGATTCCCGTGGCGGCCACGCCGGCCTGAACCAGCTCCGCGATGGTGTCCTCCACGATCTTCTCAGCCTCCTGGCTGCCTTCGCTCGATACCCTGCCGCCGCGCGGGGCGGCGGAGAACTCGCGCACGTGCACGACCCTCACTTGTCCACCTGACAGGGAGGCCAGCTCTTTTGCTGCGCTCACGGCGTGCGCCGCCGCAGGCGAGCCGTCGACCGCCACCAACACCTTCTCGAACACGTCAGCTTCCTCCTCCGCATCACTCGAGTCGTTGACGTACGGCAGGTCCGGTCGTCGGAGGCGAGAGCGGCGTCTCCGAACGCGGTGACTGGTGGCTCCCGACTTGCCAGTCGATGATGACGTCGTCAAGGGATCGCCGCGGTGTCGTGGGGTGACCGTGGCCGTACCCGATACGGAGCACGACCTGGGGGTGACCGACCAAGCCGAGTTGAGCGGCAAGCTGGACGCGCGTCGCTCCCACTTCCAGCACCTGGGTCATCGGCGAGGCGGCTAGACCGGCGGCGGTAGCTGCCAGCAAGACTCGCCCGAGCGCCTGCCCAGTCCGCAGCCAGGCGTGCCTGTCGTCGCCAGCGGTCCCGAGGATGACCACGAGCGGGTGCTCGGCCGCCGGAGGTGCCTCGCTCCAGGTGGAGGGAGCGGTGGGTTGATCACCTGCGGCGAACTCGCGAAGCCGGAATGAGGATCCTCGGTCCGCGATGGGCGGCGTTGCCGACAGGGGGACTCCATCTCGAGCGCCGGCTCTTTCGCCGGTCCAAGCGGCGAGCTCGCTCCCGTACTCCGGGTTGGCACGCTCGATCTCGTCAGCGTGCGCCAGCAATACCGCGGTGGCCACTTCGTCGCCGGGTCGGTCAAGCACCCTCAGCCACACGTCATGGGCACGGATCGCCCGGCGGAATTCCTCCAGGAGCTGGGGCGATACCTGGCGGTTGTCGAAGGGGCCCCGCTCGGTGTACCGGAGGGGGAGCGCCCGGCCGAGCTCGGCTTCGTCCGGAGAGGGGGCGTTGAGGCCTCCGATTTCCAGCCGAGCCAAGTGGTCGGGGTTGACAGGGTCCGGGAGCAGCGACACCGAACAGGTCCGGCCGATGGCGCGTGCGCCGACCCAGGCGAACTCGACCGCAGCGCCACAGCTGATGTGGAGCTCACGCCCCGACGGATCGATCACTGGGAGCTGGCGCTGGCGGTCGGCGAACACGTCGATCGCAGCCGTGCCGTCGGGAGCATCACCGCGCACCGCGAACCGCCAGGGCTGCGTGTTGTGCACCGACGGCGCTCGTACGGCGGCTTCGAGGATGGACTGCAAGTCTTCGGTGTCCACGATCACTCCTGTGAGGACGACATCTTCTCTGTCCAGTCAAGCGCGTCTTCGCCGGGCGGGCTAGGGCCGAATGGATTCAGGCCCTGTGTGCCGGACGCCACCTAAAGAAAGTCTCTACCCTGGTCAGCTGGGCGTCGGTCAGGGCGAGCGGCGTCCGAATGCGACTGTCGCTGTCAACCAGAGTCTCAAGCCTCGCTTGCGCGGGGCCACGACCGTCAGCGTGCCGCATCCACCTCCTCGGCGAGAGCCAGCCAACGGTTCTCCGACTCCGTCAGGTTGGCTTGCACCTCGGCGAGCTCGCGGCCGACGTGTGCGAGCTCTACGTGATCGTCGCCCGCAGCCTCCAGCGCTTCGCTCAGCTCGTCTCGTTGGCGCGCCAGCCGCGCCATCTCCTTCTCGGCTTCCCGCAGCTGACGACCGATCGTGCTGGGGGAGCGTTGGCGCCGGGGCGAGGGGGCTCCGACCTCCGCTGCGCGTGTGCGCCCGGCCGAGGGCGCCGGCGCCACACCAGCGTCCTCGGCTCGTGCCATCCAGGCGTCGAGGTCTCCCGCGATCGTCGCGAGGGTCCCGGCTTCCAGCGCCATCAGGCGCTCCGTCGTGCGCTCGAGAAACGTCCGGTCGTGACTCACGACAACGAGGGCTCCGGGCCAGTCCTCCAGGAAGTCCTCGAGGATGCGCAACGTGTCCAGGTCCAGGTCGTTGGTCGGCTCATCGAGGAGGAGGACGTTCGGTCGCGCCGCCAGCACCAGGAGCAACTGCAGCCGTCGGCGCTCGCCACCCGAGAGCGTCCGCGTCGGGGCGAACTGCAAGGCTCCGGTGAACCAGAATCGCTCCATCAGTGCCACGTCCTCCGGCGCGCCCGGGACGCGGGTCGCACCTGCGACGAGCTCGCGTACGCGGGCCTCCGGATCGACCTCGACGCCCTGCTGGTCGTAGTAGCCCGTGACGACTGTCGGACCGACCTCGATGTGTCCGGAAGTCGGACTACGCCGGCCCGCCAGGAGGTCGAGGAGTGTCGACTTGCCCGATCCGTTGGCTCCGAGGAGACCCAACCGTTCCCGACGAGCGAGGAGGAGATCAACCTCCGACAACACCGGTGCGGCTCCTGGGTCGTAGCGATAGCCGACTGCAGCGCACTCGATGACCTTGTCGCCGAGGCGCGGTGTTCCGAAGGCCATCTCGAGCTCTGCCGCCCGAGCCGGCGCTTCCGCACGCCCGGTGACGACGCGCATCGCCGCGTCGATCCGCGCCTGCGGCTTGCGAGTCCGAGCCGGGGCGCCTCGCCGCAGCCAGGCGAGCTCTCGTCGGGCGAGATTCCGCCGGGAGGCCTCGGCAGATGCTGCCTGCTCCTCCCGCTCGGCGCTGGCGGCAAGATACGAGGTGTACCCGCCCTCGTGCACATACTCGTGGCCTCGATCGAGCTCGATCATCCGGGTGGTGACCCGGTCGAGGAGATGGCGGTCGTGTGTCACGAGGACGAGCCCGCTACGGAAGTCGAGGAGCCACTGCTCCAGCCAGGCGACGGCGCGGAGATCCAGGTGGTTGGTTGGCTCGTCAAGGACCAGCAACTCTGCCGGCCGAGCGAGTACAGCAGCCAGTGCCACGCGCTTTGCCTGCCCACCCGAGAGCCCGGAGACGTCGGTGTCACCGGCGGCTCCCATCCCGAGCCGGTGGAGCACCGCTTCGGCCTGCCAGCCCGGACCGACCGCCGCCCGCACCGACCCTGCGGGCAGCGATGGCTCCTGCTCGAGGTAGCCGATGCGGACGCCGCGCCCGCGACGAATCTGTCCCGCGTCGGCCTGTTCAACGCCGGCAAGTAGGCGCAGGAGGGTGGATTTGCCGGTGCCGTTGATGCCGACGACGCCAACCCGATCGCCGTCGGTGACCGTCAGCGACAGATCGCCGAACAAGGTGCGGTCACCGTGTCGGACCGACACATCTTCGAGATCGACCAGGACAGCCACGGAGAGAACGTACCGGCCGGCGCCGGCGAGCCGCCTAGGTGGTGGGGGTCGTGACCTTCGGGATCGTCGTGACCGTGGCTCCCGGCGGCAGCTGGAAGAGAGACGCCTTGGGTGAGGGCGAGTAGCTCTTGATCTCGAAGCTGGTCGAGTCTTGGGCGACCTTGACATACCCGAGGATGTCCTGCGCCGTCGTGCAGATCGTGCTCGTGCCCTTGACGCCGGGTGCGACGAAGTCGACGCACGACATGGAGAATCCGTTCACCTTCAAGGTCGACGACGAGACCTTGTCGCCCGCAATACCGGCGGCGAGGGCAAAGTCATCCAGGAAAGTAACCCAATGTTGCGGGGTGTAGAAGTCCTCGATCTTGTTGTAGTCGGCAGCGCTGGCCTTAGGCAGCTCGGTGCATTTCCACGTCGAGGTCGACCCCGAACCGGAGCCCGACGGCGGAGTGCAGGCGTACTCGCCGGACAGAGTGACGATCAGGTCCAGGTTGTTGCTGTTGTTGTTGTTGTTCTTGCCCGACGAGGTGAGCTTGAACAAGACACCTTTCGGTGGATCAACGGCGTACACGACCCTCTCCGGCGAGCTGCCGGTCGTCACGTAGGTCGCTTCGAACGGCGTCGCCTCGCCGGACTTGATCTTGTTAGTGAAGGCGTCCATGGTGTTCTTGTTCTTTTCCACAGTGCTCACGGCCTTCTTGACTGCGCGGATGGCCCCGCACCCGGTGAGCCCGAGACTGCCCAGCACGAGGGCGACGACGACGACGCCGGTTGCGTGGCGACGAGCAAGGCGGCTCACGGCTCGGTCAGTGGTCGGGGTCATTGCTCTGCCTCCCAGGGCGGTACGCCGCGAAACGAGCGGCCTTAGAACCTCGCATCGCTGAGGATACGACGTCCGCTAGCAGACTGTGGCCATCCTCGTGGCCGGCCTCGCGGCCCTCTGCGGTGCCGTTTGCCTGGTACATCGTTGTTCAGCCGCCCGGGTAGGGGTCATAGGGGGTCGGCGAACCGCAGTCGTAGTCGTCGCTCGTCGAGGGCAGCGTGACGCTGGCGGCGCCGGTGATGCTCGACACGCCGTGGACGTCGCCGGCGCGCCCGACCGTCGCCGCGGTGACGTTGCGACCGCGCGCTTCAAGCTCCAGCGCGAAGAAGTCCGTCGTGACCGTCGCGACGGCCGGGGCCCACGGCAGCTGCCCGACATAGGGCCCGAGGTGATCGGCGCCTTCCAAGGTCATGAACCAGTGCTGCCTGGCGCCGGGAGCCACACTCGAGTAGAGCTCCGTGGCGTTCGCGGTCGGGTTGCAGTAGTCCGTGTCGCTCTCGACCGAGAGGACTGCCGGGCGGGAGGGCGTGGGCACCGCGTACGCGCCCGCAGTTTGGAATGCAGCGCCCGACAGCAGGGCGACGGCGAGCGGGTGGACGGGCATCGAGGCGAAGTAGCCCCGCCAATACCCGGCGTACACGAGGCCTCCGACAATCGTGGCCCCATCGGACTGGCCGGCCAGGCCGAGTCGCTGGAGGTCGATCAGGCCGTGGAGGAACGATCCCGTCTGCCCGGCTAATTTCGCCAGCTGGCCGACCACGAAGGCCACGTCGGCGGGCTCGTTGCCCATGTCGGCCTCCGGGGCCGGCCCGCCGCCTTGGCGCAGCCACTCGTAGTAGTTGGACACGGGGAAAACGGGGCTCACCACGACGAAACCCGCCCTCACCCAGGCGTCCAGCAAGTACTCGTAGGTGTTCGGCATGACGGCGTAGCCGTGGGCGAACACGATGACCGGGAACGGCCCGAATCCGGACGCGGGTGTCGCCCCGGTCTGTTCCACGCCCGGCGCACGGGAGAGCGTCGGATAGCGGATCTGCGTGGCGATAACCCGGTGCGGGGACAGCATGCTCGGAGGAGCTGTCGCGTAGTTCTCCGTGGGCCTCGTCGTGTCCACGAGCGTGATGGTCCGGATGCCGACCCCGAACGACGCAGGAAACGTCGTCGTGGTCACGGGCTCGGTTGTCCCCGTCGAGGTTGGCGCGACCGTGGCCGGTGACGTGGGCGGGCGGCCCGACGTCGTGGCCGTCGTGGAGAGGCGAGTCGCCGTTGTGCACGAGCTGAACACCACCATCGCCGCCGCTAGAGCTGCGATCAGGCCACTGGTGCTGGTGCGGCGCCACTGGCGACCGGTGGGTTCAGCCACGCCGTGAATGTAGCTGGGGCCGCGATGGAACCCCTGTCGCTCGCCGGAGTACTACCGTCGGAGTCAGATGGTCGATGCTGAACGAGTGCGAGAGCCTGCGGTGGAGCTGTTGAGGACCGGCGGGCCTGGAGCCGGCCCGGATACTGGGGTGCCGGAGCCCGCCGGTGCGCGCCGCTCGACAGCTTCTGCGCTGCTCGTCGCCGTCCGGCCCCGGCAATGGGTGAAGAACCTGCTGGTCTTCGCTGCGCCGGCGGCAGCAGCCGTACTCACGCATCCGGTGGCGTTGGCACGAACCACCGGCGCAGCGGTGGCGTTCTGCGCGGCCTCTGCCGGTACGTACCTCATCAACGACTCCATCGATGCGGAGGCTGACCGCCTTCACCCCACCAAGCGCCTCCGGCCGATCGCCGCCAGGGAGCTGAGCCGGGGGTTGGCGCTCGGCATCGGCACAGTGCTGCTCGTGTGTGCGCTCGCCGGCGGAGCGGCAATCGGCGGCCTGGCTCTCGCTGCAGTCATCGGGGCGTACCTCGCCATCACGCTGAGCTACTCCTTCGCACTGAAGCACGTGCCGGTGGTGGAGCTACTGTGTATCTCGGCTGGGTTTCTATTGCGGGCTGTTGCCGGGGGTGTCGCTGCGCACGTCCCGTTGTCGCCGTGGTTCCTCGTGGTGGCGACGTTCGGCTCCCTGTTCGTCGCCGCCGGCAAGCGGAGCACTGAGTTCGCTCAGCTCGGCGACGATAGAGGTGAGCACCGCGCTGCGCTGTCGTGGTACCGGGAGCGCTCGTTGCGATGGGCACGGCGGCTGAGCGCGACCGTGACCGTGGGCGCCTACGCGGCCTGGGCCGTGGCACGAGCGGCGATGACTGACGACCGGGTCCAAGATGGCCTGCTCCTCGTGCTCTCCGTGGTCCCCTTCGCCGTGGCAGCGGTGTTGGTGGATCGTGCCATCGAGCGCGGTCACGGTGGTGCGCCGGAGGAGATCGTGTTGAAGGACCATGTGTTGCAGGTCGTGGGTTTCCTGTGTTGCGTGCTCGTTGTCATCGGGCTGGACACGTGACGGGGTGAGCCCGATATGGGGCCCAGATGGGCAACGACTGTGGGCACGGGGTGGGAGGCAGGGGGTTGCGAGGTGTCCGGGGACTCTGCGCGGGCATCGCCCGCTCTCCTGACGGGCTGGGGGAGGTCGGCTCCGACCCGTGCTGAGCTGGCCCGACCTCACGGCATCGAGGAGCTCACGGCGGCGTTGCAGGATGCGGCCGCGGCGGGTCGCCCGGTCCTTGCCCGTGGGCTCGGCCGCTCCTACGGCGATGCCGCCCAATCCGCCGGCGGGCTCGTGATCGACACGACACGCTGCTCCCGGACGATCACCTGGGATGGTCGCACTGGCCTTCTGCGGGCCGAGGGAGGGCTCAGCATCGACTCGCTGCTGCGGTGGTCGGTGCCGCAGGGATGGTTCGTCCCGGTCACGCCGGGAACGCGCCACGTGACGCTCGGGGGCGCCCTGGCAGCCGATGTGCACGGTAAGAACCATCATCGTGATGGCGCGTTCACCGAGGCCGTCGAGTCGTTCACGTTATTGACCGCGGGCGGCCCACGCACGGTGGAACGAGATCGGGACAAGGCGGCGTTCTGGGCCACCGCTGGGGGCATGGGGCTCACCGGGGTCGTGCTCGATATGACGATGCGCCTGCTCCGAATCGAGACGGCCTCCATGGTCGTCGAGACCGAGCGGACCCATGACCTTGACGCCTGCATGGCGGCGATGACCGACGGGGACGAGGACCACCGGTACTCGGTCGCCTGGGTGGACTGCCTTGCCCGCGGCGGGAATCTCGGGCGGTCCGTGCTCACGCGGGGTGATCACGCTGGTCTGCGGGATCTCGAGTGCAAGGCCCACCGCGGCGCGGGGGCCGATCCACTTCACTTCTCGCCGCGGCAGATCGCTTCGGTGCCGTTCACACCGCCGGTGAGCCCGCTGACGGCGCTCACGGTGTCCGCCTTCAACGAGGCCTGGTACCGCCGGGCCCCACGGACGAGGCGGCGGACGATCGAGACCATCTCCGGGTTCTTCCATCCGCTGGACGGCATCGGGGATTGGAACCGCCTCTACGGTCCACGCGGGTTCACCCAGTACCAATTCGTCGTGCCGTTCGGAGCTGAGGACGTCGTGCGGGCGGTGATCGAGGCGTTGAGCAGCAAGCGCTGCCCGGCGTTCCTGGCGGTGCTCAAGCGATTCGGCCCGGGCGACGAGGCTCCGCTGTCGTTCCCGGCGCGCGGCTGGACGCTCGCTGTTGATCTTCCGCTCGCCGTGCCGGGCCTCGGCCAACTGCTCGATCGCTTCGACGACCGGGTCGTCGAAGCTGGTGGTCGGGTCTACCTGGCCAAGGACGGCCGGGTTAGGGCAACTGCACTGGAGGCGATGTACCCGCGGATCGACGAATGGCGGTCTGTTCGGGACGAGCTCGACCCCGACGGGCTGTTCGTCTCGGATCTCGGCCGCCGGCTCGGCCTCGTGCCAGGCAAGCGCCCTGTGCCAGGCAAGCGCCCTGTGCCAGGCAAGCGCCCTGTGCCAGGCAAGCGGCGTGGGTCAGGCTCGCCTTCGTGATCGACGCGACGGGAATGCCGCAGACCGCCGTGTTGATCGGCGGCACGTCCGAGATCGGTCTGGCAGTATTGCGGGACCTCGCTTCGCGCCGGCTGGAGAAGGTCGTGCTCGCAGGGCGGGAGTTGCCGCGCCTTCGAGCCGCCGCGAAAGAGCTCGAAGCCGCCGGGGCCCAGTTCGTGGAAGTGGCGGAGCTCGATCTTGCCCGCCCCGGTGAATTGGAGGCTTTCGCGGCGTCGGCGGCGGGAACCCTTGGTGGGATCGACCTCCTTGTGATGGCGCTCGGCGATCTCGGCACCGCCGACCTCGACCAGCTCAGCCCAGCACGGGTGACCGAGATGATGACGGTGAACGTCACCGGCCCGGCCGCTGTCCTCGTCGCCTTCGCCAAGGTGATGCGGGCCCAGGGTTACGGTCGCCTCGTGATTCTCTCGTCAGTGGCCGGCGTGAGGGTGCGGAAGGCGAACTTCGTCTACGGGGCCGGCAAGGCCGGCCTCGATGGTTTCGCGCTCGGGCTCCGAGACGCGCTCGTCGGAACCGGGGTGGACGTGATGGTGGTGAGGCCGGGTTTCGTGCGGACTCGCATGACGACGGGCCTGCCGGAGGCTCCGTTCACCGTGGGCCCGGCGGCCGTGGCCGCCAGCGTCACGAAGGGCCTCGAGGCGGGAGCAGCAGTGGTGTTCGTGCCACCGGTGCTTCGCTATGTGTTCCTGGTGCTTCGCGTGTTACCCCGGGCGATCTGGCGGCGGATTCCCGGTTAGTCACAGCGGGCGGTTAGCGGCCGGGCGGTCAGCTCTGGTCGTCACCGAGAAGAGACCGTGACGAAGTCACGGGCCCACCAGGCCTCGAAGAACGTGTACGGCGTCTGCTGCATCCCGGCGATCAGGCTTGCGCCGTTGACCGGAGCGGCCAGTCCGTTCGGAGTCGGCGGGCTGTAGGTCGCGAACTCCGGCCAGGCCGGGTTGATGTCGAGCTCCATGCCGCGGACGGCCCCGGCACGCACCAGCAACGCCGCCAGCTGAGTGATCTCGAGCGAGGGGCCCGTGACGTAGACGAGCGCACCGCTTGCCGTGATGCCAAGACCCGAGCGCCACACTGCGGGTACGCCGCCGAGGGTCGCGCCCCAGACGGAGTTGTCGTAGGGGTTGAGTCCCGGAACCGGGCGATCGTTGTCGACGAGAAGCGTCAGGTTCTGGCGCACCGCATCGACTTGCCTGGTCATCGTGACGTCCCGGCCCCACTGCCCGACGGTTGCACTTCCGTTCCGGTAGATCACGAGCGACGCGCCGCCGACACGAAGCGGGTAAACGAGCTTGCCTTCTGCGTAGTACCCGCCCTCGGCGGCAGGGAATTTGAAGCCGCCATTGAATGCCGCCACGAGGGACTTCGCTGCCGCAGGTTCGATCGGCGCAGTCAACTTCCACGGGCCTCCTCCTGGACTGAGGCTGCCCGAGTAGAGCTGGGCGCGGAGCAGACGCATGTCCAGCCAGGCGACGCCCGCCTCGAGGCTCGACCCTGGAGGTCTGATAAGCGTCTCGTAGATGGCCGAGTAGCCGAGGACTTTGCGGCCGGCCGCGTGCCAGACACCCTCGCCGGGCAGCGGCGAGGAAAACGGCATCAGTGACACAGGCTCGGGCAACAGCGCGACGGCCGGGGCCTTCGGCTTGGGTCGGTGGTGGCGGGCCGGTGGAGCGCTAGTGCCGGTCGTGCTCGTGGTGCCGCCGGCGCCGATCGTGTCGGCCGGCTTGGATCTCGACGTTGTGGACCCGCCGGCTCCTGTGGCGGAGGCACATGCGGTGACGAACAGGCCGACAACCAGAAGAACGAGAACCTGTCGGCACCGCCCGGCGGCGAGGACGCAGCGTAGCGAGCTGCGTGGCGATCGGCCCAGGCAGTCGCGACTCACAACGCCGGCTCGGTCAGCGTGCCGACATGATGAATCAGCGTGCCGACATAATGAAGAAGTCCCGGGCCCACCACGATGCGAAGTAGCGAGCCGGGGTCCCCACCATGTGCGGGAGCAGATTGTGGCCATTGGCGGGGCTTGCTGTGCCGTGCGGGGTCGACGGAGCGAAGGTGGCGTAGTCGACCCAGTCGGTGTTGATGTCGAGCTCCAGGGCGCGCACGGAGCCTGCCCGCGCGAGGAGCTCTGCGAGCGTCGTGATGTTGAGCCCGGGCCCGCCCACGTAGACCAGAGCTCCCTTCGCCGTCTCGCCAAGCCCGGAGCGCCAGACGTAGACCTGGTTGCCCAGCGTGGCGCCCCAGACGGTCGTGTCGTTCGCGTTCAGGCCGGCGACCGGCTTCCCGTTGTCCACAAGCAGGCTCAGGTTCTGCCTCACGGACACGACGTCGCTCGTCATGTGGACCTCGCGGCCCCAGGCACCGACTGTCACGGTCCCGTTCTTGTAGATGACGACCGATGCGCCGTCGGTGCGCAGTGGCATGATCATCTTGCCGTCGGTGTAGTAGCCGCCGTTCGCATCGGCCATGCGGAACCCGGCATTGAACGCCGCCACCAGGCTCGTTGCCGCCGACGGCTGTACCGGTGCCGTGTAGGTGTAGGGACCGCCTCCGGGGATGTAGCTCCCGGAGTACAACGTGGCACGGAGCAGTTTGGTATCCATCCAGGCGACGCCCACGACGAGGCTGGTGTGGACGGCATCAGGGCGGAGAAACGCCTCGTACACGGCCGGCACGCCATTGACCAGCCGGCCTGCGGCATGCCATTGACCCTCGCCCGCAATGGGCGGCGATGCGAGCGGCTTGATGGGCTTCGGCTCAGGGAGGTACGACCCAGACCCAGTTGCAGAGCCGGATCCCGTCTTCGTAGGCGGTAGCGGGATGGCCCCATTGGGTGGCCGGCCCCCGACAGGCGGCGGGTGATGGGAGTACCACTCGTTCTCAGCCCAGACGACGACGGAGCTGCCGCCGTGGTCGCGCAACCACTCGGCGAAGCGGGCCGGAACACTGGCGCCGAGTGAGGGGTTGGTCACCGCCGAGCTGAGCGAGACCCACACGGGCGTCAGCGCCAGCACCACGACGATGGTTCCCGCTGCCACGGGGTGGCGACCCGCCCAGAAGCGACGTGCGGAGCGCCGCTCGATTCGGCGGGCGTGGGCTCGCTGGACCCGAATCCGGGTCCGCTGCATCCAATTCAGTTTCCGGTGCGACCGGGATCCCGGTGCGGCCGACCGGGGCCGGAGCGGCACGGACGGTCGCGGGGTCTTCACGGCGGGCGTGGCCACGCCGACAGGATAGAGGTGGAAGACGGCGAATTTGCGGCACTTTCACTGGGAAGTCGCTGGGAGTTGGCCGTATTCCAGCTGATCGACCATCGTGCGCTCGTTGGCACCAAATGGACCCGGGCGGCGGCAATGCTCGCCCGCTGACTGGCTACTCGGCGAGCCCGACCGGCAGATCGTCGACGATCTGGTCGAGGTACTCCGACAAGCCGTAGCCGATCCTCCCGTTGCCCAGCGTCCACTCCGTCAGGCCCTCGGAGATCCGGGTCACCAGCAACGAGCCGTCCGCAGTTTCGCGCCGGTTGCGGAGCGGGATGAGCCGCAGCACGCGGCCGGACACCTCCCACTCGCGGTCGTGGAAGCTCGAGCTGATCCGCGCCGAGATGCCCTCGTGGTACGGCACCGCCGTGCCGGTGGTCCACGTCGTGGCGATCTCGAAGCGATCGCAGAGGTACATCTCCCCGTCCTCGAAGACGAAACCACCCCTCAAGCCCTCACCCTCCCGCCGAGCGATACGGGAGCCCATGAACCCGAAGCCTGGCCCTGCGTTCCCTGTCAACCACCGGTAGTACCAAGGCGCCTGCCACGTCCGCGGACCCCAGGAGTGATCCCGTAGCCCGTACCCGCCGACGTGATGCACTTCATCGCCAATCCTGATGCTCCCGGAGGCGGCGACGAGCTGTTCGTAGTGGCCCTTGGCAAACTCCTCGCCCGGCCGCTCCTCGGCTTCGGTGTTCTCCCCGCCGAACATCGGGCTCACCCTGGTGTAGTCGAGGCGGACCGACGCCTTGACGAGAGGGTTCTCCGTGAAGGCTCGGCCCGGGTGGGCCATCTCGAGAGGGTCGTCGAGCACCACGAGTCGCCCGTCGTAGGCGACACTGAGCGATTCGAACGGTTCGACGACCTCGAAGCGCAACCCTCCCGCATCGAAACCCTCATTGCTCTCGACCTCTGGGCGCTTGAACATGAACGCCACACGCCCATCGGGCAGGTAGCAGCACACGGTGACCTCGCCGGTGCCCTCGTTCGGGCGGTTGCCCACCCGGAAGAAGGCACCGAGCTGGGCCGCCGGGTCGTAGAGGTTGAAGTACATGCTCTCGTTGAAGGTCGTGTCCGCCCCGGGATCGTGCATGTACTCGTCCGCAGGTTCCAAGTGAATCCCCATGACCCCGCCTCCCGTTGATCCGGCCTACCGACTCCGGCCCGAGGGACCGAGCCCGGAGCCGCCGCTGGGGAGGCGTTCGGCCCACTGACGCTTCATCCTGCGAAGGTAGAAGACGTTGACAGCGCCCGTGCCGATGAGATAGATCGCGGCCACGATCGCGCCGAGTTCAACGTGGTGACGGCGCGGACCGAGCAGGTAGAAGAGCAGGCCAGCGACGATGACGCTCGAGCTCCAGACCCCGATGGCCAGGTACGCCAGGGCCTTCCGGACGTCAGGACCGGCTGCCCCGCCGCCGGCGCTGGATCCGCCGGACGGTCTCGATGACATGACGTCAGTCTGCCAGGCCACGGCCGATCCGGCTTGCGGGTGATGGGCGAGTCGAGCTTCGGAGAACGGCAGCGGCGTTGTGGCAGCCAGTCGGCGGTCAGCCAGGAGCGAGCAGGTGCTCGACCGGCTGGTGGTGCGCGTGAACGCGGTGCTCCAACGCGAGGTGCGAGTGCCCAAGACCGAGCTCCTGGCCGACTCGGTCCTCGAGACCGGGGAACGGTCTCCGGTAGGCGCAAGTGTCGCAGTTCATCCTGATGTCGCCGACCAAGGCCTCCTCGTAACGTTGCAGGACGAGCTGTACGAGCGAGGGGTCGGGGCCGAGGTAGCCGGCGTCGACGATTTCGATTCCGGTCCGCTCGGCGAACTCCGCAAAGTCGGACTTCATCCGGTCGACGAGGAGGCCGGTGCACAGGAACCAGGCGAAGCAGGTGAGGCGCTCGACTCCTTGGCGCCGCAGCTGCTCGAGGGTCTCGCTGACGCTCGGCCAGGTGACGCCTGAGAAGCCGGTGACCACGAGCGGGCTGCCCACGTACTCGGCCACCAAGCGGCCCGCCCGGTAGGCCTCGGCGTTGGCGTCGGGATCCGACGTGCCGCGGGCGAGCAGCGCGAGAGGAAGGCCGACTCCGCCGGCTGAAGCGATGCGTTCCCCGGCAAGTGCCAGCACCGTATGGTCAGGACCGAGCGGCCGACCGTACTGCAGGTCAAGGCCCCCGTGGCGGGCGCGGCCTTCGAGGACCACCGCCGGCACGTCGGATTTCGAATGGCCGGCGGCGTTCAGCATCAGCGGCACCACGGCGATTCGGCTCGCGCCCCTCGCGACCAGCCGGTCGAGGGCGGTGCCGGCCGGCGGTTCCGACAGCTCGAGAAACCCCGTCTCCACCGCCACACTGGGCGCCTCGGCGGCGACGAGCCCGCCGAGCTCCAGCGTCTCCGTCCGGCCTTCCTCCGATCGGCTCCCGTGGCCGACGAGCAAGAGCCCGTCGGCGGGAGTGTCACTCGTGGTGGCCGGCACCGCGCCACCCTAGCGATGCCGCACGTCGCTGCTGGTGCCGATGATGATGATGATGATGGTGGTGGTGGTGGTGGTCGCAGCAGCACTGGCTCGGCCGCCGGAGAGCAGGGCGCGAAGCTGATCTGGGATCTGCCCTAAGGGCCCGCCGGATACCGCGGCAGCACCGCCGGATCGGGCCGCTGCGCTCGAGGACCTTCTGGACTCCCTACACCTTCGAGATAGGCGTCTCACCCCCACGGAGCTGGAGAAAGTGACCACGATGGTGGCCGACCGGGACCGCCGGTAAGGCCGGCACGGCCGGCACGGCCGGCGGCGCCGGCAACTCCGGCACGGGGACCGATCAGAACACGAACTGAGCAGGTGGGGCGCGGCCGCCCTCAGAAGAGGCGGGACGAGGCGAGGTCGGCGCCCTGGCGGAGGGAGCGGAGTTTCTCCCAAACCACTGACGGAGCGACCGCGCCATAACCCGCCGAGGTGTCAAACCCACAATCAGTGCCCGCGATGACCCGGTGGGGGTCGCCGATGGCCTGCGCCGCACGGTCGAGGCGCGCAGCGACGACCTCGCGGTGCTCCACGTAGTTCGTCGTCGTGTCGATGACTCCGGCAATGAGGATCATGTTGCCGGGAAGCGGGTTTCGCGTGAAGCAGCGGTACTCGTGAGCGTGACGTGGGTTCGCCATCGAGAGTACGAGTGCACCGACGTGCGCTTCGTACAGCAGCGACAGAATGTCCTCGAGCGGTACATCCCGAGTGTGCGGGCCCTCGTAGTTGCCCCAGCACACGTGCAACCTCACCTGCGCGGGGTCGATCCCGGCCAGGCTCATGTTGATCGCGCCGATGACGAGCTCGACCCACTCTCCGAACTCGGCGAGTGGCCGGTCGGCGAATAGGGTGTGGCGTTCGAGGGCGAGGTCGGGAGCGTCGATCTGGAGCAATAGCCCATGATCGGTGATCGCCCGGTACTCGGTCGAGAGCGCCGCCGCGATGGCCCGCAGGTACTCCTCTCGTGACGGGTAGTGACGATTGTCCATCGCCGCGGCGACGATGCCGGGCGAGGCCGCCGTCATGAACGTCTCGCGAAAGCCGGCACCGGCGACCAGGCGGCACTCCTCATCGACTTCGCTCGTGTCCCGGTAGGCGACGGCACCGATCGCCGCCGGTGCTCTCATGAGATCGACCGGCGCATGTTGGCGACGAGGGAGGACGAGGTCGAGGAAGTCCGGATGGTCGGCGAGGTCGGCCATCAGCGGGCGATGGCTCTCGTCCCCGAACCCGAATCCGGTCATGCGATGGCTCACGTAGGTGAAGAAGCTCTCGCGTGCCTGCTCGCCGCCGTTGCCGATGTCGATGCCGGCTTCCAGTTGGGCGGCGATGCTGGCGGCGGTCGCCTCCTCGACTTGCCGGCGCAGTTCGTCGGTGTCCACCGGCTCGTCACGGCTGCGGCGACCGTGGAGCTCGACGAGTGCCTTCGGTCTGGGGAGGCTGCCGGCGTGAGTCGTGAGGATGCGGTCGTCGCTCGTCAGCATGCCTGCATTCTGCCTGAGACCGCGAACCCGCACGAAGGCAGCGGCAACTCAACGGTCAGGGGCGGGGACATCGTTGTCGGACGAGGGCGCATTAGTGCCATGCTCGAGCGGTGACGCACATCCCCACGAGAGCAGATTGCCGCGGGGACGCGGCAGTTGTCCGGTCCTGGCAGGTGCAGTCGTCGGCGACCGACCCGGTGCACGGATCGGTCGTTTCCCAGCCCGACTACCGGGCGAGCGGCTGGTACGACGCCTCGCCCCGGTCGACGGTCATGGCGGCGTTGCTGCACAACGGACGTATCAGGGACGTCAGTTACTCGACTTGCTTGCGGGACGAGGTCGACCGGTCGATGTTCGAGGTGCCGTGGTGGTTCCGCACGACGTTCCGGTCGACGGCGTCGCCGGGCTCGCATCTGAGCATCCGCTCCGACGGGATCATCCCGGGCGCCGATCTCTGGGTGAACGGCATCCGGGTTGCCGGGCGGGAGGCGATCGCCGGCGCCTACACGTCGAACTCCTTCGACGTAACCCATCTCGTTCGCCGCGGTGCCAACGTGCTGGCGTACCTCGTCCACCCGGGTGGCCCGATGACCGACCTCTCGATCGGTTGGGTGGACTGGAACCAATGGCCGCCGGACAACAACATGGGCATTTGGCGGGACGTTTTCATCCTTCCGACCGGCCAGGTTCGCCTCTCGCATCCTCGTGTCACGGCCGAGCTCTCGCCAGAGCTCGACGTGGCGCGGGTGGTGGTCACCTGCGACGTCGACAGCCTGTCGGGCGAGCCTGTCGTGGCCGAGATACGGATGACGATCTCGGGGCCGACCGGCCCCATCGAGTTGCGAGGCGAGGTGAGTGTCGCCGGTGCCGTCGCCGGCACTACCTCTACCGGCACTACCGCTACCGGCACTACCGCTACCGCGACGCATCAGTACCGGGCGGAGGCGGAGATCCGGGCCCCAGCCATCTGGTGGCCGCGGGGCGAGGGTGAGCAGCCGCTCTACGACCTCGAGATCGCCGCCACCCTCGACGGCGCGCTGAGCGATCGGGCGACGGCCTCGTTCGGCATCCGGTCGATCGCGAGCGATGTCGCAGCTGGCGGGGGGCGGCGTTTCTTCGTGAACGGCCGGTACACGCCGATCCGAGGAGGTGGATGGTCGCCCGATCTGTTCCTGCGCCACGATCCCCAACGCATCGCCGACGAACTGGGCTACGCCGCCGACATCGGTCTCAACACGATCCGCCTCGAAGGCAAGGGTGAGAACCCGGAGTTCTTCGAGCGCGCCGACGAGATCGGGATGCTCGTGATGCCGGGGTGGGAGTGCTGCAACAAATGGGAGGCACATGCCGGAACCGGCGGGTCGCCGTGGGACGACCACGACTTCGACGTGGCCGAGCGGTCGATGGAAGCCGAGGCATATCGGCTGGGGAATCACCCGTCGGTGTTCGGCTTTGTCATCGGCAGCGACTTCCCGCCTGAGCCTCGGGCATGCCGCCTCTACGTGGACGCCCTGGCTCGGGCGCGCTGGGACCTCCCGATCATCTCGTCCGCGACAGCAGAGGGGACGGAGGAGGCGGGGCCCTCGGGTATGAAGATGACCGGGCCCTACGCCTGGGTCCCGCCGAGCTACTGGTACCTGAACGACCCATCACTCGGGGGAGCCATCGGGTTCAACTCCGAGACCAGCGCCGGCAACAACATCCCGCGGCTCGCCAGCCTCGAGAGGATGCTGTCGGCCGGCGAGCTCGAGCAACTGTGGCGTGCGCCGGAGGCAAAACAGTTCCACGCCGGCCCGCCATCGGAGTTTGACAACCTGGTCATCGTCCATCGGGCGCTCACCGGGCGCTACGGCGAACCGCGCAGCCTGCGGGACTTCGTCGCCAAGGCGCAACTCGTGAGCTACGAGGCGACCCGGGCCCAGTTCGAGGCGTACGGGGCTCGTGCCGGGCGACCGGAACCGGCGACCGGCGTCGTGTACTGGATGTTGAACAGTGCCTGGCCGAGCCTCAACTGGCAGATATGGGACCACTACCTCGACCCGGCAGCGGCGTATTTCGGGACGAAGAAAGCGAACGAACCGGTCCACGTTCAGTACGACTACGGCGACCGGACGGTGGTGGTCGTGAACCGGACACAAGCGGCGACGCCGGCGCTCGCGCTCGACTGCGCCGTGCGTGATGGCACCGGCGCTGTGGCGCTGAGTCGCACGGTCGAGGTCGGTTCGGTTGCGCCGGGCGAGGCCGTGACGGTCATGCCGGTCGAGCTGCCTCCGGGCATCGGCCCGACCTACTTCCTCGAGCTCACGCTGACCGGTGCCGGAGCGATCGCAATCAGCCGCAATGTCTACTGGCTCTCGACCGTCGACGATGTCCTTGCGCTCGACCAGACGACGTGGCAGTACACCCCCACGGCCGAGTTCGCCGACTTGCGAGGGCTCGAGCGGCTTGACGCGGCCATGATCGAAGTGGCTGCTTCGACTTCGCCCGCTGAGCCGGCCGACGGGCAGTTGGTGACGACCGTGACGATCCGCAACGTGTCGCCTGGCGGCGTGGCGGCTGTGGGCCTGCACGCGTCGGTATGGTCGGCACACGGTGATGCGGACGCGGCGGACCTCGGTGATGCGGACACGGCGGCTCCGGTCGCTCCGGTCTGGTGGGACGACAACGACGTCACGCTGTTCGGCGGTCAGTCGGCGAGCGTCGTCGCCTCTTATGCCGGGGGCATGTTGCTCGGCGGCAGTCCGGTCATCGAGGTGGACGGGTTCAACCTTGCCGAACCGGTGCGGGTCGCCGGCGCTTCCACTCCTTCCTAACTCTCGAGCAGCGCAGTTGGCCCTCGCTGTCACGCGAACTCTGCACTGTGCAAACCAACCGTGACACCACCAAGGCGCCAGGGCTTCGCCGGCCGGCTCGCTGTCACGCGAACTCTGCACTTGTGCAAACGAACCGTGACACCGCCAAGGGCGCAGCGGTTCCTTGGGTCTCCAGTTAGCTGTGAGGTGACCGTCAGCGCGGCAGACTGTGGGGAGCTCACGAGAAGGGACGGGCATGGGAACACTGGGGTCCGAGGTCCGAGCCGAGATCATCGGCCGGGTACTGGCGTACGCGTCGAAGCGCCTGAGTCACGAGCAGCTTGGGTTGTTCGAGCCGTTCGTAGCCCAGTACTACGCGCGGACGGAGCCGTCCGACCTGGCAGATCGGCACGTGCCTGATCTGTACGGCGCAGCGATGGCCCACCTCGGCTTCGGCACGTGCCGGGCGCCCGGCGAGGTTCGGGTGCGGGCGTACGCCCCAGATCTCGATCGCTATGGCTATGTGTCCCCGCATTCGGTGGTGGAGCTCGTCGCCGAGGACATGCCGTTCCTGGTCGACTCGATGGCCATGGAGCTAACCCGGCACGGCTGTGGACTGCACCTCGTGATCCACCCGATGGTCACGGTTCGGAGGGACGCCGGCGGTGAGCTCGTGGAGATACTGCCCGCCCAGCGCGGCGGCGCCGCGGAGGCGAGCACGGACGGCACATTCTGCGAGTCGTTCATGCACATCGAGGTCGACCGCCAGACCGACCAGGCGGTGCTCGAGGAGATCCGGAACGACCTTGTTCGTGTCGTCGGCGATGTGACGGCCGCAGTGCAGGACTGGTCCGCCATGAGCGGGCGCGCTCTGTCGATCGCCGAGGAACTCGCCGGCACCCCCGGTGACGGCAGGTCCTATCCAGCCGAAGTGGGCGCCGACGAGCGGCGGGAGGCGGCCGAGCTCCTCCGATGGCTCGTCGATGGGAACTTCTTGTTCCTCGGCTACCGCGAGTACGAGCTGGGTGGGGCGGGAGGGGAGGTCGAGCTCCGTGCGGTCGGGGGTTCCGGGCTGGGGATCCTCCGCGAGACCGGCGGCCGGCCGCCCAGTCACCGCTTCGCCAAGCTGCCTGCCGAGGTACGGCTGCGCGCCTTCGAACCGGACCTGCTCAACATCACCAAGGCGACCTCGCGCAGTACCGTGCACCGGCGAAGGTATCTGGACTATGTGGGGGTGAAGGGCTTCGACGCGGAGGGGAAGGTGGTCTCTGAGCGGAGGTTCCTCGGGCTGTATGCCACCAGCGTCTACAAGCAGTGGCCCGAGGAGATACCGATCGTTCGCCGCAAGGTGGCGGACGTGCTCGAGCGGGCGGATTTGCCGCCCGACAGCCACAGCGGCAAGGCATTGGCCAACCTGCTGGACAGCTACCCGCGCGACGAGCTCTTCCAGATCGGTGTGGACGACTTGTTCGACCAGGCCATGGTGATTCTCTCGTTGCAGGACCGCCAGCGGCTGCGACTGCTCGTGCGACGGGATCAATTCGGGCGTTTCGTGTCGTGCCTGGTGTTCCTTCCCCGTGACCGGCTGACGAGCGTCGTCGCGCAAGGAGTGCAGGACACCCTGTTGCACGCGTTCGGTGGTCTCCACCTCGAGTACACGGCCCGCGTCACCGAGGCCGTACTGGCCCGGCTGCACGTGGTGATCTACACCGAGTCGCCACCGGACGCGGACCTCGACATCGACGAGCTCGAAACCCTCCTCGCCGATCTCATGCGCTCCTGGCCCGACGACCTGCGCGAGGCGCTCGTCGAAAGCTTCGGCGAGGAGAAGGGGCTCGAGCTGCACAGCCGGTACGCCGATGCCTTCCCGAATTCCTACACGGAGGACTTCGCGCCACGGGCGGCGGTGTCCGATCTGGGACATATCGAGAGCCTGGCGGACTGCGGCGGCTTCACCGTCAGCTTGTACCGCCCGCTCGAGTCGGCAGCCGGTGGGCTGCGGTTGAAGCTGTTCCGCGAAGGTCGGCGGATCACGCTGTCGGGCGTACTGCCACTGCTCGAGAACATGGGCCTCCAGGTGGTCGACGAGCGCCCGTACGAGGTGTCCCCGCTCGGCAGCGACGTCGCCTGGATCTACGACTTCGGGCTCCGTTCCTCGAATCCGGCCGATCTCGAGTCCGACGAGGTGCGGGTCCGTTTCCGCGAGGCATTCCTCCAGGTGTGGCGCAGAGAAGTCGGCAACGACGCGTTTAACCGGCTGGTGCTGCGAGCCGGCTTGGACATCGACGAGGTGACCGTCCTCCGGGCCTACGCCCGGTATCTCCGACAGGCAGGTACCACGTTCAGCACCGAGTACATCGCTTCGACGTTGGCGAACAACCCGACGATCGCCAGTCAGCTCGTACAGCTGTTCCGCACGTACTTCGATCCGGACTTCGTGCTCGGCGGGGATGAGCGCGAGCTCACGACCAAGCAGCTTGTGACCGAACTCGAGCGGGGCCTCGACTCGGTCCTGAACCTGAACGAGGACCAGGCACTCCGGCGGATGCTCGGCGCCGTGAGGGCGAGCCTGCGGACGAATTTCTTCCAACGAACGGAGGCCGGCGGCCCCAAGCCGTGGCTGTCCATCAAGCTCGATCCGAACCTCATCCCCGACGCGCCCCTGCCGCGGCCGATGTTCGAGACCTTCGTCTACTCACCCAGGGTCGAGGGCGTCCACCTGCGGACCGGGAAGGTGGCCCGTGGAGGGATCCGCTGGTCCGACCGCCCGGAGGACTACCGCACGGAGATCCTCGGTCTGATGAAAGCACAGGCTGTCAAGAACGCGGTGATCGTGCCTGGAGGGGCGAAGGGGGGTTTCGTCGTGAAGTCGCCACCGGTCGGCGACTTCGACGCGGTGCAAGCCGAAGGGATTGCCTGCTACCAGACTTTCGTCCGGGGGTTGCTCGACCTTGCCGACAACCTGGTCGGTGGCGAGGTCGTTCCGCCCTCGCGGGTCGTCCGCCGTGACAGCGACGATCCCTATCTCGTCGTCGCAGCCGACAAGGGGACGGCGACGTTCTCCGACATCGCCAACGCCATCTCGGAGGAGTACGGGTTCTGGCTCGGCGACGCCTTTGCGTCTGGCGGATCGTCAGGTTACGACCACAAGGCCATGGGGATCACCGCCCGAGGTGCGTGGGTTTCGGTACGCAGGCACTTCCGCGCTCTCGGCATCGATGCCGACACCGTGCCGCTCGAGGTCGTCGGGATCGGTGACATGTCCGGTGACGTATTCGGCAACGGGATGTTGCTGTCGCGCCATCTGAAGCTGGTGGCGGCGTTCGACCACCGGCATGTGTTCCTGGACCCGGACCCGGATCCGGAGGTCTCGTTCACGGAACGTCAGCGGTTGTTCGGCCTGCGCCGATCGTCGTGGGCCGACTACGACCCGGCCTTGATCTCGCCTGGCGGAGGGGTGTTTCCCCGAACTGCAAAGAGCATCCCCGTCAGCGCGCCGGTGCAAGCCGTACTCGGCATCGAAGAGGACTCGCTCCAGCCGGACCAGCTGGTGAAAGCGATCTTGAAGGCACCGGTCGACCTGCTTTGGAATGGTGGGATCGGGACGTACGTGAAATCCTCCGAAGAGACGAACGCAGACGCCGGTGACAAGGCCAACGACAACGTCCGGATCAGCGCGCCGGAGCTGCGCTGCCGGGTTGTGGGCGAAGGGGGCAACCTGGGCCTCACCCAGAGCGGCCGCATCGAATTCGCCATGGAGGGCGGCCGTATCAACACCGACGCCATCGACAACTCTGCCGGAGTCGACACGTCGGACCACGAGGTGAACATCAAGATCCTGCTCGGGCAAGTCATCGCCGATGGCGCGATGACGAGGCGACAGCGCGACGAGTTGCTCGCCGAGATGGTGGACGACGTGGCGGTGCACGTGCTCGAGGACAACGAGGCGCAGACGCGGGCGCTGTACAACGCCGCCTCGCAGGCCTTGAGCATGCTCGACGTGCACGCTCGGGGGCTCACGGCGCTGGAGCGGGCGGGGCTCAACCGGGAGCTCGAGTACCTGCCATCCGACGAGGAGTTGCGCGCACGGGCCAGTTCGGGGCACGCCCTCACGATGCCGGAACTCGCCGTGGTGCTCGCGTATGCGAAGAGCGCGATCTTCACCGACCTGGTGGCGTCCGACCTGCCCGAGGATCCGTTTTGCTCGAAGGAGCTGGAGCGTTACTTCCCGGCAGCGCTACGCGAGCGGCACCTGGAGCAGCTGGGCCGCCACCGGCTGCGGCGGGAGATCATCGCTACCCGGATCACGAACAACATGGTGAACCGGAGCGGCACGACTTTCGTCTTCCGGTTGGCGGAGGAGACCGGGAGCAGTACTTCCGATATCACGAGAGCGCACCTCGCCTCTTGGGAGATGTTCGGGATGCACGAGGTCTGGTCGGACATCGAGGCCCTCGATTCGAGGGTCTCCTCGGCGGTTCAGATCGAGCTGTTCCTCGAAGCCCGAAAACTGGTGGAGCGGGCCAGCCGGTGGCTGCTCGGCCATCGCCGGCACCCGCTGGACGTAGCAGCCACGGTGTCGGACTTCGCGGACGGCCTCGCTCTGCTCGCCGACCACCTGCCTGGCTTGGTCGGGCCAGCCGACACAGCCTGGCAGGAGTCCGCGACCAAGCGCAACGTCGCCGCTGGTGTCCCGGAGGAGCTGGCGCGGCGGATCGCTGAGCTACCGGCGCTGTTCGCGGGGCTCGATTTGAGCGACATCGCCCGTGCTGCCTCGCGCGACCTGGAGGCCACGGCGTCGGTGTACTTCGCCCTCGGAGAGCCCCTCTTGCTCGACTGGCTGCTGGCGCGGATCGTGGCGTTGCCGCGGGATGATCGCTGGCAGGCGCTGGCTCGGGCCGCCGTCCGCGAGGATCTGTACTCGGCGAGGGCCTCGATCACGTCCGAGGTGCTGCGGCTGGGCGAGCCCGGTATGAGCGGCGTCGAGCACGTCGCGCGGTGGCTGTCGGAGATCGGCAGCGTGGCGGATCGCTGCCTGGTGGCGATCCACGGCATTGTCGCGAGCGGTCGCGCGGACTTGGCGGCGCTGTCGGTGGCGTTGCGCGAGATCCGCGGCCTCGTGCAGGCCAGCCGGCCGATCGTGTAGTCCAGCCGGCCGATCGTTTAGCTCAGCCGGTCGGTGCGCCAGCACACCGCTCGGAAAGGGAGCTCGACCTGCTCGGCCTCGGCGAGCTCCGGCTGGCTCTCGAGCCAGGAGCGGGCGCGCTGCAGGACTTGGGTGCGCACGTCCGCGGGGAGCGTGATGAGCCGGCTATAGGTGCCGGCGAGGCCGACGAGGTCATCGATGGTCATCGTTCTCGACCAGCGAATCTCGGTGAACTCGGGTTGGGCGTAGGGAGCGCCCGCCGGGAGCTCGAGACGATTGCGCTCGTATCCGGATGGGTTCCTCCCCGCGGTGTCACCGGCTTCGCCATCCGTCTGGCCACCGGTCTCGCCATCCGCATCGCCGATCAGCGCCTCTAGCGTCTCAGCCGAGACACCGCTCGTGTCCCTGGCGCGGCGGATCCATTGGCTGAACCACCGGACCGAGCGGTCGGGTCCCGCCCAGACGACTCCGAGGCGCCCGCGTGGACGAAGGACGCGGCCAATTTCCACCAGCGTGGGCTCGACGTCCATCCAGTGCCAGGCGGACGACACCAGGACCGCGTCGGCGACGCCGTCGTCGAGGGGTATGGCATCGCCGCGGCCCTCGAGCGCAGTCGCTTGCGGACACCGCCGGGCGAGGACGTCGCGCATCCGCGCATCCGGCTCGATACTGAAAACCTGGCGAACCCGACCGACGAGCAGGCGGGTCAGCGCTCCGGTTCCAGCTCCGAGATCCACGACCACCTGCGCCTGCGGCGGGAGGAGCCAGTCCGCCACTTCGGGCACCGGACCCGAACGGTAGCGGTCGTAGCTCTCGGCGACCGCCCCAAAGGACAGCGCCCGCTGTGACTGATCTGCCATCGCACGCTCCTCTCCCGTCTGGAGAGTAGCGGCGCTTCCAAGCGTCTCGCGAGATCGGTGCGCTGAATCATGAGCATTGCTCTCGGTATGTGCCACAATGAACCGTGGACGCTCCGACAACTGCTCGCGCTCGCATTCGCGCTGAGCTCACGCGGGAGATCAAGGACGAGGCCCGGCGGCAGCTGGCTGTCGAGGGTGCCCCGGCCCTGTCGCTCCGCGCGGTGGCGCGGGAGCTCGGGATGGTCTCCTCCGCCCTCTACCGGTACTTCGCGTCGAGGGACGACTTGCTGACGGCGCTCATCATCGACGCCTACGATGCCATCGGCGCCGCCGCGGAGGCTGCGGACCGATCATGCGACCATGGAGACCACGAGGCCCGCTGGATGGCGATCGGCCGGGCCATTCGCCGGTGGGCGCTCGAGCACCCCCACGAGTACGCCCTCGTGTACGGGTCGCCGGTGCCCGGGTACCGCGCGCCGTCAGAGACGATCGTGCCGGCGAGCCGTGTCACGCTCATCTTGGCCGGCCTGGTGGCGGACGCGTACTGGGCGGGCGCACTCGTGGCGCCGCCCGACTTGCCCCCGACGCCGCCCCAGCTCCGCCGGGAAGCCAAGCGGATCGCCGCCGAGGCCATGGGTGGAGTGCCTGCGCAACTCGTCGTGAGGGCGCTGATGGCCTGGACGCAGATATTCGGGATCGTGAGCTTCGAGCTGTTCGGGCACTTGGTCGGGGTGGTGGAGGATCGCGAGGGTTTCTTCGATCAGTCGCTGCGGCTGACCGGGGAGGAGATCGGCCTGGCCATCATCAGCCCAGTTCCGTCCCGGCCTCGTGCTCGGAGTCGGGGGCGGGCTCCTCAGGGTCGATGAGCCCGGCTCGAGCGAGCCACCGGCCCACCTCGGCCGAGACGTTGCGGTCGCGCCGTGGTCGACAACAAAGCATCAGTGACGCACCTCGCCCGGTTGATTCGCTGCATCGGCAGTGTCCCGCAGGGGACAGCGTCATCCGGCCACTTCCGCCGGCATGTGCCGGAGCCGGCTACGCGCGGGGCGGCTCCAACGGCTCCGAAGTAAGCGGCTCCAACGGCTCCGAAGTAAGCGGCTCCAACGGCTCCGAAGTAAGCAGTGTCTCCTTGCGGATGGTCTGGATTGACAGGAAACCATAGACAACGCCGGCGACGATCAACCCGAAGAGCCAGCTGAAGTCAGCGCCATGCGTGCCGTTCGAAAGCGGCCCGGTGTAGGCCGGCACGTAGAAGGCGGCATCGATCCACATCATCGCTGCGAACATGCCGAGCGCCAGGGACAGGAGCGCCCTCCAGTTGAAGCCACCGTCACGCCAGTAGATACCGCCTCGCTTGGCAGCCAGCGAAACGAGGTCGTAGCGGCCCCGACGAAGCATGTAGTCGACTATGAGGACGCCGAACCAGGGTCCGAGCCACACCACGATGTAGTCGAGGAAACCCGAGAGGTCCGTGTAGAAGTTGCCCTTGAAGATCACGAGCGCCGTCACCGCGCCGGAGATGACGGTGTCGATGACCACGCAGCCCCACCGCTTTAGCGGGATTCCGATCGCCTGCAGCGTGACACCCGAGGAGTACATGTCGATGCTGTTGATTGCGAACAGCTGCGGGAGCGCGAGGATCAGGAACGGCCAGAAGAACCAGCTGGCGAACGACGATGGAAGACCCGTGACTGCGATGGCCTTCGGACTGATGAGATAGGCAGCGGCCCCGAGGAGCTCGAGCAGGATGGAGGGGATCGCCCCTCCGAGCGCTGCGGACCAGAAAGTCTTCGCCTTGGGCGTGTCGCGGGGAAGGTAACGCGAGTAGTCGGCGGCGTTCTCGGTCCAGCCGAGCCCGCCGGCGGAGACGATGAGCACGAGCCCGGTCGTCCAGATCCACCATGAGGCGTGCTGGTGCAAGCTGCTCAGGTGGGCGTGCGGGATGACGAGGGCTGCCATGATGACGAAGACGACGATGAACACGAACGACAGGTAGCGCAGCACCTTGATGATCGTCGCGTGGCCGAGGAAGGGCACGATGAACTGAACGGCTACCGCGAGGATGATCACGGCGACCTTCGCACCAGTATCGAGGAACGTTCCCTCTCTGCTGAACATCGCCTCGATGATGAGCACGATGAGGACGATGCCTTCGACCTCGAAGCCGACCTGAGTGATCCAGTTGAAGAGGGAAGGGGCACGGTTGCCGTTGCGACCGAAGGGGGCTCGACTGACCATGAACGCCGTGGTACCCGTCTCAGGTCCAGGGAGGCTCGCCCACCCGAGGAACGCGTAGAAGAGGTTGCCGACGAGGATGGCCAGCACCGCCTGCCAGAACGAGAGCCCGAAGTAGAGCATGAGGGCGCCGTAGACGAGGAACTCGACGTTCCAGATCGCCCCGGCCCACATCCAGAAGAGACCCGAGGGGCGCATCTTCCTGTCCACCTTGGGAATCAACTCGATGCCACGTTGCTCCAGCTTGAACGCTTCGTAGCCCTCCGCCACCGGAGCGGCATCGAGGCTCAGGGCCCCGCCCCGCGTTTTACCGCTGCCGTTGCCCGTCGCAACACCCGTGCCCTCGGCCATCGCCGGACCTCCCTCGTGCCAGACGGGATACCCGGTGGGTCCCCTGGATCGCGGATCTTCCTTCGAATAATAGGATGTGCTCTTCGTCCGCGCCGTCTGTAGAGTCCTTGTGCCCTATTTGGAGTCGGTGTCGTCCGAGATCCACGCCCGCGGCACGCTCGTCGTCGCGAGTGGCCAGAGTTCCTACACCGTTCGCACGTACGCAACGCTCCATTCACATTGCAGGCGTAGCGTCCACACTGTGATGAGGTACGTGCTCAGGGTCTGGCTAGCGGACCGACCCGGGTCGCTCGGAACGCTGGCCACCCGTATTGGGGAGGTCGGGGCAGACCTCGTCGGCATCGACATCCTCGAACGTGACGGCGCCCGGGCGGTGGACGAGCTCACAGTCGACGTGTCGGACGGACTGACGGCGGGACTGCTCGTCGATGCCGTCGGATCGCTCAGTGGTGTGGACGTGGAGGATGTGCGCGAGATCGTGTCCCGCAGTCCCCACCCGGCCTCGGACGTCCTCGACGTCGCCGTGTCGCTCACGGAGGGCGCCAGTTGCTCGGAGCTGGAGGCGGCGCTGGTACGCGGCGTCTGCTCGGTGTTCTCCTGCGACTGGGCGGCAGCTGTCGATCTTCCGACGGGTGGTCCAGTCATCGTCGCCACCGCTGGAGCGCCACCGGCAGCGGAGTGGCTTGCGGTCTTCGTCGCCGGAGCCAGTGCCGGGCAGACCATGCGTTCGGACGGCGAGCTGGCAGGTCCGCGCGACCTCGCGTGGGCATCCCTCGGCTCCGCCGAGCTGATCGTGGTCGCCGGGCGGGATGGGCCGCCGTTTCGCAGCCGCGAGAGACGCCAGCTCCAACAGCTGTGCCGGATCGCCGACGGCAGGTGGCGTGACCTCGCGCTCGCCTCACGGAGGGCGACTCATCCGGCAGTGACTACCAAGGCGGGCGATGGGTGCCTTCGGCTGACCCGAGAGGCGGCGGGCGTCCCCGAACAGCCGGCGTGGCTATGAGTACCATCACCGAGGGTGGAGCGGACGCCGACACTGCCTGATGACGCTCTGCGACACCCGTGGAACCGCGGGTTCGACTGCGGCCGTGCGCGACCGGAGCATTCTCACGACGAGCCACGGTGCGCTCGCAGTCGGCGACGCGACCTTCCACGCCGGCTGGACGTTGCACCGGGCGCTGGCCAACCCGACTGCCGGTCACCGTCCGGTGATGACGGTCATCTACTTCGGTGACGGCGCCCGGGTGAGCGAGCCCGCAGACGACCTGCAGCCGTTCGACCTCGCCGCCTGGCTGAAGGGACTCGCGCCCGGTGGGCTGGCGGCATCGGCGAGGAACCCGCTGCTGTTCCCGTGATCCAGGAGTGGCGGCGCCGGCGACGCCGCCGATATAGCAATATGAACGCCGAAGAAACGGAGGTCGCTATGGCTGTTGACATCACGCTGGGCGGATGGTTCGAAGAGCGCGTGAAGCTCACGCCGAACCGCCGCTGCCTCACGTTCGAAGGCGAGACGTGGTCGTACGCAACGATGCTCGAGCGGATCGACCACGTCGCGGCGGCGTTGCGCGAGGGGGGAGTGCGGCATGGAGACCGCGTCGCCTTCCTCGGGCTGAACCACCCCGCGTTCTTCGAGACGCTGTTCGCTGCCGCCCGTCTCGGCGCCATCTTCGTGCCGCTCAACTTCCGGCTGACCCCGCCAGAGCTGAGTTTCATCATCAACGACGCCGGCGTGCATACGATCGTCGCCGACGACATGCTCCGAGCCGCGATCGACTCCGTCCGCGACGAGCTGCCGTGCCAGCGGTACCTGGCCTCCGAGAGTGCCGCCGAAGGGTGGACGACCCTCGCCCCAGCCAGGGCCGAGGCTGAGTCAGCAGCTGGCGCGCCGGCGCTTCGCGAGCCCGTCGACCCCGACGAGGTCGCCTTGATCATGTACACGTCGGGCACGACCGGCCGGCCGAAGGGAGCGATGCTCACCCACGCCAATCTCTGGTGGAACAACACGACGGCGTTGCTCCTCACCGACCTGCTGGAGAACGACGTCTCGCTCGTGGTGGCACCGCTGTTCCATATCGGCGGCCTCAATGTCACGACCTTGCAGGCCTGGATGAAGGGCGCTGAGAACGTCCTGCACCGCAGCTTCGATCCGGGGAAGTTCCTCGAGGACATCGCCCGCTACGACGTCACGGTCGCGTTCGCCGTCCCGGCCATGTTGCTATTCGTGAGCCAGCACCCCGACTTCGCTGACGCCGACCTCACCACCGTCAGGAGCTTCGTCTGCGGCGGCGCCCCCGTGCCCGAAGCGCTCATCAAGCTCTTCATCGGCCGTGGCATCCAGGTCAACCAGGGCTACGGCCTCACCGAGACCGCACCGTGCGTGACGTTCCTCACGCCAGAGCACGCGCTGGCGAAGGTGGGCTCGGCCGGCCGGGCCCCGATGTTCATCGACGTGCGCCTGCTGGATTCCGACGACAACGTGGTGACCGAGCCCCAGGCTCGAGGCGAGATCTGCGTTCGCGGCCCGAACGTGATGAAGGGCTACTGGAACCGGCCTGAGGCCACCAGGGCCGCTATCGACCCCGAGGGATGGTTCCACACGGGAGATGTGGGCTACTTCGACGCTGACGGGTTTCTCTTCGTGGCCGATCGCATCAAGGACATGGTGATCACCGGAGGCGAGAACGTCTACCCCGCCGAGGTCGAGGGCATTCTCTACACGCACCCGGCTGTAGCCGATGTGGCGGTCATCGGGTTGCCCGACGCTCGTTGGGGAGAGGCGGTGACCGCTGTAGTCGTGCTCCAAGGCGACGCGGAGCTCACGCTCGAGGAACTGCGGGAGTTCGCCACCGAGAGCCTGGCCCGGTTCAAGCTGCCGAGCCGGCTGGAGATCGTCGATGTCCTCCCGAGAAACCCAGCCGGCAAAGTCCTCAAGTTCGACCTCCGCGACCGGTTCGGTTGATGCCGTAGCGGTCCTTGAGAGCCGTGGCGCCGGCGTGTACGCCACACATGCCGTGGACCCCTCCACCCGGAGGCGTGGATGATGAGCAGAGGTAAGCGCCCTCGATAGGTGTCCGGTACGGGTTCCAGCGCGGCAGGGGGCGAAAGATCGTCTGGGTGAGAGTGCCGGCGCCGGCGTTGATGTCACCGCCTTCGTAGTTGCGGTCGTGGAGCGCAACGTCACGGGCCGTTGCGACGGCACGGCCGATGATGAGATCCCTCCACGCGGGGGCGAACCGATCGATCTGGGTCTCGATCCGGTCGGCCATGTCGATCGAGGACCCGTTCGGTACGTGACAGTACGCCCACAGGGTGTGGTGGCCAGAAGGCGCACGGGTCTCGTCGGCGACTCCCGGCTGGGCGACGAGGACGAATGGGCGGTCCGGGTGCCGGCCGCTCGCGACCTCGGCCTCACCGCGGGCGATCTCCTCGAAGGTGCCGCCGACGTGCACCGTGGCGGCCACTCGACACGCCGGTGCCGTCCACGGCACCGGCCCGCTGAGCGCCCAGTCCACCTTGCAGACGCCGGGCCCGTAGCTATAGCGCCGTAGGGCTGCTCGATAGCGGGAAGGCAAACGATCGGCTGCCATGGAGAGCAGCTGCGCCGGGCCGATGTCGAGCAGGACAGCCCGGGCTGGTTCGACTTCCTCGAGCCGCTCGATATAGCTGCCGGTCTCGATCGTGGCGCCGGCGGCCTCCAGTTCAGCGCGCAGCGCCGAGACCAGCCGATCGGTGCCGCCACTGACGACGGGCCAGCCGGCGGAGTGGGCGAGCATGGCGAGCAGGAGGACGTAGGCGCCGGTGCCAAGGGCGTCGAGCGGGAGCATCGCGTGGGCGGCGAGGCCAGCTGAGAGGGCTCTCGGCTGATCACCGGTGAAACGGCGAGCGAGACGTGTGACCGAGGGGATGCCACCGAGCGCGAAATAGCCGGCGGAGATCGGGTGGCGGGGCGGCATGCGTATGGGTGACAGCACGAGCTCGACCAGCGCGTCGGCGTCACGGACGAGTGGTGTCATCATGCGGCGGTATGCGCGAGCGTCTTCTCGGCCGAACGCGGACGCCGTAGCCTCAACGGACCGATCCAGCACAGCTGCGTCGCCGCCGGAGAGCGGGTGGGCGAGCGGGAGGGGCGGTTGGATGAAGCTGACGCCGTGGGCGGCCAGCGGCACGGACCGGAAGAACGGCGAAGCGGCCGCCAAGGGGTGGACTGCCGAGCACACGTCGTGCCGGTAGCCGGGGAGGGTCAGCTCCTCGGTTCGGCAGCCGCCACCGAGGGTGGGAGCGCCTTCGATCACGTGGACGGCAACACCGGCCCGGGCGAGGGTGAGCGCTGCGGCGAGGCCGTTCGGCCCCGACCCGACGACGACTGCGTCGGGCAGGCCGGTCACGTCAAACGAGCATACGCAGGTGCGCCGGGTGACCGGCGGACGACGAGTGCTCTCAGCACCACGGCGCGCCCGAGGCTCACGAGCGCGCCGGCACCCATGGCCGAGACCGTGGTGAAAGCCCAGCCCGACGAGACTGCTGAGGCGGCCAGCACCGCCAGCGTCGTGGCGACGACGGCGGCAGGGGGTGCGAGCGGGACGCGCAGCAACAAGAAGAGCACGATCCACAAGCCCGCCAACTTCGGCGATCGCTCGGTGGGCGCCGTAGGCCCGGGGCGCCGAGACTGGGTGCCCAGAGTGCTGTAAACGAGCCGTTTACGACACTGTCGGCACCCAGACGGGACTTGGCCCCGGCCTGGATTCAGCGCTCCGGCCGTCTGGTCGGGATGCTGATCCGGAAGACGGCGCCGCGGCTGGCATCGCCAGGGCCGTCTCCATTGGCCTGGACGTTGGCGGCCTCCGCCCTGCCGCCGTGCTCGCTGGCTACGGCGGCGACGATGGACAGGCCGAGGCCCGCCCCCTCGCCCGAGCGAGCCGAGTTGGCCTGCCAGAACCGATCGAAGGCATGACCCAAGGCCTCCGCGTCGAGACCCGGCCCGTGGTCACGCACCTGCACGACACCCATCCCTTCGTCGAGGCGTGTCGCCACGTCGATGGGGGTGCCGGCAGGGGTGTGGCGGATGGCATTGGCGATGAGGTTGGCGATGGCTTGGCGGAGGTGGTTGGTGTCGCCGAACACCTCGACAGGCTCGGGTGCATCCAGGGTCACCGGTCGGTCCGGTGCCATCGCCACCGCATCGCTGCAGGCGTCCGCCGCCAGCACTGAGAGGTCGACAGGCTCCTGCTGTGGCTCGGGAGCAAGGTCGAGGCGGGCGAGCAGCAGGAGATCCTCGACGAGAGTTCGCATGCGGGCAGCTTCGTCCTCGATCCGGCGGGCGATCGTCGCCTGGTCGACGTGCTCGCTGTTCACCCCGATGCGGAACAGCTCTGCGAACCCCTGAATCGAGGTCAGTGGCGTCCGCAGCTCGTGGGAGGCATCGGCGAGGAAGCGGCGGAGGCGCTGCTCGGTCTCGGCTCGTTCGGCGAAGGCGTCCTCGATGTCGGAGAGCATCGTGTTGAGGGCGCGCCCGAGCTCGGCGATCTCGGTCGGCCCCTGCTCCGGACCGACGCGCTGCGACAGGTCGCCGGCTGCGATCGAACGGGCAGTCGTGGCCATCTGCTCGAGGGGCCGCAAGCCCCTTCGCAGGAGGAGCCACGAGCCTGCGGACAGGAGGGCGAGCAGGCCAAGGGCCACGGCCGCCTCGATGAGGAGCAAGCGGTGAAGGGCTCCCGTCACGCCGCCGGTCGGGATCGCCACGACGACGAGGCCGCCCGGGAGGCTGGGGGCTGCGGAGCTCAACAGCATCTGCCAGGTCGTGCTGCCGACCACGGACCCGGTGGTGAGCACACGCCCGTCTGGACCCATTGTGCCGATGGGGGAGGGAAGCCTCGGAGCGGCATTGCTGGAGGTGAGGTAGGCGATCTTGCTGAGCACCTTGCCCGTGTCGCTGATGAGCTCCGCGAAGGTCCCGGGAGGGACCGGGGAATTGATCGGCATGGCCGGCGCCCCTGGACCTTGCCCGCCGGAAGGGCTCGACCCCTTGCCGCTGCCGTAGTCGTTGTCCCCGGGCCCTCCGGGCGCGCCGTCGCCCCCGCCACCCGACGGCGAGTACCGGATGCCTGCCTTTTGGAGGAGCTGAAGGCTCACGGACGGGAGCGACGTCCGGAGCTGGTCGTCGAGGCGCTGGTACTGGGATGGGGCATACAGCGAATAGGTCGCCACACCGAACGAGCCGAGCCCGAGCACGAGCAGCGCGACGAGGCCCAGCACCAGCCGAAGGCGAAGGCTCACCTCGCGAGCATGGAGCACCAGCCTCCTCGACTCAACCGACGAGCCTCCGAAATCGCTCCGATTCACTCATTGGCACTGTGTCCTGGCGGAAGGCGCAGGCTGTAGCCCACGCCCCGGACGGTCCGGATCAGGGGTGGGTCGATCTGGTCGATCTTCTGGCGCAGGTAGCTGATATACGTCTCGAGCACGCTGGCCTTGGCGGAGAACGTGTAGTCCCAGACCCGCTCCAGGATTTGGTCACGTGTCAGGACCCGACGCGCGTTGGAGAGCAGGTAGTGAAGAAGCCGGTACTCCGTCGGAGTGAGCTCCACCAGCTCGCCGGCTCGCCACACCTCCCTGGTGTCCTCGTCGAGCTCCAGATCGGCATAGGCGAGGCGGTGCTCCCCCGGGCCGGAGCCCCGCGATCGGCGCAGCACCGCGCGGACACGTTCGACGAGCTCCTCGATGCTGAACGGCTTGGTCACGTAGTCGTCGACACCCAGTTTCAGGCCCTGGATCTTGTCGGACGTCGCATCTTTTGCCGTCAGGAAGATGATCGGCACCCGCGTGCCGGCTCCCTCGACCTGGCGCAGCCTCCGTGCTACTTCAAAGCCGTCGAGGTCCGGCAACATCACGTCCAGCACGACGAGATCAGGTCGCTGCTTGTCGATCTGGGCGAGGGCATCGCGGCCAGTCCCGACGCGCAACACGTCCATGCCGCTGATCGACAGCCCCATGGCGATCAGCTCCGTGATGTGCTCTTCGTCATCGACGGCGAGGATCACCGGCCTGGCAGCTTCGGGCATTGTCCGTGCGAACCTCCAGCTTGTCTCGACTCGCTCCGCGCGCTTCAAGTCTGACGTGCTCCGACCTCGGCGTGTTGGACACCGGTGGGACGAACTCCCGGATCGTTCACCGGCCGTGCAGCGTGAAGCACGTGCCCGGCTCTCCTATACGGTTGCATACCGTCGCGACGCGGGAGGCTAATTGTGGCACGGGACCAGCGTCCATCTTGTCCAGCCGAGCCGGCGGCGCGTGACAACTCTGAGCTGCGTCCCCGGTGAGCCTCAGCCCGAGGTTCACAACCCGTCCGGAGCTGGTCGGCGGCTTTGGCATGGTGGCCGCCACGAACTGGCTGGCGGCTCAGTCAGGGATGGCGATGCTCGAACGCGGAGGCAACGCATTCGACGCGGCTGTGGCGGCCGCTGCAGTGCTCGAGGTCGTCGAACCCCACCAGAACGGGCTTGGCGGCGAGGCGCCGATGATCATCTGGTCGGCGGCGGACGAGTCCGTGCACGTTGTCGACGGCCAGGGCCCAGCGCCTCTGGCAGCCACGATCGGAGGGTTCCAGGACCTCGGCCTGACGCTTGTCCCAGGCACCGGATTGCTCGGCGCGTGCGTGCCGGGGGCGTTCGGGTCGTTGATGTTTGTGCTCGGGCGATTCGGGACGATGTCGCTTCGCGACGTGCTCGAGCCTGCCATCGGTTACGCGGAGCGGGGGTTCCCGGTCCTGCCGTCGCTCTCGGCCACCCTCGATGCCGTGGCAGTGAGCATGTCGACCGACTGGCCGACCTCCGCCGCGATCTGGCTCAGTCATGGTGTCCCTGCACCTGGAAGCCGCCTGACGAACCGCGCGCTCGCGGCCACGTTCGTCCGGCTGATCGAGGAGGCAGAGGCCGCCGGCGTCACCCGTGAGCAACAGATCGAGGGCGCACGGCGTTCCTACTACGAGGGCTTCGTGGCCGAGGCGATCGACCGGTTCGCAGCCCGGCCCGCTCGCGACGCCGATGGTGTTCACGCCGGCTTCATCACGGGTCACGACCTCGCAAGGTGGCGAGCGTCGCTCGAGGAGCCGTCGCGCGTTGCCTTCGGTGACTTCGAGGTCTGCAAGACCGGGCCATGGGGACAGGGGCCGGTCTTCCTCCAGCAGCTCGCACTGCTGGCAGGCTTCGACCTCGCCGGTATGGGCGCCGACAGCGCCGATCTCGTCCATCTCGTGGCCGAGTGCGCAAAATTGGCCTTCGCCGATCGAGAGGCGTTCTATGGCGACCCCCGGTTCGTCGAGGTACCGCTCGAGGCGTTGCTTTCCGAGGCCTATGCGAGCGAGCGCCGCGCCCTCGTGGGACAGGAGGCCAGTCTCGACCTCAGGCCAGGGTCACCCGACGGGAAGCCGCCGAAGCTGCCGGCTCTGGTCACCCAGTCTCTGACCGAGGCTCGAAACGGCGGAGCGGTGGACCCGAGGCTCGGCCCTCCCGAAGGCTCGCATCGCGCCATGCGAGGCGATACCTGTCACCTGGATGTCGCCGATCGTTTCGGCAATCTCGTATCGGCCACCCCGAGCGGCGGGTGGTTGCAGAGCTCGCCGGTGGTGGAGAGGTTGGGCTTCTGTCTCGGGACGCGAGGCCAGATGTTCTGGCTCGAGGAGGGGCTGGCGTCGTCGCTCGCCCCGGGCAAACGACCGCGGACGACGCTCAGCCCAGGGCTGGCGCTGCGCGATGGGCGCCCCTATCTCGCCTTTGGCACACCCGGCGGCGACCAGCAGGATCAGTGGACGTTGCTGGCCTTCCTCCGTCACGCCGTGTTCGGGCTGGACCTGCAGGCGTCGATCGACTCGCCGTCCTGGCACTCGAACCACATGCCCTCGTCGTTCCATCCCCGCGAGGCCTACCCGAACCAGCTTGTCGTCGAGGCGGAATTGGGAGCCGACGCCATCGCCTCGCTCAGGCGGCGCGGCCACTCCGTGATCGAAGCGGAGCCTTGGACCCTCGGCCGGGTCAGTGCCGTGAGCCGGGGTGCCGACGGCTTCCTGCGCGCTGGGGCGGACCCTCGGGCGATGCAGGCGTACGCTGTCGGCCGGTAACGTCAGGCTCTCAGGGTGGCCCGCCCAGCCGGCAGATCGGGCAGGATGGGTCAGTGACCGAGATCAGCTTCCCCCGCCAACAGGCACGGACCAGACGCTTCACGCTCGGCGTGCCACGCGGCTTCGTGATCTCGCCACGCGGCAATCGGGTCCTCTTCCTGCGGTCGGTGAGCGGGACCGGAGCTATGACCTGCCTCTACGAGCTGGATGTGATGACCGGGAAGGAGCGGTTGCTGGTCGATCCGTCCCGACTGCTCGGCGACGCCGCCGAGGATCCTCCCCCGGAGGAACGAGCCCGCCGCGAGCGCGCCCGGGAGTCGTCCGCCGGGGTCGTGCGGTTCCAGACCGACGTGCCGGTGCACCGGGCCGTGATCGATCTCTCCGGGCGGCTGTTCGTCGTCGAGCTGGAGACCGGCGATGTGAGCGAGCTGCCGGCGTCCCGGCCCGCGCTCGACCCGCGTCTCTCGCCGGGCGGCGAGTTGGTGGCTTACGTGTCGGGTGGGGCGTTGCACGTCATCGGTGCGGACGGATCCGGTGACCGCGTACTCGCGGCGCCGGAGGCGGTCGATCCGGCAGGCGCCGTGACCTTCGGGCTGGCCGAGTTCATCGCTGCCGAGGAGATGGATCGCCAGGAGGGCTACTGGTGGTCACCAGACAGCACCCGGCTGCTGGTCGCCCGGGTCGATACGAGCCGGGTGAGCCGCCGGTACATCGCCGATCCCTCGTCACCGGGCACGCCCGCGGTTGAGATCGCCTATCCGGCCGCCGGTACAGCGAATGCCGACGTCACGCTGCACGTCGTCTCCGTCGCCGGAGGGAGCGTGGAGATCGAGTGGGATCGCACGGCCTACGAGTACGTGGCCAAGGCGAGCTGGTCAGAGCACGGGCTCCTCATCGTGGTCCAGAGCCGGGACCAGCGGACGGTCCACGTGCTGGACGTGGACCCGTCCTCTGGGCGCACCACGCTCGTGCGGTCCCACCAGGACGAGGCATGGGTGGACCTGGTCGACGGGGTGCCGGCGTGGTTGCCCGGCGGGAAGCTGGTGTGGACAACCGAACACGAGGGCGCTCGGCGCCTCGTCGTCGGCGACGAGATCGTGACTGCCGGCGAGTTGCAGGTTCGTTCGGTGCTCGGGGTGGACGATGACGTTGTGCTCTTCGCGGCGTCGCTCGAGCCGACCGAGATCAGTGCCTGGACGTGGTCGGCTGCGACCGGTGTGACGCGGGTGGTCCCTGAGGCCAGCCTGACGATGGCTGGGGCCTGGCGAGCGGGCGGGACGACGGTCACGGTCGTCCGGCATCTCGACCGTCCGGGCGTCACCGTCGGGGTCCATCGTGAGGGTCGCGAGGTGGCAGCGATCGCCTCCATGGCGGAAATCCCAGTGATCGAGCCTCGTGTCGTCATGAGGCGAGCGGGCGAGCGGGCGATCCGCACGGCGGTGTTGTTCCCGCGGAACCACGAACCCGGCTCGGCGAAACTGCCAGTGCTCCTCGACCCGTACGCGGGACCGCATGCCCAGCGGGTGCTGGCGGCCTCTTCAGCGTTCCTGGAGTCCCAGTGGTTCGCCGATCAGGGCTACTGCGTGGTCGTTGCGGACGGGCGCGGGACGCCCGGTCGGGGGCCCGAGTGGGACCGGGCCGTCCACGGCGACCTCGCCAACCCGGTGCTCGAGGATCAAGTGGCGGCGCTGCACGCCGTGGCCGAGGAGTTCGGCGACCTCGACCTGTCACGAGTGGCGATCCGTGGTTGGTCCTTCGGGGGCTATCTCGCCGCGCTGGCGGTGTTGCGACGCCCTGATGTGTTCCACGCGGCCATCGCCGGCGCGCCCGTCACCGAGTGGCGCCTCTACGACACCCACTACACCGAACGGTATCTCGGGCATCCCGGCACAAACGCTGCGCTCTATGACCGCTCGTCGTTGGCCGGCGACGCTGCCGGCCTCGAGAGGCCCCTGCTCTTGATCCACGGGTTGGCCGACGACAACGTCGCCGTGGCGAACACGCTGCAGCTCTCCTCCGCGTTGTTGGCGGCAGGCCGGCCTCACTCGGTACTGCCGCTCTCGGGCGTCACCCACATGACGCCCCAGGAGGTCGTGGCGGAGAACTTGCTCGTATTGCAGGTGGACTTCCTCCGGACAGCGCTCTGTTCGCCCGGTCGGTGGGCCGCGTGATGCCTCCGCCCGCGACCGCCAGGGACAATCGCTTCGCCAAAGCGCTGTTCTCCGGATTGCCCGGACGCTACGACCGGCTGGCGGAACTGCTGTCGATGGGCCAGAACCGACGATGGCGTCGGGAGATGGTCGATCACATCGTCGTGGAGTCACCGGCTCGTGTACTCGACGTGGCCACCGGCCCGGCCGGCGTGGCGTTGCAACTGGCTCGCCGATCAGATGCGCAGGTCGTAGGAGTCGACCTCACTCGGTCAATGCTGTGGCAGGGAGCGGAGAATGTCGTCGCGGCCGGGCTGGAGCACCGCGTGCAGCTCGTGCTCGGCCGGGGCGAGCAGCTTCCGTTCCCGGACGGCGCGTTCGACGCCCTCACTTTCACGTACCTGCTCCGGTACGTGGACGATCCGGCCACGACGCTGGGGGAGCTGGCCCGAGTAGTCAAGCCCGGCGGTGTCGTCGCCAGCCTCGAATTCCTCGTGCCCGGCAACCCGATATGGCGCTGCGCCTGGTGGTGCTACACGCGCCTCATCCTTCCAGTGGGGGGGTACCTCACCGGGGGAGAGGAATGGTGGAAAGTCGGGCGTTTCCTCGGGCCCAACATCGAGGATCACTACCGCCGCTACCCGGTCGACTGGACGGTGAAGGCGTGGCGTGACGCGGGCTTTCATGAGGTCGGGGTTCGCCGGATGAGCCTCGGCGGCGGACTGGTCATGTGGGGACGGCGCGCGGGGTGACCTCCGGGTGAGCTGGCGAGCCCGCAAGGCACCGAAGGCGGCAACGGGATCGGCCAGCGGGCCGGGCACTGATCCGGCGCCGGCGCCATTGCCACCATCGCCGCCTG
Source organism: Acidimicrobiales bacterium (assembly GCA_050010115.1). Classification (GTDB taxonomy): domain Bacteria; phylum Actinomycetota; class Acidimicrobiia; order Acidimicrobiales; family Bog-793; genus JAKACA01. The sequence continues at coordinate 2,636 of JBEKLQ010000007.1, read as the reverse complement.
GTGCACCAGAGGGCGGCGCAGAGCTCCGGTCGGCGTACTACGCGGGCCGCCCGGGCCGCGCGGGTGACTGGTGGACCTTGCTCCACCCGCCGTACACCGCGTGGCATCTCGCCTATGTCGTGATCGGCGCCTCGCTGGCGCCACACGTACAGGTGAGCCGCCTAGTGGCCACGCTGCTGGCGTTCTTCTTCGCCGTCGGCCTGGCCGCCCACGCGCTCGACGAGCTGCACGGCAGGCCGCTCGGCACGGCGATCCCGAGGGGAGCGCTGGTGGCGGTATCGGCGGTCGGGTTGGCGGGTGCGGTCGCGCTCGGTGTCATCGGAGTGACACGCGTGGGTTGGGTGCTCGTGCCGTTCATCGTGCTCGGGCCGTTGCTCGTCGTGGCTTACAACGCTGAGTTGTTCGGGGGGTTGGTGCACACCGATGCAGGTTTTGCGTTGGCGTGGGGCGCGTTCCCGGTCCTGACCGCTTACGTCGCCCAAGCCCAGCGCCTCTCGCTCCCTGCCGTGCTCGCGGCCACCGGTGCCGTTGGCCTGTCGGCCGCGCAGCGAGCGTTGAGCACCCCGGCGCGATTCGTCCGGCGGCATGTCACCGACGTGAACGGCACGGTCACGCTGGTGGACGGGAGCACCCGTGCGGTCGATCGTGCGACGCTGATCCAACCGGCCGAGCGGGCGCTCCGCCTGCTGTCCTGGGCGGTCGTGCTCTTTGCAGCCGCGCTGGCCGTGGCGCGCCTGACCTGACGGGCCCGGAACCGGCCGCCTCCGCCGATCGGGCACGCTGTAGCCATGAACCTCGCTCGTTGGATCACGGCAGCGCTCGAGCATCACGAGCAGTGGCAGGCGACCTACGGCGAATTCGACGTTGCGCCCTCGGTCGAGGTCGGCGACGACTTGCTCGGGCCGCCGTTCGCAGAGTTGTTCTCACGCCTCGAGCACAACTACCCGTTCTTCCACCCCCGCTATGCGGGCCAGATGTTGAAGCCACCGCACCCGGTGGCCGTGGCCTCGTACCTGGCGGCAATGCTCGTCAACCCGAACAACCACGCGCTCGATGGAGGCCCGGCGACGGCGGAGATGGAGGTGGAGGCCGTGACGCAACTGGCGGGCATGTTCGGCTTTGGCTCCCATCTCGGGCATCTCACCTCCAGCGGCACGGTCGCGAACTTGGAGGCCCTGTTCGTCGCCCGAGAAACCCACCCCGGCCGCGCCATCGCCTTCAGCTCCGAAGCGCACTACACCCACGCTCGGATGTGCCACTTGTTGGGGGTCGAGGGCATCGCAATCTCGACCGACAGCTCCGGCCGGATCGATCTCGATCACGTGGAAGCGCTCGCGCGCTCTGGTTCGATCGGCACTGTCGTGATGACGGCCGGTTCGACTGCCCTCGGGGCCGTCGACCGCGTGGACGAGGTGCTGTCCCTGAAGGACCGTTACGGGTTGAGGGTGCACGTGGACGGGGCGTATGGCGGCTTCTACGCGATGGTCGGGCGGGATCGGGAGTGGGCGGGTTCGCTCGGGATCGACCCGGCTCCGTGGGGGGCGATCGCGTCATGCGACTCGGTAGTCGTTGACCCCCACAAGCACGGCCTGCAGCCGTATGGGTGCGGTGCCGTGCTGTTTTCCGATCCGGGTGTGGCTCGCCACTACACCCACGACTCGCCGTACACCTACTACACCGCCGAGCGTTCGCTGCACCTCGGGGAGATCAGCCTCGAGTGCTCACGAGCTGGTGCGGCCGCGGCGGCGTTCTGGCTCACTTTGCGGGTCTTTCCCCTGGGGCGCGAGGGACTCGGGCGGGTGCTGTCGGCAACGAGGCGCGCTGCGCTGTCGTGGGCTGCGCTCGTCGACGCCTCGGACTCGCTCAGTCTGTACCAACGGCCGGAGCTCGACATCGTGGCGTATTTCCCCGAACGAGACCCGCATCGTGGCTTGGCGGCGGTGGACCGGGCATCAGGTCGGGTGTTCGCCGAGGCGATGACGGGTTCGGATCCGGTGTTCCTGAGCTTGTTGCGGGTGCAGGCCGGCGAGATGGTCCGGCGGCACCCCCGGTTCGCCGATGCCGCTGGTCGGGCCGGCACGACCGGCGCGACCGGTGCCGGCGCAGCCGGCCTGGATGAGCCCGCAGAGGTGCGCATCCTTCGGAGCGTGCTGATGAAGCCGGAGTCGGAGGCGTGGGCCCCGGCGCTCGTTTCCCAGCTCACGGAGATTGCGTCGGCGTCTCTAGACTGAGGTTTGTGCGAGTCGTGGCGTCCCCGGAGGCAGTGGTCTTCATCGAGGGTCACGGCGGAGTGGCCTACGTGCGCCCGGTGCGAACGAAATGCTGTGGCGGCGCGATGACCATGCTGGAGGTGTCGACGCAGCCACCCGCCGACGCGAGCGCATACGATCCGGTCGGGGCGCCCGAGCTCGGCGTGAAGTTCCGGCGCGCGAGTGCCAAGAGCAACGGCGGACCCGACTCGCGCAGGGCTCCGGACGGCCCGCGGGAGTTGCTGCTCGAGCTGAAGGGCAAGCGCCGACCCCGTCTCGTGGCGTGTTGGGACGGATGCGTCTTCAAGATGTAACGCGCCTGCCCTTGACGCGGGGCCGTCCGGGGGATCAGCATGGGGGGACACGGGAAGCGGTTCCCGTGATGTG